>NZ_JBITVD010000042.1:0-1077 GCF_044542805.1 Acidovorax sp. NPDC077693 | reverse complement strand
TGTCGCATCCCGGATGATTGCATAGATCCAAAACGCTACCCACTCTTCATGGCCCGCTCGGTTTTGCAAGAGTTGATAGAGTCCTTGCCATCCACCCGGGGAGCGAAGCCATGTTGATAGCCCTGCACAAGAACGCCCGCACCACGCCTGCCGTGCGTGCCGAGATCGCGGCCAGCCATGAGACGGCCAGCGTCCTGGCCCAGCGCTTTGGCATTTCCGAGCAGACGGTCTACAAGTGGAAGAAGCGCGAGGTCTTCGGGGACCGTTCGCACACGGCCCATCATCTGCAGACGGTGCTCACGCCCGCGCAAGAGACGGTGGTGGTGCATCTGAGGCGAACCCTGCTGCTGCCGCTCGATGACCTGCTGGCGGTCACGCGCGAGTTCATTTGCGTCCATGTCTCGCGCTCGGGCCTGGACCGGTGCCTGCGCCGCCATGGAGCGGGCAACCTCAACGACCTCAAGCCCCGCGAGCCGGCGGTAGTCCATAAGGCCTTCAAGAGCTACGAGCCGGGCTATGTGCATATGGACGTGAAGTACCTGCCCCAGATGCAGGACGAGAGCAGCCGGCGCTACCTGTTCGTGGCCATCGACCGGGCCACGCGGTGGGTGTTCGTGCAGTTCAAGACCCACAAGACAGCGGCCAGTGCCAAGGCCTTTCTGAACGCACTGCACAAGGCCTGTCCGATCAAGATCAACAAGCTGCTGACCGACAACGGCAAGGAGTTCACGGACCGCCTGTTCGCCAGCAAGGAGCGCGAACCCAGTGGCCAGCACGAGTTCGACCAGCTGTGCCAGGAGCTGGACATCGAGCACCGGCTGACAAGGCCCAGGACGCCCAAAACCAATGGCATGGTGGAGCGCTTCAATGGCCGCATCGCAGACGTGCTCAAGACCCACCGCTTCAACAGTCGCGAGGACATGCAGCAGACCTTGCAGCGCTATGTGGCTCTGTACAACCACCAATTGCCGCAGTCCGCGCTGGGCAGCAAGACGCCCATGCAGGCCATGAAAGAGTGGTACCAGGAGCGCCCGGATCTGTTTCTCAAGCGGCCATATGATCGTCCGGGATACGACA
>NZ_JBITVD010000041.1:0-1082 GCF_044542805.1 Acidovorax sp. NPDC077693 | reverse complement strand
TGTCGCATCCCGGACGATCATATGGCCGCTTGTGAAACAGATCCGGGTGCTCCTGGTACCACTCTTTCATAGCCTGCATCGGCGTCTTGCTCTTGAGCGCTGACTGCGGCAACTGGTGGTTGTACAAGGCCACATAGCGCAGCAAGGTCTGCTCCATGTCTTCACGGCTGTTGAACCGGTGGGTCTTCAGGACGTCCGCTATGCGGCCATTGAACCGCTCCACCATGCCGTTGGTTCTGGGTGTTCTGGGCTTGGTCAGCCGGTGCTCTATGCCCAACTCCTGGCACAGTTGGTCAAACTCATGGTTGCCGCTGGGCTCTCGCTCCTTACTGGCAAACAGGCGGTCTGTGAACTCCTTGCCGTTGTCGGTCAACAGCTTGTTGATCCTGATCGGACAGGCTTTGTGCAATGCCTTCAGGAAAGCCTGCGCACTGGCTGCTGTCTTGTTGGCCTTGAGTTGCACGAACACCCATCGCGTGGCCCTGTCGATGGCCACGAACAGATAACGTCGGCTGCTCTCGTCCTGCATCTGGGGCAGGTACTTCACGTCCATGTGCACATAGCCTGGCTCGTAGCTCTTGAAGGCCTTGTGGGCCAGCGCAGGCTCCTGGGGCTTGAGGGCCTTGAGGTTGCCCGCTGCATGGCGGCGCAGGCACCGGTCCAGGCCCGAGCGGGAGACATCGGGGCAAATGAACTCCCGTGTCACGGCCAGCAGGTCATCCAGAGGCAGCATCAATGTACGCCGCAAGTGAACCACCACAGTCTCTTGCGCGGGCGTAAGCACCGTCTGTAGGTGATGGGCCGTGTGTGAGCGGTCCCCAAAGACTGAGCGCTTCTTCCACTTGTAGACCGTCTGCTCGGTGATGCCAAAGCGCTGGGCCAAGACACTGGCTGTCTCATCGCTGGCCGCGATCTCGGCCCGCACGGCGGGTGTGGTGCGAGCGTTCTTGTGTAGGGCTATCAACATGGCTTCGCTCCCTGGGTAGATTGCAAGGACTCTACCAACTCCTGCAGAACAGCTCGGGCCATGAAGAGCGGATAGCGTTTAGAGTCTATGCAATCGTCCGGGATGCGACACTTAG
>NZ_JBITVD010000040.1:0-1177 GCF_044542805.1 Acidovorax sp. NPDC077693 | reverse complement strand
GCGTTTCCGACGGTGAGCGTCGCTACTTCATCGCTCCCCGCAACCTGGAAGTGGGCGCATCCCTGCTGTCCGGTTCGGAAGCCCCGATCCGCGCTGGCAACACGCTGCCGATCCGCAACATCCCCGTGGGTTCGACCATCCACTGCATCGAGCTCAAGCCCGGTGCCGGTGCACAGATCGCCCGTTCGGCTGGTGCTTCGGCAACCCTGCTGGCCCGCGAAGGTGTCTACGCCCAGGTGCGTATGCGCTCTGGCGAAGTGCGCAAGATTCACATCGAGTGCCGCGCCACCATTGGTGAAGTCGCCAACGAAGAACACAGCCTGCGCCAACTCGGCAAGGCCGGTGTGAAGCGCTGGATGGGTATCCGCCCGACCGTTCGCGGCGTGGCCATGAACCCAGTGGATCACCCTCACGGTGGTGGCGAAGGCCGCACCGGCGAAGGCCGCCATGCAGTCGATCCTTGGGGCAATCTGACCAAGGGTTATCGCACCCGCAACAACAAGCGCACACAGATCATGATCGTGTCGCGTCGCAAGAAGTAAGGGGTAGCAAATGACTCGTTCTCTCAAAAAGGGCCCGTTTGTTGACCATCACTTGCTGGCCAAGGTCGAAAAGGCCATCGCCACCAAGGACAAGAAGCCAGTCAAGACCTGGTCGCGTCGCTCCATGGTTCTGCCCGATTTCATCGGTCTGACCATCGCCGTGCACAACGGCAAGCAACACGTGCCGGTCTACGTTACCGACCAGATGGTGGGCCACAAGCTGGGCGAATTCGCCCTGACGCGCACCTTCAAGGGTCACCCCGCTGACAAAAAAGTCAAGAAATAAGGAACGACCATGTCTGAAACACGTGCAGTCCTCCGGGGCGTCCGTCTGTCGGTCGACAAGGGCCGTCTGGTCGCCGATCTGATCCGCGGCAAGAAGGTTGACCAAGCTCTGAACATCCTGACGTTCACGCAGAAAAAAGCTGCCGGCATCGTCAAGAAGGTTCTGGAGTCCGCCATCGCCAACGCTGAGCACAACGACGGCGCTGACATCGACGAACTGAAGGTCAAGACCATCTACGTCGAGCAAGGCACCACGCTCAAGCGCTTCACCGCGCGCGCCAAAGGCCGCGGCAACCGCATCAGCAAACCCACGTGCCATGTGTACGTGACGGTTGGCAACTAAAGGCTCG
>NZ_JBITVD010000039.1:0-1911 GCF_044542805.1 Acidovorax sp. NPDC077693 | reverse complement strand
AGTTTGACGATTGCAACCTTGGTGACGAGCACTTTCTTGAAACGGACCAGCGACACGGGATCGGCGTAACGGGGCTCGACGACGAGCACGTTCACCAGATTGCGCGATGCCAGGTACAGGTTTTCGTCCACTTCCTCGGCGATCACCATCACCGATTGCAGGTTCATCGCCTTGAACTTGTCGGCCAGAACCTTGGTCTTGGGCGAGTCCAGCTTCAGCGAGTCGACCACAGCCAGACGGCCTTCACGGGCGAGCTGCGACAGGATCGCAGACATGCCGGCGCGGTACATCTTCTTGTTGATCTTTTGCGTGAAGTTTTCGTCAGGCATGTTCGGGAAAATCCGACCGCCCCCGCGCCACAGTGGCGACGAGGTCATACCTGCACGTGCGTTACCCGTACCCTTTTGCTTGAAAGGCTTCTTGGTCGAGTGACGAACTTGCTCGCGGTCCTTCTGGGCGCGCGTGCCTTGGCGTGCGTTGGCCTGATAGGCCACCACGATCTGGTGAACCAGATCTTCGTTGTATTCACGACCGAACACGGTTTCTGGAACATCCAGCTTGGATGCGCCTTGGCCTTGGTCATTCAGGAGTTCGAGCTGCATTAGTTCGCTCCTTGTGCTTTGGCCTTGACCGCTGGACGCACCGTCACGAACCCACCCTTGGAGCCCGGAATAGCGCCCTTGATCAAGAGCAGTTGACGCGCTTCGTCGATGCGGATCACATCGAGGTTTTGCGTGGTCTTGGTGACATCGCCGAGGTGGCCCGTCATCCGCTTGCCGGGAACACGCGACCTGGGTCTTGTGCCATACCGATCGAGCCAGGCACGTTGTGCGAACGGCTGTTACCGTGCGACGCGCGCTGCGAGCTCATGTTGTGGCGCTTGATGGTGCCGGCGTAGCCCTTACCGATCGAAGTACCTTGCACGTCGACCTTTTGGCCCACGGCAAACACATCCGCCACGGGCACAGCGGCACCAGCGGCATACTTGCCGGCGGTTTCAGCGGTCACGCGGAATTCTTGGATGATTTCACCGGCTTCCACACCTGCCTTGGCAAGGTGGCCGGCTTCTGGCTTGGTCACGCGCGATGCTTTGCGCGAACCGAACGTGACCTGCAGGGCCACGTAGCCATCGTTCTATTGGGTTTTGATCTGGGTAACGCGGTTGTTGGACACATCCACCACCGTGACAGGCACTGCGTCCCCATCATCAGTGAACAGACGCATCATGCCCACCTTGCGACCCAGCAACCCGAGGGAGTTGCTCAGACTCATTGGTTTTCTCCAAAACTCTCACCGCCCCAACTTCAATTGGCTGTGGCGTTGCACTCGCGTGCATGAAAGAAGGTTAATAAAACTCCGCAAAAAGCGCCCGCAAGCGGGCGCAAATGAAGCGAAGCCCTAAAGTATAACGCGAACCGCTTTTTCAAGCAAGTTCGCGTTATTTCTACCAGGGCGGGCACCGGGCCCGCCCCGAAGCTGCCATTACTGGAGCTTGATTTCGACGTCCACGCCTGCGGGCAGGTCGAGCTTCATCAGGGCGTCCACGGTCTTGTCCGTAGGGTCCACGATGTCCATCAGACGCTGGTGCGTGCGGATTTCCAGCTGGTCGCGCGACGTCTTGTTGACGTGGGGCGAACGCAGGATGTCGAAGCGCTTCATGCGGGTCGGCAGGGGCACGGGGCCCTTGACGATCGCGCCGGTGCGCTTGGCGGTGTCAACGATCTCGGCGGCGGACTGGTCGATCAGCTTGTAATCGAAGGCCTTCAGGCGGATGCGGATTTTTTGCTTGGACATGGCAAGTTCCTTCTGATGCTTGTGAATTAAGCAATGATCTTGGCCACGACGCCAGCGCCCACGGTGCGGCCGCCTTCGCGGATAGCGAAGCGCAGACCTTCTTCCATGGCGATGGGG
>NZ_JBITVD010000038.1:0-2001 GCF_044542805.1 Acidovorax sp. NPDC077693 | reverse complement strand
CCACCGTGGGCAAAGACTACGTGCTGGAAGTGGGCGCAGGTGCGGGACAAAGCGCGGCAGGAGACGGCGCGCCGACCGCAGCGGGCGCGGGGGTCGAGAACATCGTCGCGCCCACGGGTGCACCGTCGGGTGGCGAAGGTGGCGGTGGTGGGGGCGATGCGCCCAGCTGCATCAAGATCGATGCGACCCAGATCTTCCTGGAATCCAAAAAGATCCACCTCAACGCCAAGGACGAGATCTTGCTCACCTGCGGCAGCAGCACCATCAAGCTCACGCCGGGCCAGATCGAAGTGCTGTCACCGCTGGACAAGCTCAATTGCTGAGCTGATTTGAATTGCGCTGGGCTGGCGCACCCCTTGTTTGCTGCACAAGCATGGCGGCAAACGGGTGTGCACGCACAGCGCGGTGCGCCAAAAAAACACATTCATTCATTCATAAATAAAGAGAAGAGGGAATCACCATGGGCAAGCCGGCAGCAAGGCTGGGAGATCTGACGAAGTCCGGAGGGCCGATCACGCAGGGATCGCTGACCGTGCTGATTGGTTCGCAAGGCGGCATCGCCTGCTCCAGCTGCCCGGGCGGCAAAGCCATCGGCAGCCCAGTCAACCCCACGCTGGGCGCCAAGGTTTTAGTGGGCGCGGAGGACCTCGACTTCGCCCTGCCCGGCCCCATGCCGCTGGTGTGGCAGCGCCAGTACAGCAGCTACGTCAACGCGGAGCACGGTGGCGACTGCGGACTGCTGGGCTACGGCTGGAAGCTGCCACATGAGCTGAGCATCGAGCTCAAAGCCACGCAGACCCTGCTGCGCGATGCGGGTGGCCGGGTCATCACGTTCGACGAAGCGCTGGAGCCTGGGCAGACGCTGCACAGCGACAGCGAAGCGCTGCTGCTGATGCGAGGTGGCGGTATGGGGATTGCGCAGACCCTGTCCACACTGGCAGGCGGCAGCGCGGCGACGGATACGGATACGGCGGCCACTTCAGCGTCCACCTCCAACCCCCACCCCAACACCGCAGAAGAACTCCTGCCCTGGCACCAGCAACAGCGCTGGGCCCACGTACCTGCCGCCGCCAAGGCCGGCTCCGACTACGTCCTGGCCGCCACGCAGGGTGGGCGCACCGTGTGGCTCTTCAAGGTGCAGACCCAAGGCCCGTGCCGGCTCATCGGCCTCATTGACGCCTACGGGCGCAGCCAGCACTACCAGCACGACGAGAACGGACGCCTGCAAGGCATCACCGACGGAGCGGGCCGGCGCTACGCGCTGCTGTACAATCAGCCTAACGGCGCAGCAACGGCAACGGCCACTCAGACCTCCCTACCAGGCCTGAACCCCGACAGCGGCCTGCGCCTGATCGGCGTGGACTGCGCCTACAACCCGCACGACCCCGAGCATGCGGGTTCTGGCTCAGGCTCCGGTGCTGGCGCACAGCGGCACGACCCCATCCCCCTGGTGCGCTACCACTACAGCCCCCTCGGTGACCTCATCGCCGTGCACGCCCGGGACGGCCGACGCACCCGCCAGTTTGTGTACGACAGCGCCCACCGCATGGTCGCCCACCGCGTGGGCAGCGGCCCCGAGCACACCTATGTCTACGAAGATCAGCGCGAGGACCAACGCTCCAGTGTCAACCTCGGCCACCTCCCCCCCCGCCCCGGCGCCCGCGTGGCCGAACACCACAACGAAGAAGGCCTGAGCTACTACTTCAGCTACGAAGAGGCCCACCCCCAGGACCCCCGGGCCGCCAGCTGCACCACCGTGCGCGACAGCCTGGGGCGCGTGACCCGGTATCACCACGAAGGCACCGGGGGCCTCAAGCGCATCACCCGCGAAGTCCACCCGGACGGCAGCGAAGCACACTACCAGTACGACAGCGCAGGCCGGCGCATTGCCGCCACCGACGCTCTCGGGCGCACCACCCACTGGCGCTACGACGGCCAGGGCCACCTGCTCGGGGTGCAAGGGCCCGACGGCCGCAGCAGCCAGCAGCGCTGGGGCCTGCC
>NZ_JBITVD010000037.1:0-2849 GCF_044542805.1 Acidovorax sp. NPDC077693 | reverse complement strand
TTGGTGATGCAGGTGGAGGTCTCCACATTGCCCGCCACCACCGAGGCCGGCGGGTTGGGGTTGAGCATGGAGCCCTGCGGGATGATGACCTGCAAGGGCTTCAAGCACCCGGCGTTGAGCGGAATATCGTCGTCCACCAGCGTGCGGAACACGTACAGCACCGCGGCCATGCACACCGCACGCGGCGCGTTGAAGTTGTTGGTCTGCTGCGCGCTGGTGCCCGCAAAGTCGATCACCGCGCTGCGCTCGGCCACGTTGACCTTGACCGACACGCTGATCTGCGCGCCGTTGTCGAGCGGCAGGGTGAACTGCCCGTCCTTGAGCTGCGTGATCACGCGGCGCACCGACTCTTCGGCGTTGTCCTGCACATGGCGCATGTAGGCCTGCACGACGGGCAGGCCGAACTGCTCCACCATCTTGGAGAGTTCCTGCACGCCCTTTTCGTTGGCCGCGATCTGCGCGCGCAGGTCGGCCAGGTTCTGCTGGGGGTTGCGGCTGGGGTACTGGGTGGTGCCGCCGCCCGTGGCCAGCAGCGTGCGCACCTCCTCTTCCAGGAAGATGCAGCGGTCCACCAGCTTCACGTTGTTGATCTGCACGCCCTCTTCGTCGATGCGCGTCGAAAACGGCGGCATGGAGCCCGGCGTGGTGCCGCCAATGTCCGCATGGTGGCCCCGGCTGCCGACGTAGAACGTGGGCTCTGCGCCTGCGGCCACGTAGACCGGCGTGATCACCGTCACATCGGGCAGATGGGTGCCGCCGTGGTAGGGGTCGTTGAGCATGAACACATCGCCCGGGTGCATCTTGCCGGTGTTCTCGCGGATCACGGTCTTGATGCTCTCGCCCATCGAACCCAGGTGCACCGGCATGTGCGGCGCGTTGGCAATGAGGTTGCCGGCAGCATCGAACAGCGCGCAGCTGAAGTCCAGGCGCTCCTTGATGTTCACCGAATAGGCCGTGTTCTGCAGCTGCAGGCCCATCTGCTCGGCGATGTTCATGAACAGGTTGTTGAACACCTCCAGCAGCACCGGGTCCACCGTGGTGCCGGCGGCGTACTGGACCTTGCGCGCGGTCACGCGGTCCAGCACCAGGTGGTCCAGGTCGGTCAGGCGCGCCGACCAGCCGGGCTCCACCACGGTGGTGGTGTTCTTCTCGGCAATGATCGCGGGGCCCGGGACCACGTCGCCAGGGCGCAGGTCCTCGCGCACCACCAGGGCTGCGTCGTGCCACTCGCTGCCCGAATACATCTGCACCGTCTCGCGCAGCGGGTGCTTGCGGTGGGCGTGCACCGGCAGGCGCGGCTCGGCGGGCGCATCGCCGGCGATCACCGCCTCGACCGACACTGCCTCCACCACCAGGCCCTTGCCCACCATCAGGAAGGCAAAGCGCTGGCGGTACGCCGCTTCGAAGGCGGACTGGATGGTCGCCATGTCGCCGAAGGGCACGACCAGCGCGGAGTCGGTGCCCTCGTAGCGCACATGCACGTTGTGGCGCACCTGCACGGGGTTGGCGCTGACCTGCTGGCGCTCCAGCTCGGCCTGGGCGGCAGAGCCCAGCGCGTCCAGCCGCTCGGCAATCAGGGGCAGCACCTCGGTGGCGAGCGGCATCTCCACCGCCTGCTCACGGATCACGTTCTGGTCCGCCAGGCCCATGCCGTAGGCGCTGAGCACGCCCGCCAGCGGGTGCACGAACACCCGCGTCATGCCCAGGGCGTCGGCCACCAGGCAGGCGTGCTGGCCGCCCGCGCCGCCAAAGCACTGCAGCGTGTAGCGCGTGACGTCGTAGCCGCGCGCCACGCTGATCTTCTTGATCGCGTTGGCCATCTGCTGCACGGCGATCTGGATGAAGCCTTCGGCCACTTCCTCGGGCTTGCGCTGGGTCTGCGTGGCGATGTCCTGAAAACGTGCGCGCACCGCGTCGGCATCCAGCGTCTCGTTGGCGGCAGGGCCGAACACGCTGGGGAAGTAGCGTGGCTGCACCTTGCCGACCATCACGTTCGCGTCCGTCACGGCCAGCGGGCCGCCGCGGCGGTAGCTGACGGGGCCGGGGTTGGCACCCGCGCTCTCCGGGCCCACCCGGAACCGCGATCCGTCGTACGCCAGCACCGACCCGCCGCCGGCTGCCACCGTATGGATGCTCATCATGGGTGCGCGCATGCGCACGCCGGCCACATGGGTTTCGAACTCGCGCTCGAACGCACCGGCGTAGTGGCTCACGTCGGTGGACGTGCCGCCCATGTCGAAGCCGATGACCTTCTCATGCCCCGCCAGCCCTGCGGTGCGCGCCATGCCCACGATGCCGCCGGCCGGGCCGGACAGTATGGCGTCCTTGCCCTGGAAGGTGCCCGCATCGGTGAGGCCACCGGACGACTGCATGAAGAACAGCTTGACGCCCGGCATCTCGCTGGCCACCTGGTCCACGTAGCGGCGCAGGATGGGCGAGAGGTATGCATCCACCACCGTGGTGTCGCCGCGGCTCACGAACTTCATCATGGGGCTGGTTTCATGCGATGTGCTGATCTGCGTGAACCCGACCGACCGCGCGATGCGCTGCGCCGCCTTTTCGTGCTGCGCGTAGCGGTAGCCGTGCATGAACACGATGGCCACGCTGCGCAGGCCGCGCGCGTAGGCTGCCAGCAAATCGCCGCGCAGCGTGGGCTCGTCCAGGGGCAGCATCACGCTGCCGTGCGCACCCATGCGTTCGCGGGCCTCGATCACCTCGGTGTAGAGCAGCTCGGGCAACTGGATATGGCGGTCGAACAGGCGCGGACGGTTCTGGTACGCGATGCGCAGCGCATCGCGAAAGCCGCGCGTGGTGACCAGCAGCGTGGGCTCGCCCTTGCGCTCCAGCAG
>NZ_JBITVD010000036.1:0-4609 GCF_044542805.1 Acidovorax sp. NPDC077693 | reverse complement strand
GAACTCTTCGGGATATGGCTGCTTTGTCATGGCACCTCCTATTGGGCCTCAGGTTTGAGGCTCGAAGGTGTCTAGTTCAGCCGGGGCGATTCAGTGGCCGCCGCCTGATAGCATCATTGCGCAAAAACACACCTTGCTATCACCCCAATGAGCCGTTCCATATCCCGAGCCCATGAAACCTTTGACAGTGCGATTGAGGACGCTTGTGCGCTTCTAGCGTTGATCGACTCGATGTACAAGCAGGACCCTGTCGCTCCGACAGCAGAAGCCCTTAAGCGGGCGGGCTTGGTGATGTCGCTGACTGCTTGGGAAACCTATGTCGAAGACCGCGTGACGGAGGCCGTCAACATGCGCTTGAAGGCCGTGAGCGGCAGCCCAATCGGCAACTTTGTGAGTAGCAGGCTCAATGACGAGCTGAAGCGTTTCCACAACCCGAACTCTGAGAAAACGCGCCGGATTTTCCTCGACTACCTTGAAGTCGACGTGACTGCTGGATGGAAGTGGCTCCACTTTGAGCCGGCGACAGCCAGAAAAATGCTGGACGATCTTCTTGCCAAAAGGGGGGAGGCAGTGCATCGATCAAAGTCGATCACGGCGGGTGTTCCGGCCCCGCATCTGGTGAAGCGCGATGACTTGGACAAAGCGATCCGCTTCCTCAAAGGGTTGGTGAACGCCACGGACAAGGCTTTGGCCGAGCACTAGCTTTGCCAGGCGCGAGCCATAGGATTCATCCCTCGCTGCAGGCCGCAGCACTCGCCTGAGGCGGTCGTTGATTCGATCAATGCGATAGACAGCCCGGGTGAGCGAAATCAAGGATTCCTAGGAAACGCATTTCAATCTTGAACAGTGCTTTTACACATTTTCAGGAGGCCGTGCCCCTCTCTTCTGGAGATCGGTCTGAAATGGGTGGTCCGAAAGTGAACTGGGTGAAGTGAGCACGAAAGTGCTGCTGGCCCATTCTCAAACAGGCGTGAGCAAGGTTGAAGACCTGGTTTGCATCCGTGAACTTTGGCCCGACAGTGCTGTGAAATTCCTCCCCTTTCACCTGAGGAGCATAGCTGTGAAGGCTTCGAGTCGTGGCATGTGTCCCGAGGGTCGATAAACCGGCCCACACGCTCGCGTAGGCCTTCTTCATGTCTGCTATCTCGGCCGCCTCAAAAGCGGAGATTTGTGAGCCTTTCGGCTCTACAGCATGGGATTGCAACATTTCCCAGACCTCGGGCGAAAGTTCATCGGGAAAAAACTCCTTCTTGAGGCGCTTTGCCATTGCGAACAGCTCGGAAGTGTGCTTATTTTCCATACGGTCGAGCACGTTTTTTTCACGCCATAGTGCGCACGTGAAAAACAGGCACTCGTAGCCAGTTCGCAGCAGGGCAATAGCGCTGGGAACCATGCCCCTGTCTGCAAGCATGGCCGCCCCCTGGCATGCCTCAAGCGTTCGTTCCCAAAGACCCAACGCGGGCCACTCGCTGCCGGCGATAGGTGACCCGTGCAAGATCTGCAAATCAGCATGCACGTTGCAAACGGCTGTCTTGACCAACTCAAGGTATGCGCTGGTGTCGGTGGATCCGCTCCAACGCATGCTCTCGGCCTCATTCGACAAGAACCCGAAGTCTGCAAACGTCGTGAGGTCCTTAGGCTGCGGAAGCTGTGACGCCATGCCGAATATGGGAAATCGAACGCTGTTCATGGCCTGAGGCAGTAGGAGGGCCTAGTCATTTTGACTCATCAATGTGGGCCCTGGCAGATTTGGGCTTTCACTTGCCGTCGTTGGCCTCCTTGATGGCGTTGATTTGCGTTATCAGCTCGGTAAGCGCTTCGATGGACGCGGTGGGACTTGCCTGGCCTTCGGTGACAGTGGATACACCGCAAGTGCTATGTTTTTTTATGGATCCTTTGAACGGGATCCGCACAGCCTGAACGAAATAAGGGTCTGGCACTTTGAATGTCAGCGTTTGTATTTCCCTACCTTCTCCTTTTATATCCACTACCAGTGTCCGGCATGCCGCGTAGTAGAACGTACCCACTTCCTGTCCCCAAGGAATGTCTTTAAATTCGATTGCGTCTGCTGGAGCTTTCTCTAATCGATAGGTTACGCAACTGTCTTTGGGAGCCCAACTTTTAAGCTGCCTTTCATTTCCTGAATCTATCTTTGCATTGAGATTCAAGTATTTGCACGGGGACGTGTTGTCCGTGCGTGCGACTGTGGCGAAAGCGGCAAGCATGGAGCCGATTTTCGTGATGCTGTTTTTGAGGTTTTCTGTCGTCGTTGCCCCGACCGACTGCACCAGCTCCGTGTTGTCCCGTTTGGTCACATTGATAGTCGTGGTTTTATACAGATTGTTTGTCCCATTGAAGCCGATGCGCCGCCCGTCTTCGACGATTTCCACAGTGAATTTCGCCTGCAGCTTGCCTATCAGCGATGCGGCGGAGCTCTTACCCAGCTCTGCGCCGGGATTCGCTTTTGCGGCCGGAGGGGGTACGTCTGAGAACTCAATCTTCAAGACGGCCTGGTCAAGGGCGAACACGTCATCTAAACCATCCTTGGGTCTCGCTGTCTCGGCCATGTCGTAGTAAGCGACGCCTGGCGAGGTGGTGGCGCATCCAGCTGACAGCATCGCAGAGGCAACTGCGGCGATCAGTGTCATTTGGCGTTGTTGAAGCATGGTGATCCCTCTCTAAGTGAATGGACCACCAAATTACCCGGGACCCGCCCGACCGGCACTCCCACATTTGGGGGATGCGTCGCGTACATGCAGCAGGGATACTGAGCGGTTGGCTTTGCCCCTGGATATGCGATCCCCATGCTCACTGGAGCGCTGCTGGCTTGCTTTGTGGGTACGGCCCGGCATTGTTGCATCGACTATGAGCACTACCTCGTCAAGCAACTGCAGCCCATGCAGATGCGATTCTTCAGCCTCTGGGGGACAGCTTTGCAACGTTGACGAGCGCGCAGAAGGTGCTGTTCTAGGGCTGGGGGGGTGAAAACCGGGGCGATACCAAATGACGGAACTACCTGGCCGGTTGAGGGGTGGGTGTCAGCTTGGCAGCGGTTGCTGCCGTTCACATCTCGGTCACGAATGGGTACTATCGGCCAAAAGCAGACAGAAATGCTGAGCACTGGAAGCAGACCGTCCAACCGCAGTGGGGCCATCGGAGCATTGCTCGCTCGCTGTGTGGGGCAGTTACCTCTTCAGGTCAAGAGCCGAAGAGCGGTCCCAAGCGAGCCACCGTTGTTCGACACAAGCTTCGTGAACGACTGGCCTTCGCTCAAGAGAGCCTGCACGGATTGCTTCGAACGAAACTGAACGATCACTTGATCAGCATGGACCTCGATCTGCGGCGTCAGTCCGGGCGCAGTGATGGTGCAAAACTTTGCCGACGATGGGTAGTTAATCTCAAGACCTCGAGAATCATCCTCGTCCTCGACCTTGTCAATGACTGCCTTGACATCGATCTTTCCGGATACAGAGAAGCACATTCGGTCAAACGCACTATCGAAAACTGCCGCGAATTCGGCGGAGGCAATAATCGCGGGGTTCTTGATGTCCCAAACCGACGTGGAGATGATGTATTTCGCCGTGTCGTCCGGATCAATGTTTATGTCCACCGCGACAACGAAGTCAGGTGTTTCAATTGTGCCGTCAGGATCAACCCGTAGTTCTTTGCGCTTGTAGCCAAAGGACGCCCTAAGTGCGTCGGCCAGCTCTTGCACACGCTGGTCAATTTCATCGGAAGCAACGGAGCGCACAAATCCGCGCGTAGTGGCATTCACTGCCGCCGGAACTTTGTTGGAACTCTTGAATCCCGACAACTTCTTGATCAACCCGATGACGCGGCCTTGCATCGAGATACCTTTGAACTTTCCTAGGCCAATACGCGCGGCTGCGTCCTGCTCGGCGAAGATTTCCGTGAAGTCTGCAATGATGAACTCGCGCGTCTTGTTCCCCCACGCCATCGGTGTTTGCAAGTCGCCTGTCGGGAGGTATGGGCTCTTGGGTACCGAGTTACTCAAGTATGCCTGTAGCGAAGAGGCTGTAAGAAACTTACCGCGCTCGAGTGCAGACTTGTCACGGCCGTTTAGCGCTTCGAGTACGTAGTACGTCCAGATGCCATGCTTCAGATAGGGCGCCGAGCGAGACTGCTCGTCAGGCTTGCATGCGGAGAAGGCTTGATGATGCTCGGCGGTGCGGCAGAAATCGCGGAAGTCATCGTCACTCAAATCCGACAAGATGCTGCGCATGCTATCGTCGATTTCCAGACCGCTGTGGCAAGAGTCCAGGAACAGGATGATGTTTCTGCATTTCGACTTCGCGAACTCCTTGAGAAGCCCTTGAAGTTCTATGCTGGTAGGCGCCAGATCCTTGCGAACCGTGTCGTGACAGGTGATGTAGTTCTTGTCATTCTTCGAGAAGCCGTGGCCCGCATAGAAGAAGTACAACGTATCCCCCTCTGTTACGGTCTTGCAGACTCGCCGAACCTCCGACTCGATGCGAGTTTTTGTTGCTTCCGCACTAAGTGTCGCATCCCGGACGATTGCATAGACTCTAAACGCTATCCGCTCTTCATGGCCCGAGCTGTTCTGCAGGAGTTGGTAGAGTCCTTGCAA
>NZ_JBITVD010000035.1:0-4902 GCF_044542805.1 Acidovorax sp. NPDC077693 | reverse complement strand
GGCCGCGCAGGCGCCAACCGGGTGCTGCGCGCGAACGGCCAGGTCGAGGAGCTGGGCCACATCGGCGCCGCGCAGATGGAGCCGGGCGATGTGTTTGAGATCTCCACCCCGGGCGGTGGTGGTTATGGCGGGTGTGTGATTCAGTGAGCCTCCGGCGAAGGTGTTGGCCGCTGCAGCAGTGCGTGCTGTGCGGTGTCCACACCTTTGCCTGCCATGCGATGACATCAAGATACAAAGATCGCATCTCAATGTTAGGCGCTACAAGGTCTGCGCCATCTGCGCTTATCCAAGTGGTATCCGGCGTGGTGTAGCCCGGGCATGGTGCTTCTCCTGGGGACAAAATGCTCGGAAAGCAGCCGAACTCGCATCAGTGAAAATCCGCGAGCCGCGGACTCAGCGGGCCTTACCTTCCGAAACCACACGTGATGAAGACAGCCAAAGCCTCCGCCCTGCAACTGACCGCATTGCTCATCGGCCTTTCCGCCGTTACGGCACAGGCAAATGACGAGACGGCTCAATGCCAATCTGCAGGAGATATGGTGATGCATGCATGGCACCGCCTGGATGCTTGCCAAGCCAGCAAGCATCTGGATACACAAAGCGTTCAGCAGGCCAAAAACAAAATCAGAATGACCTATCCACGGTTAGCAAAGGCCATCGCTCAGACCACCCGGCAATCACAATCGGCAAAAGCCATAGCGAACGGTCTTCCGTTGGACGTCCAAGCTCCAGAAAACGCAGAACTTCTGTCCCGCATGTGCACCACCTCTCGCGACGAAGCCGACCTGTATGCCGATACACAATGGAGGCAAGTGCTTCACTGCTGGCGATAGCAAGCCAACAACCCCAAGACTTTCAGGCCTCGGAACAAATCCTCTCCCGGTCTGCCGCAGCCTATCGGCCGGTATCGACTAAATACGCCCATCCCCTCGAAAAGGTAAAACGAGCGAATTCTCCTTCCGAAGGCCGGGTGATTGTCAGCCCAAGAGGACTCCCATCATATGTAGTTTTTTTGGGAAATTCTGTCCTCTCAACCTCAGTTTCAACCATGCGTTTGCCATCTCTGAAAAGCGTTTCCTCGCTGGAGCCGTCTTCTATGTCGCAGGTGACTGCGCAGGCGGTGGACGAATTGCTGCGCGAGGGCGAGTCCGCGAGCACGCTGGCGAGCTATCGCTCAGCGTTGCGTTACTGGGCAGCTTGGTTTGGCGTTCGGTACGGTCAAGCGATTGCATTGCCATTGCCGACGACCGCCGTTCTGCAGTTCATCGTGGATCACGCGCAGCGGACCACAGCCGATGGCCTGGCTCACGAGCTGCCGCCTGCTATTGACCAAACGCTGGTGGATGCGGGATTCAAAGGCAAGCCAGGCCCTATGGCACTTAAAACCTTGATCCAACGGATTGCTGTGCTGTCCAAGGCCCACCAGCTCCGGGAGTTGAAAAAACCCTTGCCAGGATCCCAAAGTCCGTGAGTTGCTGGCCAAGACACGCAAGGCCTACGGCAAACGCGGCGCGCTTCCGCAGAAGAAGGATGCGCTGACTAAAGATCCATTGATGGCGATCCTCGACACTTGCGACGAATCGCCCAAGGGGATCCGTGACCGCGCCCTCCTCCTCTTTGCCTGGGCATCGGGAGGGCGCCGCCGGTCTGAAGTGACAGGGGCGACGATGAAGAATCTTCGCCGCGTGGGGCCGAGCAGCTTCACCTTCACCTTCGCCTATTCCAAAAGCAACCAGACTGCGGCGGATCGTCCGGAGAACGTGAAGCCTCTGGAGGGCATTGTGGGCGAAGCTCTGCAGGCTTGGTTAACAGCTTCGGGCATCGTGGAAGGTGCAATATTCAGGCAGGTCAGGAAAGGCGGTCACCTTGGAGAACCCCTCTCCCCTGCCGCCGTGCGAGATGTTGTTCGCGAGCGCGCAAAACTTGCAGGACTGCCGGAAGTGTTTTCTGCGCACTCACTGAGGTCTGGATTTGTGACTGAGGCGGCCGTCCAGAAAGTACCTTTGGCAGACACGATGGCGATGACGGGACATCGGAGCGTTTCCAGCGTTGTGCGGTACTACCGTCCATCCAATGACAATCCGGGGGGCAAGCTGCTGTAGTTTGCCGGCAGAGTTTCCCCCTCCGCATGGCACTGGACTCACACGTCAGAGTGCAGGTGTAGTCATGCTTTTCGCCGTGACATGCAGCGTGGGGGCAGGGGCATCCAGCACACACGCTATTGATGGTTAACTTGCGTGCTTTTGAAAATGAGAAATCGATGGTGCCCTTGAGCGGTACTTCGGCTTCGACTGTGGCGGCATTTCCGCGCTTGCCCTGGCCGAGCACCAGTACTCGGCGGCGGTTCAGGTCGCTGATGACATCGCCCAGGTAGTCGGTCGGCGTGATGACCTCTACCGCTACCACGGGCTACAGCACCTGAGGTCTGGCCTTGGCAAACCCTCTCGGAAAGCGGCCATGGCCACGCACTCGCAGCGCAGATTGCGGCGCTCCTGAGGTCCTTCCGGCAGAACTTCCGTCATTGATTGAAGATAACCAGCGGGCTTTTGTGACCGTTCCTCCGCGAGCGCTCACACCCGCGAGGGGGGCGCCGAGAAGAAACATAAGCAAACACTTAGGTAGCTCGGGTCGCGCCTGCGCTATCGTGACGTCATCATGATTCAAATTGCGATCGTAGATGACCACGCCGAGGTCATTGACATGGTGGCAGCGATGCAGCGATCGTGGGCGAGGTAGTGTTCAATTGCCGCCGCTTTCTGGGCCGGTGAGAACTTGGGGTTTCGACCTCAGTAGCCGGCGGGCAAATCAAGACATTGCTCGTATTCACGCAACCAGCCCTTCAAGGAATTCTTGGTGGGTTAACCCAGCTGACGGATTGTGGGTCTGACGCGCTTGCGCAGCTTGATATAGAGCCCAACAGCTCGGATTCGATCTTCGTAGGAATACATGAACTACCTTCGAGCATTCCAAGTTTTCGTCCGCACCCCCGGTGGGTCAGGTTTGCGTGGAAATCAACATGGATAGGCATACACTGTCAAGCTTTAACCGGTGCGAACATCTATGAGCGTAGACGTAGCCTCTTATATAAAAGAACTTCCTCAAAACTGGAAGCAATTGGTTTGTGCAGAGATGAAGCTTCTTGGCTTCAGCGTCGAGTTGCACCCATACTTCGATCCGATTGATCCGAACCAGGACACTCTTTGGGCGAGAGTCATTGACTTCAGTCGCTTGATAGGAACGCAGCCAAACGCAGACCTATTGGTCGGCTGTGGATTTTCGTATGCTTCGGGTTCCTCCGTCGAGTCAAGAGGTCGCTGGAGGTTGTACCCGCCCGAGGCACGCGGCAAAGTGCATCTCCTCGGACTACATAGCGCTTCCGGTCGCAGTCGATTGACAGTTGCACTGCAACTGTCTTTCGCTGCCGCACTTGCCACAGTAGCTGACGGCGCATTTCACGATCAAGTGAACGACGTCGTCTACTTGCCAGGAAGCGATCTACGCAACTTCATTCAGAATCAGATGCACGACTTGACTGAGTCCGGTTCAATGCCATTCGAATCATGGCCACCAATCGACCCTGATGAAGCGGCAGAGTATGATTTCCCATCTGAGATATCGTAATCTCCTATTTCAGACTCTCAATTGTTCCCATCACAATTCGCAGATTTGGATTGGGATGGGATCTGGCTACGCTCCAAGCGTCCACATTGCATCGCACGTTCGGCGCCTAAAAATTGAGCGGGCATACCGCCTGTTAAGTGCTGGCAGTCACAGCAGGTTTTGGAGCGATGCAGGCCCTAAAAAGTCTGTGCGTAGAACTGCTGGGCGAAGCACTTCCAGCTGCCTAGGTATTAGCGCCAGTGCAATCGTGATCAGCCGTGCCAGTCGAACATTGACCAGGGGCTGAAGCTGGTTCCATTAGAAGCCAACTGTGAATAACGCGGAGGGTTGGGCTGGAGCACTACGATCGCTGAATTCAACCACACGCCATATCTGCCCCGACAAGCCACCGTTGACTTGGCGCACCAAGCTCCAGGATACCTAGGGAAATAAAGCAACCTGTCTCACCTAATGTCAAAGCCTGCTCGAGCCATGTATCTCATGCATGCGAGGTAGAGCCAAAATGGGTTCTCTTCGTCGTCGTCATCGAAATCTCCCAATCGATAAATTTGTTCGCCATTCGATCGAAAAATTGCATGCTTCATCATCTCGCCATCGTGCGCAATGTAGAGCCCACAGGACTTCCGCCATTCGCTAGTGAAAGACTTTCCACAATTTGCGCATCGCTGTACTCGTCTAGCAGAGTTGGGCCCTCGTGAGAAAGGGAGCATGTAAATCTCATTGCTTCGAGTTCACGCTTTCTTTCTTCTGCAGCTGGCCTCATTGATCTATGAATCGCTGACTTCAATGCTCCTTCTCTTAGACACCACCGCGCGGTTAGCCTGCACACCATGACCTCCTCACAGTATCGCTTTTCGGCTTCCAGAGGGCTTCCATAAAACCAGGTGATACGGACATCCCAGAAGTCTTCTACTCCTTCAATGATCAAGTATGCTTTGTCCATCCTGTTTCGTGTAGCGGAGCGGCGAAGCTACCAATACTCTTAGCGAGTAGAGGCCCAACGTTGGAATTCAGCGGCAGCCAAGACGTTCGCTGCAATGACGGGTTAGGCTGCTCGCAAAGGCCAACATCAGCGCCTGTCGATTGGCACGAATACAATACGAATGGCTCTTCCCGTGTGAAAATATCGATGCGACTACTGCTGCACCTGCGCCATACAACTCAATCGTCGAATGCTCGATCTACTTGTCGTATCCCGGACGATCATATGGCCGCTTGAGAAACAGATCCGGGCGCTCCTGGTACCACTCTTTCATGGCCTGCATGGGCGTCTTGCTGCCC
>NZ_JBITVD010000034.1:0-5870 GCF_044542805.1 Acidovorax sp. NPDC077693 | reverse complement strand
AAAACGGTGCTATAGTCGAGGGCTTCGCTACTGAGACGGCTGCTGCAGATTGCAGGAGATGTTGAAGTTCAGGAGGTTGGTTGGTGATGAAGGCTTCTGGTCGTTGTTGCTGCGGATCTTCTGGGTGGGTGGTGAAGAAAGTTTGGTTTTGAGTTGCAAGCGGGATAAAAACCGGTATATAATTCAAGGCTTCGCTGAACGGAGGATGCGTCGAAAGATGCTGAATTCGGAAGGTGATGAAAACGAAAAAAAGTTTTCAAAAGTTTGACAGTTCTTCAAAAACTGTGCTAGAATTCAAGGCTCAGCTGATCGCAGCTAAGTCGGGAAAACAAAGAAAGACTTCGGTCTTTGTGAGTGATCCGGTTCATTAAAAATATACAGCCGATAAGCGTGGGCGTTTGATGGCGAGTGCCAAGTTCTTTGGAACTAGTGCTTAGCACTACAAACGCTCATGAGATAGAAGTGAAGTTCACTTCAATTCTTTTTTATGAGTTGCTCGAAAGAGCGAAAAAATCAAGATCGAACTGTAGAGTTTGATCCTGGCTCAGATTGAACGCTGGCGGCATGCCTTACACATGCAAGTCGAACGGTAACAGGTCTTCGGATGCTGACGAGTGGCGAACGGGTGAGTAATACATCGGAACGTGCCCGATCGTGGGGGATAACGGAGCGAAAGCTTTGCTAATACCGCATACGATCTACGGATGAAAGCAGGGGACCGCAAGGCCTTGCGCGGACGGAGCGGCCGATGGCAGATTAGGTAGTTGGTGGGATAAAAGCTTACCAAGCCGACGATCTGTAGCTGGTCTGAGAGGACGACCAGCCACACTGGGACTGAGACACGGCCCAGACTCCTACGGGAGGCAGCAGTGGGGAATTTTGGACAATGGGCGAAAGCCTGATCCAGCCATGCCGCGTGCAGGATGAAGGCCTTCGGGTTGTAAACTGCTTTTGTACGGAACGAAAAGACTCTTTCTAATAAAGAGGGTCCATGACGGTACCGTAAGAATAAGCACCGGCTAACTACGTGCCAGCAGCCGCGGTAATACGTAGGGTGCGAGCGTTAATCGGAATTACTGGGCGTAAAGCGTGCGCAGGCGGTTATGCAAGACAGATGTGAAATCCCCGGGCTCAACCTGGGAACTGCATTTGTGACTGCATAGCTAGAGTACGGTAGAGGGGGATGGAATTCCGCGTGTAGCAGTGAAATGCGTAGATATGCGGAGGAACACCGATGGCGAAGGCAATCCCCTGGACCTGTACTGACGCTCATGCACGAAAGCGTGGGGAGCAAACAGGATTAGATACCCTGGTAGTCCACGCCCTAAACGATGTCAACTGGTTGTTGGGTCTTCACTGACTCAGTAACGAAGCTAACGCGTGAAGTTGACCGCCTGGGGAGTACGGCCGCAAGGTTGAAACTCAAAGGAATTGACGGGGACCCGCACAAGCGGTGGATGATGTGGTTTAATTCGATGCAACGCGAAAAACCTTACCCACCTTTGACATGTACGGAATTTGCCAGAGATGGCTTAGTGCTCGAAAGAGAACCGTAACACAGGTGCTGCATGGCTGTCGTCAGCTCGTGTCGTGAGATGTTGGGTTAAGTCCCGCAACGAGCGCAACCCTTGCCATTAGTTGCTACGAAAGGGCACTCTAATGGGACTGCCGGTGACAAACCGGAGGAAGGTGGGGATGACGTCAAGTCCTCATGGCCCTTATAGGTGGGGCTACACACGTCATACAATGGCTGGTACAGAGGGTTGCCAACCCGCGAGGGGGAGCCAATCCCATAAAGCCAGTCGTAGTCCGGATCGCAGTCTGCAACTCGACTGCGTGAAGTCGGAATCGCTAGTAATCGCGGATCAGAATGTCGCGGTGAATACGTTCCCGGGTCTTGTACACACCGCCCGTCACACCATGGGAGCGGGTTCTGCCAGAAGTAGTTAGCCTAACCGCAAGGAGGGCGATTACCACGGCAGGGTTCGTGACTGGGGTGAAGTCGTAACAAGGTAGCCGTATCGGAAGGTGCGGCTGGATCACCTCCTTTCTGGAAAACCGCATTCAATATTGAACGCCCACACTTATCGGTTGTTGGAAAAGGGTCTGTAGCTCAGCTGGTTAGAGCACTGTGTTGATAACGCAGGGGTCGTTGGTTCGAGCCCAACTAGACCCACCAAATTCCGATGGCGATGGCTGCGGGTTGGCGAATGAGCTGGCTGCAGGCAGGGTATCGAGATGGGGGATTAGCTCAGCTGGGAGAGCACCTGCTTTGCAAGCAGGGGGTCGTCGGTTCGATCCCGTCATCCTCCACCACTCCGACAACAATAGTAGAAAACTTCGGTTATTCAACACCAAAGTGGCTTTGCAAGAGGCTGCTTTGTTGTTGATCAACATCGTTTGATCAATCGGCTGTTCTTTAAAAATTCATAGAGTCGAATCAGCGTTGTCAGAGGAAACTGCACATTCGTAAAGGTTTAGTGCAGACCGTGCCTCTGACGACAATTTTTTGATTGCGTCAAAACGAATATTCAATAAGCGAAAGCTGATTTGAAATTAGTAATGACGAATGTTTCTTGATAGTGATATTGAGGAATTATTCACATTACGGCATAACGCGTCAGGTGAAAGACCTGGCAAGTCCTTGAAAGATTAGATGGCGATGTTTCGAAAGAGACGTCAAAGTTATAGGGTCAAGTGACTAAGAGCATGTGGTGGATGCCTTGGCGATTACAGGCGACGAAAGACGTGATAGCCTGCGATAAGCTTCGGGGAGCTGGCAAATAAGCTTTGATCCGGAGATTTCTGAATGGGGAAACCCACCTCGCAAGAGGTATCGCATGATGAATACATAGTCATGCGAGGCGAACCGGGTGAACTGAAACATCTCAGTAGCTCGAGGAAAAGACATCAACCGAGATTCCGAAAGTAGTGGCGAGCGAAATCGGAAGAGCCTTCTATTGATAGCACGACTGTTAGCAAAACGGAATGGAAAGTCCGGCCATAGCAGGTGATAGCCCTGTATGCGAAAACAGACGTGTGGTACTAAGGTAGAGACAAGTAGGGCGGGACACGAGAAATCCTGTCTGAATATGGGGGGACCATCCTCCAAGGCTAAATACTCGTAATCGACCGATAGTGAACCAGTACCGTGAGGGAAAGGCGAAAAGAACCCCGGGAGGGGAGTGAAATAGATCCTGAAACCGCATGCTTACAAAAAGTAGGAGCCCGCAAGGGTGACTGCGTACCTTTTGTATAATGGGTCAGCGACTTACATTCAGTGGCAAGGTTAACCGAATAGGGAAGCCGTAGAGAAATCGAGTCCGAATAGGGCGAATCAGTCGCTGGGTGTAGACCCGAAACCAAGTGATCTATCCATGGCCAGGATGAAGGTGCCGTAACAGGTACTGGAGGTCCGAACCGACTAGTGTTGCAAAACTAGCGGATGAGCTGTGGATAGGGGTGAAAGGCTAAACAAACTTGGAAATAGCTGGTTCTCTCCGAAAACTATTTAGGTAGTGCCTCAAGTATTACCTGCGGGGGTAGAGCACTGTTTAGGCTAGGGGGTCATGGCGACTTACCAAACCTATGCAAACTCCGAATACTGCAGAGTACAGCTTGGGAGACAGAGCACCGGGTGCTAACGTCCGGACTCAAGAGGGAAACAACCCAGACCGCCAGCTAAGGTCCCTAAAATTGGCTAAGTGGGAAACGAAGTGGGAAGGCTAAAACAGTCAGGATGTTGGCTTAGAAGCAGCCATCATTTAAAGAAAGCGTAATAGCTCACTGATCGAGTCGTCCTGCGCGGAAGATGTAACGGGGCTAAGCCAGTTACCGAAGCTGCGGATGTGCAATTTATTGCACGTGGTAGGAGAGCGTTCTGTAGGCCTGTGAAGGTGTCTGGTGACGGATGCTGGAGGTATCAGAAGTGCGAATGCTGACATGAGTAGCGTTAAAGGGGGTGAAAAGCCCCCTCGCCGTAAGCGCAAGGTTTTCTACGCAACGTTCATCGGCGTAGAGTGAGTCGGCCCCTAAGGCGAGGCAGAGATGCGTAGCTGATGGGAAACAGGTCAATATTCCTGTACCGATCAATAGTGCGATGTGGGGACGGAGAAGGTTAGCTCAGCCAACTGTTGGACATGTTGGTTCAAGCCTGTAGTCGTGCCTGGTAGGCAAATCCGCCGGGCTTAGATGAGGGGTGATAACGAGTCTGCTTGCAGACGAAGTGAGTGATACCCTGCTTCCAGGAAAAGCCACTAAGCTTCAGCTATTGACGACCGTACCGCAAACCGACACTGGTGCGCGAGATGAGTATTCTAAGGCGCTTGAGAGAACTCAGGAGAAGGAACTCGGCAAATTGATACCGTAACTTCGGGAGAAGGTATGCCCCAAGTAGGTGAACTCGTACAGAGGGAGCCCAACGGGGTTGCAAAAAATCGGTGGCTGCGACTGTTTAATAAAAACACAGCACTCTGCAAACACGAAAGTGGACGTATAGGGTGTGACGCCTGCCCGGTGCTGGAAGATTAAATGATGGGGTGCAAGCTCTTGATTGAAGTCCCAGTAAACGGCGGCCGTAACTATAACGGTCCTAAGGTAGCGAAATTCCTTGTCGGGTAAGTTCCGACCTGCACGAATGGCGTAACGATGGCCACACTGTCTCCTCCTGAGACTCAGCGAAGTTGAAATGTTTGTGATGATGCAATCTCCCCGCGGAAAGACGGAAAGACCCCATGAACCTTTACTGTAGCTTTGTATTGGACTTTGAACAGATCTGTGTAGGATAGGTGGGAGGCTTTGAAGTGAGGTCGCTAGATCTCATGGAGCCAACGTTGAAATACCACCCTGGTGTGTTTGAGGTTCTAACCTAGGTCCATTATCTGGATCGGGGACAGTGCATGGTAGGCAGTTTGACTGGGGCGGTCTCCTCCCAAAGCGTAACGGAGGAGTTCGAAGGTACGCTAGTTACGGTCGGACATCGTGACGATAGTGCAATGGCATAAGCGTGCTTAACTGCGAGACTGACAAGTCGAGCAGATGCGAAAGCAGGACATAGTGATCCGGTGGTTCTGTATGGAAGGGCCATCGCTCAACGGATAAAAGGTACTCTGGGGATAACAGGCTGATACCGCCCAAGAGTTCATATCGACGGCGGTGTTTGGCACCTCGATGTCGGCTCATCTCATCCTGGGGCTGTAGCCGGTCCCAAGGGTATGGCTGTTCGCCATTTAAAGAGGTACGTGAGCTGGGTTTAAAACGTCGTGAGACAGTTTGGTCCCTATCTTCCGTGGGCGCTGCAGATTTGAGGAAGCCTGCTCCTAGTACGAGAGGACCGGAGTGGACACACCTCTGGTGTATCGGTTGTCACGCCAGTGGCATTGCCGAGTAGCTAAGTGTGGAAGAGATAACCGCTGAAAGCATCTAAGCGGGAAACTCGTTTCAAGATGAGATCTGCCGGGGCCTTGAGCCCCCTAAAGAGTCGTTCAAGACCAGGACGTTGATAGGTCAGGTGTGGAAGCGCAGTAATGCGTTAAGCTAACTGATACTAATTGCTCGTGCGGCTTGACCCTATAACTTTGATTGCCAATACACAGCATCGATGTCTATATCGATATCGATGACCGTGCCAAAGCTCAAAGATTGTTATGCCAAGTTAGACGCAGTCAAAACACCAAAAGCTGATTTAACTCTATGAATTCGTTGTACTGAACTCCAAAACGGCGTTCAGTATGGCAACCCTTTATGCCTGATGACCATAGCAAGTTGGTACCACTCCTTCCCATCCCGAACAGGACAGTGAAACGACTTTGCGCCGATGATAGTGCGGGTTCCCGTGTGAAAGTAGGTCATCGTCAGGCTCTTACAGCCCA
>NZ_JBITVD010000033.1:0-6820 GCF_044542805.1 Acidovorax sp. NPDC077693 | reverse complement strand
CCGTCATTCATCGGCGGCAGGACTATCCCCTGTAGAGTTCGAACAGCGACATTCCCAACGGCTCAAAAGTGTCTAGATAAGCCGGGGCGATTCATCGGCACCGCCAGCGCGCACCCATTCATCGACCTCGGAGAGCTGGAACTTCCACAGCCGCCCGATCTTGTGCGCGGGCAAACCCTTGCGCTCGCGCCAGCGGTAAACAGTGTCCTTCACCACGCCCAGATGCCGAGCGACATCGATGGCAGTGACCCAAGGTTCGGCGTTCATAGCATTGGCGCTCACAGAGACATCAAAGTCGTTTTAAATCGCCTTCAGTCTAACCGAGGGCCATGTTCGCGACCACCTTCAAATGGCCGAGATTAGCGGTGTGTCGATTGGTATGAGTGAACACGCTGCACTAGCCTGCGGCAGTTCTCCGTAGAGTGGCCCAGGTTCACCCCATGAGGCCGCGCGAGGGCCGCATTAGAGCCGGTTTTGCCTGCTATCCCGTCTCCCACTCCCCTCTACGGAGAATCTCTTTTACGAGTGACCAGAAGTGCCTCTTCTATACCCATGCAGCCAGCCTGCAATGGCCGGTGCGAGTGAGCTTATGCCCCCGTTCGCGACCACCGATAGAATCACTAAGGCTCAAGACGCCTCATAGCGTTTGATTCGCACCACAAGCAGCAAGCGTCGAAAAATGCTGGTATTTTTGACGGCACTTTTTGAAACGGAATTTCAAAAACATAGATTTCATGCCGCCTGCGGGCCGGTTTTCGATTCCGGCCCCGGCACCACGAACGAGTCCAGAAGAGTCCATGCTCTTCTGGACTTTTTTATTTGTCCTGTGGAATCAGCAGCTTGGCTGCCCGTACCCGTCCAGACCAGTCCACCCCCGGACTTGGCCAATGGCCCGAACTCGGCTTCTCTTTGGCCCCTTGATCCAAATCGACCGACTCCCGCATGTGTACAGCTCGCACACATGCGTGAGTCGCTTGTTCATGGCCGTCCGTCCCTGATCTCCTCCAGGCCGTGGCGCTGGAGCGGCCGGAGGCTTTGGAGCAGCCCGAGTGGAGGCGCTGGGCGTGCGTACCTGACGCCGGTGCAGGCATTGCAGTTACAGCGAGCGAAAGATGCTGCGGCGGCCTGAGCGTCGCGATGATTCCTACCAGGCATACGCTTGGCGCTGAATGCAAAGGCCCCGGCTGTGATATTAGAGCATTTTTGCGCTGGTCTGCAATCAGTTAAAAGCAGTCAATGCTAAGAAACGCCAATTTCAAAAGATTGTTTTTGTTCCTAATAAATATCGTATTAATATCGGCAATAGCCTTCATCGCGCGAAACCACAAGGCAGTCCTTTTTTCCTCTCAACGCACTGCGATTTACGGAATCTCCCATACCAGGACGCACAGTCTCGGTCACACCATTACGCTCGAAGCGAAGACCATTCGCTGTAATGGTGCCAACAAATTTGCCATGCATATCCACGTCCAAGCCCCACTGATTGTCAATCAAGAGGCGATCGCCTTCGCGCGTAATTTTCATTACAGTGCCTTCACCGCCGCGCCAGCGGCCGAGAAACGCGGATGCTGGCAAAGGAGCAGCAGAATTCACCTTCGACCCGAGTTCTTTCTCCAGCGATGAAGAACGAGATTTAGTGACCTCCACCCAGCAGCTTGCAACGGCTACAGAAGCCATCGTGCCGCCATTGCGCCCTTTGGAGACGCAGTCTCGATCACGCGATTTCAGCCATGCCCGTTGCTCCGTCAAAAGAGTCTTTCGAGCAGTCGTATTCAGGCTAGCGCGCAGCTCAGCATAGCGCTTGCTCATCTCGGCATCTGCATCACGCAAATCATGTGCAGCGCATTGCTGCATTTCAAGTGTTGAGATGCACTGCGCCGGCCTTTGCCCAGTAAACGCTGGATTATTCATGAATTGGCCTGCGGTCTGAGCCCACGCCGAAGCAGAAAGGTTCATAGCGACGAGAGCAATGCCGATAAATAAAGGTTTTTTCATTTCTACTTTGAATATATTGGCGGACTTGAATTTCTTTGATGCCATCAGAATTAACACCCAAGAATGCCTATTAAAGTATAAAAAATTTGCTCTCACTGTAGGAGCAATTCCCATTGGCCTGTTAACTCAATTTTGGAGCAGAAGAGCAAATTTTTAAGGTCGCACCGGCACAACTCGCGCACCGCATCTCTGCGTATCAGCCTCCGGCTCATGAGGTGGCGACCTGGATACGGCCGACCCTTTGCGCTACGTGAGCGAGTTCAGCGCCGCCCTCTTCACACTCGAAAAAGGCGAAGACCACCAAACCCCCATCAAGAGCCAGTTTTGCTAACCACTTCATCCGCCTTGACGATGTGCGCTTGACCGAGCTGCTCTGCTGGTAGGTCAGGGCACTAGCAAAGACGCTCAGCGTCTAACGCGTGTACTTGTTCGGGATGGGGTGGGATGGGTCCGGCAATTGAGGGGCCCGTCGCTGCCCGTGCCATTAATGCGCGACTCGAAGAACTGTCGCTTTGTAGCGCCTGCACGGTGCCTGCATCGGCGCTGAAATAGTGGTGGTAGGTGCTCTTTAAGCAGATGATCATGTACCCGTCTGCCTTGTCGTAGCAGATACGGGAAACATCGCTGTTCTCGGTCACTTGGGTACACGCAAACGCGTCGAACGAGACGGGGCCGTGGTGCTTCACCTGCGCCGTCTCTACTCGGGCATCGGCGCATTCTTCGGCTTTGCGCTGACCGCCGTGCTTTTTGAAATTTATCGTCACGGAGCACTGGCTTTCGGACCGGCAGATTTACCTATCCGCAGTGGTGGCAGGTGTCGTGGGTTCGCTCCTCGGGCGACTGTTTCTCAAAGCCAAGCACGAACTCTGAGGCTGGCGCGCGCTGACTGAACTTTGGTTTTTGAAAAGCAGATGCCGGGATAAGGCCTGCTCACTTGCGCTGCGTTTGTGCCGCAGCGGCAGCAGCACCGCGTGACCGCTGCGCCGCACGAAGCTCGGCCAGCGCCTCCTCCACCGCCCGCCGGTACTCCGGCGTCAGATCCTCGGTCTTGAGTTCGCGCTCGTGGAATTGGGCGCGGTGCGGGTCTTTCAGCAAGTCCTGAATCACGATGCCCTTGAGCTTTACATAGACAGCGTTGTCCATCGGGGTCTCCTGCAAGTGCCAAGCAAGGACCCCATGATCTACCCAAATGCGCAAAAGACGCCATGGGGGATTGCCACGGGATGCAAGGCGACCAGCGGCACGCAGTTGCACGCCGTGGCAGGCCGCAATACGCCGTGGGGCCACCGATCAGCATGTGGTCTGGCTTCGCGCGTCAATGCCTGTAGCTACGGCTTGACTGCACAGCAGCGGGCAGCAGCGCTCAACAGCCACAGTACCTACCAGCCCCTGCCGGTCAAACCTCGTCGCCGCAAGCTGTAGCCAACCACCCCGCATCCAGTCAGGCCTGCTGGTTCGCCACCGCGGCCCCCACGACCTGCACGGCTTTACCCCGTCACTGCGCAGCCAGCGTCATGAAATCCTGCTCGTACGACTTGGCCGATGCCACCGCCTTCACGCGCTGGGCCGGCGTGGTGGCGTTGTGCACCTGTGCAAAGCCGGCGCAGCCTTCGGTCACCAGCATCTGTGCGTAGCTGCGGTAGGCCGGGTCGGGGGATTGGTCGAACCGGGCCAGGTACTCGCGCACCAGAGTTTTCGTCTGGGCGGTGTTCTGCCGGTCGCGGGCCACGGTCTGCAGCACCTGCACCAGGTCCTTTTGGCGGCGCAGGCGTTCGTTGTAGGTGCGCTGGGGGTCGAAGGAGGACTGGGCGATGAAGGCGCGCAGCGCGGCCTTTTGCGGCTCGTCCAGCCGGCCATAGAAGCCCTCGGCCCGCGAGAGCAGTTCCTTGAAGCGGTGTTCACGCAGTTTCTCGGGCGTGGGGTCGAGCCATTCCTTGCGCCAGTCGGCATTGCTGTCGGCCTGCTTGCGCTCCAGCTGGCGGATCTGGCTGTCCGTCAGCTGCGATGCCAGCCACAGCATCTTGGGCTCGGCCTGGCTGACCACCTGGTCGAGCTGGGTGCGGATATCGGCGTAGGTGCTGCAGGCCTGCTGCGCGGTCACGTCGTCCGCCAGCTGGCGCTGGACCTTCTGCAGCACCTGGGCATGCTGGGGCAGCATGGTGTCGCGGTGCCACTGGTGCAGGTCATCGAGCTCATCGCGCACGCGTTCGCTCTGCACGTCCGACAGCCCCAGGTAGCGGTTGATCTGCCACGCCATGAGCTGCGGCGCCTGGTTGTAGGCCAGCTTGACGGTGCTGCAGCCCTGGAGCAGCAGCGCCATGGCGGCGCCCAGCACCACCGCGCGCAGGGCGCGGGCCCTGCCCGACAGGGGCGTGCGCTTCAAACGAGGCGCTGCAACAGCGGTGTGGTGTGCCACGGGTCAGTTGTCTTGCCGGCGTATGAGCTGGCGGCCGCTGGGGGTGATGGTCAGGTCTCCGGAGGTGCCCTTGGCGATGAAGCCCCACTCCAGCAGGCGCGCGGACACGTGGTCCTTGAGCGCGTGGGGCATGGTGATGGTCTGGCCCATTTCGAGTTGCTTCAGGGTTTCGATCTCGTCGACGGTGGGATCGAAATGCGGTGCATGGTAGGTCGTCATGGAGGGCGCTTTCAGGTTGTGATTTATGTGTTGACTGATCCTTGCAGCGCCAGATTAGTTCAGCCAGAAGGCGCATGCAAGCGCATTAGCCGGGTCCCGGCATTGGACTGCCCCCCAACGCGGCCATGTCCTGCAACCAGCATGAGAACGCGGTCAACACCGGGGACTGCGCGGGCTGCGCGGGGCTGATGAGGTAGTAGCCGCGCTCGCCGCGCAGGGGCCGCGCGCAGGCCACCACCAGTTCGCCGCTGGCCAGTTCGGCCTCGATCAGCAGCGGCGGGATCAGCGCCACGCCCATGCCGTGCGTGGCCGCCACGGCCAGCATGGAGAACAGCTCGTAGCGCGGGCCGTCGAGCGCGTGCGGCGCCTCCACCGCCATCGCATCGAACCACTGCCGCCAGCCATACGGGCGCGTGCTTTGCTGCAGCAGGGGCAACTCGGCCAGCGCTTCGGCCGCCACCGGCTGGTGGGCGCGGCCCCGGCCACGTGGCGCGGCGGATTCGAGCAGGCGGGGGCTGCACACGGGCACGACGTCTTCGTGCATCAGCAACTGGGCCTGCACGCCGGGCCAGTTGGCCACCTGCTCCGGCGTGCCGGCGTACAGCGCGGCATCGAACGTGGTGTCGGCAAACAGAAATGGCCGCGTCTGCGTGTCGATGTGCACCACGATGTCGGGGTGCACTTGCGCCAACTGCGGCAGGCGCGGTATGAGCCAGCGCGTGGCGAACGTGGGCACGGCCGCCAGCGACAGCGTGCCGCCCTCGCCCTGGTGGGCCATCACGTCGAGCGTGTCGCGCTCCAGCCCCTGCAGCCAGCGCGCCACCTGGCGGCCATAGTGCGCGCCGGCGGGCGTCAGCACCACGCCGTGGCGGGTGCGGCGAAACAGCTGCACGCCCAGAAATTCTTCCAGTGCCTGGATCTGGCGCGAGACGGCGCTTTGGGTCAGCGCCAGCTCTTGCGCGGCGCGGGTGTAGCTCTCGTGGCGGGCGGCGACTTCAAAACAGGCCAGGGCCTGGGTCGATGGAATATTGCGGCGCATGATGAAGATGAACTTGTACGCTGCCGACTTGGCAGGCGGTATCTGGCACAAAGTATTCCATACATTCCATTCATGCATATCTGGATGAAAAGAACTCGCTTGCGGGATGGTGGGGTGAGGCCTACGATGCGCCCCAGAACACCTTTGTTGCCACCCTTTTTTTGCACCTGGAGACACGCACATGGCCCACGCCTCTTTTCAATGGGATGACCCTTTCCTCCTGAGCCAGCAGTTGACCGACGACGAGCGCGCCATCCGCGACGCCGCTGCCGCCTACTGCCAGGACAAGCTGGCACCCCGCGTGCTGGACGCCTTCCGCCACGAGAAGATGGACGTGAGCATCTTTCGCGAGATGGGCGAAGTGGGCCTCCTGGGCCCCACGATCCCCGAACAGTACGGCGGCCCCGGCCTGTCGTACGTGGCCTACGGCCTGATTGCCCGCGAGGTGGAGCGTGTGGATTCGGGCTACCGCTCCATGGCCAGCGTGCAGTCGTCGCTGGTGATGGTGCCCATCCATGAGTTCGGCACCGAAGCGCAAAAGCAGAAGTACCTGCCCAAGCTCGCCACCGGCGAGTGGATCGGCTGCTTCGGCCTGACCGAGCCCGACCACGGCTCCGACCCCGGCAGCATGGCCACGCGCGCCTACAAGGTCGATGGCGGCTACAAGCTCAAGGGCAGCAAGATGTGGATCACCAACAGCCCCGTGGCGGATGTGTTCGTCGTCTGGGCCAAGGAAGTATCCGAAGGCGGCGCGGTGGGCCCCATCCGCGGCTTTGTGCTGGACAAGGGCATGAAGGGGCTGACGGCTCCTGCCATCCATGGCAAGGTGGGCCTGCGTGCATCGATCACGGGGGAGATCGTGATGGACGACGTGTTCGTGCCTGAAGAAAACGCGTTTCCTGAAGTGCAGGGTCTGAAGGGCCCCTTCACCTGCCTGAACAGCGCGCGCTACGGCATCGCCTGGGGCGCCCTGGGTGCGGCCGAGTTCTGCTGGCACACCGCCCGCCAGTACACGCTGGACCGCAAGCAGTTTGGCCGCCCCCTGGCTGCGAACCAGCTCATCCAGAAGAAGCTGGCCGACATGCAGACCGAGATCGCCAACGGCCCGAAGGCGCGGGCGTCGCGGGGGAGGGCTGTCTCGGCGACGCGGA
>NZ_JBITVD010000032.1:0-17625 GCF_044542805.1 Acidovorax sp. NPDC077693 | reverse complement strand
CAAGAGCAAGACGCCGATGCAGGCTATGAAAGAGTGGTACCAGGAGCACCCGGATCTGTTTCACAAGCGGCCATATGATCGTCCGGGATGCGACATCTAAGCTTGTTGCACGAGAAGCTCAATAACTCCGTTGCTTGGCCCGAGCTGATTGTGGCCATCAAGAACACAGGTACTCGTCCAGCTGATGATTCGCTGGTGCGATTCGAAGCCAAGGGAGACATCGCGCTCTTTGCCAAGACGGAAGACGATGACGAGGGGGAGGAGAGCGCTGAAGACGGGAGGCCTCCTCGCTTGCCCCAGCCACCGGAACCGCCGAAGGGGCGTTGGAAGGCGATGCGGCACATCTTCGACCCACTTGGGATGAATCGTTACGGCCTGGACAGGCCCTACAAGAACTTAGATTGGCTACATAACGCGAGGACTGAGAGCGACCCGAACGCGCTTTACTGGCGCGATGGACGCTCAAACTACCCTGCGACGAGCTTCGAGCTCACGTGCGACCAGTGGCGGCATGCTCAGGACGAGCACCAGTTGCACTTCCATGTCATGGGTCGGTCGGAGCCTGGAACGCTCGCTGGAGCTGTCGAAGTGCAAGTGCATGCGGCCAACCTAACCACACCTGCAAGCGCGAGAGTCCTAGTTCGCATCCAAGTGGAGCAAACGTCGTGTATTTCCCTTGCACGCGAGCTGGTGGAGGATTTGTGCGGGCCTCACCTGCCCCAATAGCCGAGCCCTGAGCACCAGTTCGCAATTGGAGATAGCGGACGTTCAAGATGAAGTCTCACGGCGGCATGCTCCCGACGCCGGCTGTACATCTAAACCCGGCCGAAGGGCCTGCGAGGATCGCCGGCTCTCCGATGACCGCTACTGGACGCAGACCGTGAGGTCACGGTGCGGCCATCGACGGCCGCAATCGCTGCATATCGGACATTTGCCACAAGAATCAGGGTGATTGCAATCGCCGGGCGAGGGAGCATTTTGATCTCACGGTGCGCCCAAGTCGATTGCTCGGCAGCGCGCGTGCAAGCTGAGCATTGGCGCTACGCTTTTCCTAGTCGTCTTCACGCACCCGGTACTGCCCCATCAGCGTCTGTTGGACGGCCGGCGGCACGGCGTGTAGTGCGACAACGCGACGGTGTAGCGCCCCTGGCCGCTGGTCATCGCATTGAGCCGCGACTGGTAGTCGGCCAGCTCGGCCTCTGGCACCTGACCGCCGATGGCCACGGTGCCGGCCCCCAGGCCCGATGTGCCGGTGACCAGGCCGCGCCGCAACGACAGGTCGCTCGTGACGTCGCCCACGGAATGCTCGGGCACGGCGATCTCGATCTGGACAATCGGCTCGAGCACAGCCGGCCGGGCCTCGCGAATCGCCGCCATGAAGGCCTTGCGGCCGGCGGTCGCGAAGGCGATGTCCTTGCTGTCCACGCTGTGGTGCTTGCCGTCGTACACCACGACGCGCACATCGACCACTGGGTAGCCGGCGATCGCGCCGTACGCCAAAACCTCGCGCACGCCTTTCTCGACCGCAGGGATGAACTGGCCCGGGATCGCGCCGCCCCTGACTTCGTCGGCGAACTCGAAGCCCGCGCCGCGCGCGAGCGGCTCGATGCGCAGGAAGACTTCGGCGAACTGGCCGGCACCGCCGCTCTGCTTCTTGTGGCGGTAGTGGCCCTCGGCCGGCGCGGTCACGGTCTCGCGGTAGGCGATGCGCGGTGGCCGCGTCTGGACCTCGAAGCGGTAAACCTCGCGCAGGCGTTCGAGCACGATGCGCAGGTGCAGCTCGCCCAGCCCGTAGAGCACCGTCTCGTTGGTCGCGGCCACATGCTCGATGCGCAGGCACGGGTCCTCGGCCGCGAGCTTGCCGAGGATCTCCCAGGCGCGCTGCTCGTCGCCATGCCGCTTGGGCTCCACGGCCAGGCCGTACACCGGCACCGGGAACGGCAGCGGTGCAAGATGCACATGGCTGTCTTGCGCCGCATCGTGCAACACGGCATCGAAATGGATCTCCTCGACCTTGGCCACCGCCACGATGTCGCCCGGGGCCGCGTGCGACACCTCGACATGGTCCTTGCCCTGGAGCATGAACAGGTGCCCCACCTTGAAGGGCTTGCGGCCGTCGCCGATGTAGAGCTGGCTGTCGCGCGTGACCGTGCCCTGGTGCACGCGGAAGATACCCATCTTGCCGACAAAGGGGTCGATCGTGACTTTGAACACATGCGCCAGCACGTGCAGCGTCGGGTCAGGCTTGGCCTTCATGGGCATGGCCTCTGCACCCTCGCCAACGATGAAGCTGGGCGGGTTGGCTTCGGTCGGATCGGGCAGGAGCTTGACGATCACGTCCAGCAACTCGGCCACGCCGGCGCCGCTGCGCGACGAGGCGAAACACACCGGGATCAGGTGGCCTTCGCGCAGCGCCTGCTCGAGCGGCGCGTGCAGCTCGGCCGGATCCACGTCGCCCTCCTCGAGGTAGCGATCGACGAAGGCCGCGTCGACCTCGACCACCTGTTCCACCAGCGCGCGGTGCGCCGCTTCGACGGGGCCGAAGTCAGACTGCCCGAAACGGTTGAAGAAGCAGTCCACGACCTGCCTGCCTACCCCGTCGGGCAGGTTCAACGGCAGGCATTCGCGGCCGAAGGTCGCCTGGATGTCGGCCAGCAGGCCCGCCAGCGAGACGCCCTGCGCGTCGATCTTGTTGACGATGATCATGCGGGCGAGGCGGCGCGAGGCTGCGTATTCCATCATGCGCACCGCCATCGGCTCGATGCCGGTGGCGGCATTGATGACCACCGCCACTGTTTCGACCGCCTCCAGCGCCGACAGGCTCTGTCCGAGGAAGTCGGGGCTGCCGGGCGTGTCGATGAAGTGGATGCGCGTGCCGCCATGCGTGAGGTGCATCACCGATGCGTTGAGCGAGTGCTGCATGCGGCGCTCGAGCGGGTCGTGGTCGCTGACGGTGCTGCCGCGCTCGATGCTGCCGCAAGCGCCGATGGCGCCCGCCTTGTACAGCAAGGCCTCGGCCAGCGAGGTCTTGCCGGCGGCCGCGGCGCCCACGAGCGCCAACGTTCGCACGGCTTTCATTTCGGCCGCGAGGCCGTTCGATCGGCTTGGCATGGTTGGACTCCTTTGCACGTCCGGAAGGCCGGTCCGGCGGCCCGCATGGGCTCGGGCGTTGCGTGTGGACGTCGGGGCAGCGTACGGGATGGACCGCGCTGATGCAAGTTGATTGGCCACCGATTTCCAATACCTGACCGGCATGCATGCCGCGTTGACCTCCCCTTGTTGCCAGCGTGCAGAGACATGGGCTCACGCTCAAGATGTCTCTACAACAACTCTCTGAGCCCGTCATGACCACTGTCACCGTCTCCTCTGCATGCCATTGCCGGCGACCGGTCATCGCGCTCGATATGTGTCGAGGGCTTTCAACGACTGCACTGCGGCCGTCACCGTGAATTGACGGAGCGCACACCACCGGCGGTAATCGCTGCAGAACGGCCGTTCACACCACCAAGCTCACACTCTTTGCCGACGGGGTCCCAACATCAGTTGGCGAGAAACTGCCATCGATTCATGGCAAACCACCGCAGTGACCAAGCCCAGCGAAACGGCAGATCAGGTATTTGCATTGCCAAGAGTTTTGGAAGTCGTCTTGCCTGCTGCTTTGCCTTCCCTCAGCCTGTCCAGATAGTCTGCCCACCGCTGCATCATCTTCGTTCGATGAGCCAGATACTGGGTCCTGTTGTAAGCGCGCCCATTGGCGTCCTTCACGGCGTGAGCCAGCTGCGCCTCAATCACCAGCGGGTCGACATCCAATCGCTCCGCCAGCATTGTTCGCGCCGTGGCGCGAAAGCCATGCCATGTTTGGATCTCCGGCGTATAGCCCATGGTGATGAGCGCGGTTCGCACTGAGTTCTCTGAAATAGGCCGACTGTGGTTGCGCTCACCGGGAAACACCAAGGCGCTGTGGCCCGTCAACGGATACAGCTCCCGCAACACTTTCACAGCCTGGGTTGAAAGAGGGACCAGATGTGGATCCCCGTTTTCCTTCCCGTCCTTGCCCCGCTTCATCCGCGCAGCCGGAATCGTCCAGAGCGCGGCATCCAAGTCCACTTCAGCCCAAGTTGCACCACGCAATTCGCCGGGACGCTGAAACAACAAAGGCGCCAACTGTAGTGCCGCCCGCACGATAGGCCCGCCCTTGTATGCCTGGATAGCGCGCAGTAGCTCACTCAGCTTGACCGGTTCGGTGATAGCGGCAAAGTGCTTGCCGCGATACGGAGACAACGCGCCTTTGAGGTCTCCCGTGATGTCCCGCCCCACCCTGCCTGTCGCGACGCCATAACGCCAGACCTGGCGAGCCAGCATCAATCCACGATCAGCAGTCTCTACAGCCCCGCGCTCTTCCACCTTGCGCAGGGTTGCCAGCAGTTCCACCGGCTCAATCTCAGCCAGACGACGCCCCCCTAGCCACGGAAAGAGATCACGTTCGAACTGGCGCAGCGAGCGCTCAGCATGAGAATCACTCCATAGAGGCTTCTGTTTGTCGTACCACTCCAGAGCGACAGCTTTGAAGGTATCCCCGGCACTGGCAGAAGCCTTCAGCCTTTCCACCTTTCTGGCATGCACAGGATTTATTCCTGTCGATTTCTGCAGCCTGGCGGTATCACGAGCCTTGCGAGCTGCCGTCAGGCTGACCGAGGGATAGCTGCCCAGAGCCATACGCCCTTCCTTGCCCTCATGCCGATACTTCCAGAACCAGCGCCTCGATCCTCCGGGAGCAACCTCCAGATACAGACCTCCCGAGTCCGACAAACGCTCCCGCTTCGATGTGGGGGAACAGACGGCGTTACGGCACTGTGCGTCGGTCAACATGGGGGAACACCTCCAGAGGTTTAGCTAGGATTTCCCCTCTGAAACGGGGGAACAAACGCCGCCAGTCTACCTTTTTCGGATTTTGTTCCCCCGTCTGTTCCCCCGCCTCAGCCTGGCTGCCAGGAGACCGCTCCGGACGCCCCCACACCATAACCCATTGATTTACCAAAGAAAAAGGGCGTTCACCGGATGTTGGTGAACGCCCTTGGACGTCGTAATGGTGGAGCTGGCGGGAATTGAACCCGCGTCCGCAAGCCTTCATCGGGCAGATCTACATGTTTAGCGGTCTGATTTAAGTCTCGCTAACGTTATCGCGCAGTCGCACGCTACAACGTCGGCCAGCACCCTATTTTCTCGCTTCAACCCAAGGTACCCGGATCAAAGCCAGCCCATGTAATTATCCTTGCAGCCGGGAGGCACTGATTGCTCAGAACCCCCTTGCCCAGCCCATCGGCCAACTGTTGCAAGGCTCACTGGCAATTAAGCAGCGAGTGCGAAACGTTCGTCGTTTGCAGTTAGTTTGTTAAATCGAGATTTACGAGCGTGACTCAAGCTCGACATGCACCACACCGACTCCGAACCCACGTCGAAACCAGGACAGCCCCAGAACCTCTATTTTAGGCGCCTTCGAGCAATTGCAAGAGCTCGGTGGGAGATTTAATTGCCGCGTGGGCGCCCCACTGGAGCGGATCGCTCTTGGAGCCAAGATAGCCATAGGTCGCCGCGACGGTTCCCATGCCGGCTGCCAGCCCAGCGACGATGTCTCGTTCGTCGTCACCCACATAAATGCAGAACTCGGGCGCGATTTTCAAGCGGGCCGCCGCTTCGAGCAAGGGCGCGGGGTGGGGCTTGGCGTGCGGTGTCGTATCTCCACTGACCACCGCCCCGGCGCTGGCAAACAGTGGCATGGCGCGCGTCAACGGCTCGGTGAATCGGGCGGCCTTGTTGGTGACGACGCCCCACGCGAGGTTGCGCTCGAGCAGTTGCACCACCAACTGGGGCACCCCATCGAAAATGCTGGTGAGTTCGGTCATGCGCGACTCATAGTTCACGAAGAACTCCTCCCGCATGACGGGAAAGTCAGGGTGATCGGGCGTCATTCCGAAGGCTTCCCCGAGCATGCCACGCGCACCTGCCCCGGCCATGGGGCGGTAACGCTCCAACGGCAAGGAGGACAAGCCCCGGTCCGTGCGCATCTTGTCGGCTGCAGCGCCCAGATCCGGGGCGCTATCGATCAGTGTTCCGTCCAGGTCGAACAGAACGGCGCGAATATTGTGAAACATGGTCAATCGTGTCAGGCGCTGCGGCGGGTCGCGAAAAGATAGTTCACGCTGGTGTCGGCACTGAGCCAATAACGCCGGGTCAACGGGTTGTATTCCAGGCCCCGCGTGGCCTGAATATCCAGGCCAGCCCCCCGGCAGCTGATCGCCAGTTCGCTGGGTTTGATCATCTTGGCGTATTCGTGCGTGCCCCGCGGCAGCATATTCAGCACATATTCGGCGCCCACAATCGCCAGCATGAATGCCTTGGCGTTGCGGTTGATGGTAGAGAAAAACACCCAGCCGCCCGGCTTGACGAGCGCTGAGCAGGCCTTGACGACCGAGACAGGATCTGGAACGTGTTCCAGCATTTCCATGCAGGTGACCACGTCAAAGCTGCCAGGTTGCTCTGCAGCCAGGCTTTCCACACTGATTTCCCGGTACTCTATCTGGGATGTTTGGGCCTCCAGGGCATGCAACTGTGCCACGCGCAGCGCCTTGGTTGCCAGGTCGATCCCCAGCACCTGAGCACCTTTGCGCGCCATGGAGTCGGCCAAAATGCCGCCGCCGCATCCCACATCCAGCACGCGCTGGCCCGAAAGCTGGCACAAGCCGTTGATCCATTCAAGCCGCAAAGGATTGATCTGGTGCAAAGGCCGAAACTCGCTGTCGGGGTCCCACCAGCGGTGGGCAAGTTCGGAGAATTTGGCCAGTTCGGCGGGATCTGCGTTGACGGTTTCACTCATGGCTGTCATTTTCCACGATAGAGATGAAGGATCTAAAAGCCCCAAACGCAAAAAAGCCCCGTTGCCGGGGCTTTTTTGTGCATAACAGCAATCCGGGGATTACTGAGCGGCGCGCGTGCCAACCACTTCGATTTCCACGCGACGGTTCTTCGCACGGCCTTCGGCAGTCTTGTTGTCGGCGACAGGTTGCTTTTCGCCCTTGCCTTCGGTGTAAACGCGGTTCTTTTCGATGCCCTTGGACACCAGATAAGCCTTCACGGCTTCGGAACGGCGAACCGACAGCTTCTGGTTGTAAGCATCAGAGCCCACGGAGTCGGTGTGACCCACGGCGATGATCACTTCCAGGTTGATGCCCTTGACCTTGGAAACCAGGTCGTCCAGCTTGGCCTTGCCTTCGGGCTTCAGCACCGACTTGTCGAAGTCGAAGAATGCGTCAGCAGCGTACGTCACCTTGGTGGCGACAGCTGGTGGTGGAGGGGCTGGTGGCGTTGGAGCAACAGGAGGTGTTGGCGCTGCGCCAGGCGTAGGTGCAGATGCGGCAGGAGCGGGAGCAACGATTGCGCCGTCGCAGCCAGGAGCTGCCGTAGCAGGCGTCCAGTTAGCATTGCGCCAGCAATATTCGTTGGTACCGTTCTTCCAGACCAGTTGGCCAGAAGCATCACGCCAGTTGTCAACGGTTTGTGCGCCAGCGGCGGTAGCGAGCGCTGCAGAGGCAAACAACATCGCCACTTTGTTCAGTTTCTTCATGGTTCTCCTCTTGGGGAAAAAGCCGCAGCCGCGCTGCGAATCAGGACGCCTGGGGTGACCACCACCCGAAGCGTTCAAACGATTGTGCCATACGTAACAGGGCAAAAGCGGTGGCACCCGTGTAGGCTCCGTAGGACAAAACCGGAATTGCCACGATATGTTGCTGAGGCGCTACACGCTCTTACCTCTAAAATGATTCTCCTTTGCCACCGCCGCCGCCCCCAATGACCCAGTTTGCCAAAGAAACCCTGCCCATCAGCCTTGAAGAGGAGATGCGGCGCAGTTATCTCGATTACGCGATGAGCGTGATCGTGGGTCGGGCCCTGCCCGACGCTCGCGATGGCTTGAAGCCAGTGCACCGCCGTGTGCTGTTCGCGATGCATGAACTCAATAACGACTGGAACCGGCCTTACAAGAAGTCCGCCCGTATCGTGGGGGACGTGATCGGCAAGTACCACCCGCATGGCGACTCGGCGGTGTACGACACGATCGTCCGGATGGCGCAGGATTTTTCGCTGCGCCACATGCTGGTGGATGGCCAGGGCAATTTCGGCTCGGTGGACGGCGATAACGCTGCTGCGATGCGGTATACCGAAATCCGCCTGGCAAAGATTGCGCACGAAATGCTCGGAGATATCGACAAGGAAACCGTCGATTTCGGGCCCAATTACGACGGCAGCGAAAAAGAACCGCTGGTATTGCCCAGCAAACTGCCCAATCTGCTGGTCAACGGCTCGGCCGGCATTGCGGTGGGCATGGCCACCAATATCCCACCGCACAACCTCAACGAGGTGGTGGATGCATGCCTGCACATGCTGCGCCACCCCGAGGCCTCCATCGACGAGTTGATGGAGATCATTCCGGCGCCCGACTTCCCCACGGCCGGCATCATCTACGGCATCAACGGCGTGAAGGACGGCTACCGCACGGGCCGCGGCCGCGTGATCATGCGCGCCAAGTGCCATTTCGAGGACATCGACCGCGGCCAGCGCCAGGCGATCATCGTGGACGAGCTGCCCTACCAGGTCAACAAGAAGACGCTGCAGGAGCGCATGGCCGAGCTGGTGCACGAAAAGAAGATCGACGGCATCAGCCACATCCAGGACGAGTCCGACAAGTCGGGCATGCGCCTGGTGATCGAGCTCAAGCGTGGCGAAGTGCCCGAGGTGGTGCTCAACAACCTGTACAAGCAGACGCAGCTGCAGGACACCTTCGGCATGAACATGGTGGCGCTGATCGACGGCCAGCCCCGCCTGTGCAACCTCAAGGACCTGATCGTCGTCTTCCTGCAGCACCGCCGCGAAGTGGTGACGCGCCGCACGGTGTTCGAGCTGCGCAAGGCGCGCGACCGTGGACATGTGCTCGAAGGCCTGGCCGTGGCCCTGGCCAACATCGACGACTTCATCGCCATCATCCGCAACGCACCCACCCCACCGGTGGCCAAGTCCGAACTGATGGCGCGCTCGTGGGACAGCAAGCTGGTGCGCGAGATGCTCACCCGCACCCGCGAAGACGGCGGCGTGATCAATGCCGATGACTACCGTCCCGACGGCCTGGAAAAGGAGTTCGGCATGGGCCAGGACGGCCTGTACCGCCTGTCGGAAACGCAGGCCCAGGAAATCCTGCAGATGCGCCTGCAGCGCCTCACGGGGCTCGAGCAGGACAAGATCGTGGCCGAGTACAAGGAAGTCATGGCGGTCATCGAAGACCTGCTGGACATCCTGGCCAAGCCCGAACGCGTCTCCACCATCATTGGCGAAGAGCTCACCTCCATCAAGACGGAATTCGGCCAGCACAAGCTGGGCGCGCGCCGCAGCATCGTCGAGTACAGCGCACAGGACCTCTCCACCGAAGACCTGATCACGCCGACCGACATGGTGGTGACGCTGTCCCACACCGGCTACATCAAGAGCCAGCCCCTGTCCGAATACCGCGCCCAAAAGCGCGGCGGGCGTGGCAAGCAGGCTACGGCGACCAAGGAAGACGACTGGATCGACCAGCTCTTCATCGCCAACACGCACGACTACATCCTGTGCTTCTCCAACCGTGGCCGCCTGTACTGGCTCAAGGTCTGGGAAGTGCCCGCCGGCTCGCGCGGCTCGCGGGGCCGCCCCATCGTCAACATGTTCCCGCTGCAGGACGGCGAGAAGATCAACGTGGTGCTGCCGCTGACCGGCGACATGCGCACCTTCCCGGCCGATCGCTACGTGTTCATGGGCACGAGCATGGGCACCGTGAAGAAGACGGCGCTCGATGAATTCAGCAACCCGCGCAAGGGCGGCATCATCGCCGTGAACCTGGACGACGGCGACTACCTGATCGGCGCCGCGCTGACCGATGGCAAGCACGACGTGATGCTGTTCAGCGACGGCGGCAAGGCCGTGCGCTTCGACGAGAACGACGTGCGCCCCCTGGGCCGCCAGGCCCGTGGCGTGCGCGGCATGACACTCGAAGACGGCCAGAGCGTGATCGCCATGCTGGTGGCCGAAGACGAGACGCAAAGCGTGCTGACCGCCACCGAAAACGGCTACGGCAAGCGCACCAGCATCGTCGAATACACGCGCCATGGCCGTGGCACCAAGGGCATGATCGCCATCCAGCAAAGCGAGCGCAATGGCAAGGTCGTGGCCGCCACGTTGGTGCATGCGGACGACGAGATCATGCTGATCACCGACAAGGGTGTGCTGGTGCGCACCCGCGTGTCCGAGATCCGCGAACTGGGCCGTGCGACCCAGGGCGTGACCTTGATTGCGCTGGATGAAGGCTCCAAGCTCAGCGGCCTGCAGCGCATCGTGGAAAACGACGCCAACGTGGCCGATGTCGATGCAGAGGGCGACGCCAGTGCCGACGGTGCCGGCTCCCCGGATGCCGACACGCCGCCGGCGTCAGACGCCTGACCCCGACGCCCCGTCCTTGCCGGGTGCCATGATGAGCATGGCACCCGAATGCTACTAAAAATATAGCTGCCAGCGCTTTACCAACAAGCGCTGGCAGCAATTTTGACTTGACTGACTGCCAGACCATGACCCGCCCTTACAACTTCTCGGCCGGCCCGGCCGCCATCCCTGCCGAAGTGCTGGAGCAAGCCGCTGCCGAAATGCTGAACTGGCATGGCAGCGGCATGGGCGTGATGGAGATGAGCCACCGCGGCAAAGAGTTTTTGTCCATCTACGAAAAGGCAGAAGCCGACCTGCGCGAACTGCTGGCCGTGCCAGCGAACTTCAAGATCCTGTTCATGCAGGGCGGTGGCCTGGCCGAAAACGCTATCGTTCCGCTGAACCTGTCGCGGGCCGGGGTGGTCGACTTCGTGCTGACCGGCAGCTGGAGCCAGAAGTCGCAGAAGGAAGCGCGCAAGTACGCCGCCGAAGTGAACATCGTCGGCTCGGCCGAGGACACGGGCTTCACCACACTGCCCGACCCTGCCACCTGGACGCTGAGCCGCGGCGCGAGCTACGTGCACATCTGCAGCAACGAGACCATCAACGGCATCGAATTCCACCAGTTGCCCGACCTCAAAGCGCTGGGCAGTGATGCGCCCCTGGTGATCGATTTCTCGTCGCACGTGGCATCTCGCAGCGTGGACTGGTCGCGTGTGGGCCTCGCTTTTGGCGGCGCTCAAAAGAACCTGGGCCCTGCCGGGCTCACGCTGGTCGTGGTGCGCGAGGACCTGCTGGGCCACGCCCTGCCCGCCTGCCCCAGTGCGTTCGACTACCGTGTCGTGGCCGACAACCAGTCGATGTACAACACGCCGCCGACCTGGGGCATCTACATTGCCGGGCTGACCTTCCAGTGGCTCCAGCGCCAGACCGAAGGCGGCCTGACCGGCGTGGCCGCCATGGAGCAGCGCAACATCGCCAAGGCCGACCTGCTCTACAACGCCATCGACGGCTCGCAGCTGTACGTGAACAAGGTGGCCGCCAACTGCCGCTCGCGCATGAACATCCCGTTCTTCCTGCGCGACGAAAGCCGCAACGATGCGTTCCTGGCCGGGGCCAAGGAACGCGGCCTGCTGCAGCTCAAGGGCCACAAGTCCGTGGGTGGCATGCGCGCCAGCGTCTACAACGCCATGCCGCTGGCCGGCGTGCAGGCGCTGGTGGACTACATGCGAGAATTTGAACAAAAGCACGCCTGAACCGGAACCCAGACCGACACCCGTTCTCGCGACAGCGCACTGACACCCCATTCATGAATACTCCGCAAGCCTCACCCGACCTCGCCAGCCTGCGCGTGCAGATCGACTCCATCGACCAGCAATTGCTCACGCTGCTCAACCAGCGGGCTCTGGTGGCCGAGCAAGTGGGCGAAGTCAAAAAGCGCGAAGGCACGCCGTTCTTCCGCCCCGACCGCGTGGCGCAGGTCATCGAGAAGATCCAGACGGCCAACCCCGGACCGCTCAAGGGGCCGCACGTGGCCGCCATCTGGCGCGAGATCATGTCCGCCTGCCTGGCGCTCGAATCGCCCCAGCGCGTGGCCGTGCTCGGCCCCGAAGGCACGTTCTGCGAGCAGGCGGCCATTGAATTCTTCGGCGGCGCGGCCGACCTGATGTACTGCGCCAACTTCGACGAGGTGTTCCACGCCACGGCCGCCGGCAGCGCGCAGTACGGCGTGGTGGGCGTGGAGAACTCCACCGAAGGCGTGGTCACGCGGTCGCTCGACTTGTTCCTGCACACTCCTACCCATGTGGTGGGCGAAGTCAGCCTGCTGGTGCGCCACAACCTGCTGCGCACGAGCAGCTCGCTCGACGGCATCGAGGTGGTGCTGGCCCATCCGCAGGCACTGGCGCAGTGCCAGGCGTGGCTGTCCAAGCACCTGCCGCACGCCGAGCGCCGCCCGGTGTCGAGCAACGCCGAAGGCGCGCGCCTGGCCACCACCAACCCCGGCTGGGCAGCCTTGTCGAGCGAACGCGCCGCCACGCAGTTCGGCCTGCACATCGTGGCGCATGCCATCCAGGACGACGCCTACAACCGCACCCGCTTTGCCATCATCTGCCTGCCGCACACGCTGCAGACGCCACCGCCGTCGGGCAAGGACTGCACCAGCCTCGTGGTGTCGGTGCCCAACCAGCCCGGCGCGGTGCACGACCTGCTGGTGCCGCTCAAGACGCATGGCGTCTCCATGACGCGCTTCGAATCGCGCCCCGCACGCACGGGCCAGTGGGAGTACTACTTCTACATCGACCTCGACGGCCATCCGGCCCAGCCCCACGTGGCGCGGGCGCTGGAAGAACTGCGCAGCCTGTGCGCGTTCTACAAGGTCCTGGGGACCTACCCCGTGTCGTCGTAAGGAGCCGCCGCCATGTTTGAACAATTGGGACTGATCGGCTGCGGGCTCATGGGGGGCTCGTTCGCCCTGGCCATGAAAAAGGCGGGCCTCGTCAAGCGCGTGGTGGGCTACAGCAAGTCGCCCTCCACCACCGACCGCGCGCGCCAGATGGGCGTGATCGATGTGGAGGCCCCGTCGGCCCTGCTGGCCGTGGCGGGCGCCGATGTCGTGCTCCTGGCCGTGCCGGTGGCCGCCACCGAAGCCACGCTCAAGGCCATCAAGCACCTGGTCACCCCCCAGATGCTGATCATGGACGTGGGCTCCACCAAGGCCGATGTGGTGCAGGCTGCGCGCCGTGCACTGCGCGACCAGGTGGGCTCGTTCGTGCCCGCGCATCCGATCACAGGGCGCGAAGTGTCGGGCGTGGAGCACGCCGAGGCCGACCTGTACAGCGGCCGCCAGGTCATCCTGACGCCCACCGAACGCACGCTGACCGTGCAACTGCAAAAGGCCGGCGAGATCTGGACGGCGCTCGGTTGCCGCGTGAGCAGCATGTCGCCCGAGTCGCACGACGCCGCGTTTGCGGCCGTGAGCCACCTGCCCCACGTGCTGGCGTTCGCCATGATGAACAGCATCACCGGCCAGAACGAAGGCGACGAGTTCTTGTCGCTGGCCGGCCCGGGCTTTCGCGACTTCACCCGCATCGCGGCCAGCGACCCCAAGGTCTGGCGCGACATCCTGCTGGCCAACCGCGAAGAGCTCATCGCCCAGTCCAAACTGTTCCGGCAGGCGCTGCACAACATCGAAGAGGCCATGGAAAAAAGCGACAGCCAGTCGCTGGAAGACATGCTGACGCTGGCCAGCGAGACGCGGGCGCACTGGCGCATGGGAGCGAAGCGGAAGTAGCCCCCGGCCTGGTAGCCCCCTGAGTCGCCTGCGGCGCCTTCCCCCAAAGGGGGACGCACCCGGTGCCCTGGCGGAGCCAGTTCCATGGGTGCACTCGCCTAGGGCGCGCCGGTTTCGTAGGGCGTGACGGGTGCACAGGGTTTGGCGGATGACCGCCACTGACTTGGCCTGCGGCCCTCGTGCTCTGGCTCGACTCACCGGGCTGGTTAATGCTCTTTTGAGCGATGGACGAATCACACTGATGTACAGCACTGCTTTCCTAGACCTGCCTCCCCTGCAAGCCGCTGCGGGCGAAGTCCATCTGCCGGGCTCCAAGAGCATTTCCAACCGGGTGCTGCTGCTGGCGGCGCTGAGCAACGGCACCACTGCCGTGCACGACCTGCTGGCGTCGGACGATACGCGTGTGATGCTCGATGCGCTGCGCCAGATCGGCTGCACCGTCGACGAAAACGGCAGCACCGTGCACATCACCGGGCTGGGCGGCCGCGCGCCGCAGTCGCCTGCCAAGCTCTTCATGGGCAATGCGGGCACGGCCATGCGGCCGCTGACGGCGGCGCTGGCGCTGCTGGGGGGCGAGTTCGAACTGTCCGGCGTGCCGCGCATGCACGAGCGGCCCATCGGCGACCTGGTCGACGCGCTGCGCCAGTTGGGTTGCCGCATCGACTACCTGGGCAACGATGGCTACCCGCCGCTGCGCATTGCCCATGCCGACGGAGTGCCTGCGCTGGCGCTCGCGGCGCCGATCCATGTGCGCGGGGATGTTTCCAGCCAGTTCCTTACTGCCTTGCTCATGGCATTGCCCCTCGCGGCGGCCACGCAGCCCATCACCATCGAAGTGGTGGGCGAGCTGATCTCCAAGCCCTACATCGCCATCACCCTGCAGTTGCTGGCGCGCTTTGGCATCGTGGTGGAGCACCAGAACTGGCAGCGCTTCACCATCCCGGCCGGCAGCCGGTACCAGTCGCCCGGCAGCATCCACGTCGAGGCCGACGCATCATCTGCTAGCTATTTCATAGCACTCGGCGCCATCGCACCCAGCGGTAGCGGCCCCAAAGACCCCAAAGGCATCAAGATCAGGGGCGTCGGGCTGGACTCGATCCAGGGTGACATCCGCTTTGTCGAGGCGGCCCGCGCCATGGGTGCGGTGGTCACGGGCGGGCCCAACTGGCTGCACATCGAGCGCGGAGCATGGCCGCTCAAATCCATCGCGCTCGACTGCAACCACATCCCCGACGCCGCCATGACGCTGGCCGTGATGGCGCTGTACGCCGAGGGCACCACCACGCTGACCAACATTGCGAGCTGGCGCGTGAAGGAGACCGACCGCATCGCCGCCATGGCCAACGAGCTGCGCAAGCTGGGCGCCACCGTGGACGAAGGCGCCGATTTCATCCGCGTGACGCCGCCAGCCCGGGTGCAGGACTGGACCGCCGCCAGCGTCCACACCTACGACGACCACCGCGTGGCCATGTGTTTCTCGCTCGCGGCGTTCAACCCCGCCCAGGCGCCGGTGCGCATCGAAGACCCCAAATGCGTGGCCAAGACCTTCCCCGACTACTTCGAGACGCTGTTCTCGGTGTCGCAGGCCGCCACCGAGCGCATTCCGGTGATCTGCATCGACGGGCCCACGGCCTCCGGCAAGGGCACGGTGGCCGCGGCCGTGGCCCAGCGGCTGGGCTACCGTTTTCTGGATTCGGGCGCGATGTACCGCATCACGGCGCTGGCCGCGCTGCGTGCCGGCCTGGCCATCGACACCACCCACGAGCCGCGCATCGCGGCCATGGCCGCAACCCTGCCCGTGCGCTTTGAAGGCGGCAAGGTGTGGCTGGGCAACGACGATGTGACCGCCGACATCCGCACCGAAGAAGCGGGCATGAACGCCTCGCGCGTGTCGGCCCTGCCCGCCGTGCGCGAGGCCCTGGTGGCCCTGCAGCACAGCTTTCGGCGCCTGCCGGGGCTGGTGGCCGACGGCCGCGACATGGGCACGGTGATCTTCCCGCAAGCCCCGCTCAAGGTCTATTTGACGGCCAGCGCAGCCTGCCGCGCAGAACGCCGCCATAAACAGTTGATTTCAAAGGGTTTTTCAGCTAATATCGAAGACCTTCGCGCAGACTTGGAGGCGCGCGACCTGCGGGACAGCTCCCGCACCGTCGCACCGCTCAAGCCCGCGCAGGATGCTCTGGTCCTGGACAACTCCACCTTGACGATTGATGAAGCCGTCGATCAGGTGTTGGCCTGGTGGCAGGAGCGCCAGCCCTTCGCAGCTGCTGCGCAAGGCTGAAACGTGCAGGGTACGGGTTCAAACCCGGCCCCGCAGGCAGTGCCGCAAGGCCTTGCCACAGGCCCACACAGCCCTTCTCGCGCGCCAGCGCACAGGCAGTGTGGATCGATAACCTAACCGCGGTTCTACCGCAAAAAACCACCGCAAGCAGCTATAAAAACGACAGCAATGGTGCTGCCGGAATCCTGTTTGTGGCAAGGAAACACATGTCCGAATCTTTTGCCGCCCTTTTTGAAGAATCCCTGCAGCGTACGGAAATGCGCCCAGGCGAAGTGATCACCGCTGAAGTCGTGCGCGTCGAGCACAACTTCGTCGTGGTCAACGCCGGCCTCAAGTCCGAAGCCTACGTGCCGCTGGAAGAGTTCAAGAACGACAAGGGCGAAGTCGAAGTCCAAGTGGGTGACTTCGTGTCGGTGGCCATTGGCTCCATCGAAAACGGCTACGGCGACACCATCCTGTCGCGCGACACCGCCAAGCGCCTCGCTTCGTGGATGAGCCTGGAAAAGGCCCTGGAATCCGGCGAATTCGTCACCGGCACGACCAGCGGCAAGGTCAAGGGCGGCCTCACCGTCCTGGTCAACGGCATCCGCGCATTCCTGCCCGGTTCGCTGATCGATACGCGTCCGATCAAGGATCTGACGCCGTACGAAAACAAGACCATGGAATTCAAGGTCATCAAGCTCGACCGCAAGCGCAACAACGTGGTGCTGAGCCGCCGCGCCGTGGTGGAAGCCTCCATGGGCGAAGAGCGCGCCAAGCTGATGGAAACCCTCAAGGAAGGCTCCATCGTTCAAGGCGTGGTCAAGAACATCACCAATACGGTGCGTTCGTGGACCTGGGCGGCATCGACGGCCTGCTGCACATCACCGACATGGCATGGCGCCGCGTGCGTCACCCCTCTGAAGTGGTGACGGCTGGCCAGGAAATCACCGCCAAGATCCTGAAGTTCGACACCGAGAAGAACCGTGTCTCGCTGGGTCTGAAGCAAATGGGCGACGACCCATGGATGGGCGTGAACCGCCGCTACCCCCAAGGCACCCGCCTGTTCGGCAAGATCACGAACATCGCCGACTACGGCGCATTCGTGGAACTCGAACCCGGCATCGAAGGCCTGGTGCACGTCTCCGAAATGGACTGGACCAACAAGAACATCGCTCCCGCCAAGCTGGTTTCGCTGGGCGACGAAGTCGAAGTCATGGTCCTGGAAATCGACGAAGACAAGCGCCGCATCAGCCTGGGCATGAAGCAGTGCAAGGCCAACCCATGGCAAGAATTCGCACAGGACACCAAGCGCGGCGACCGCGTCAAGGGTCCTATCAAGTCGATCACCGACTTCGGCGTGTTCGTGGGCCTGGCTGCCGGCATCGACGGCCTGGTGCACCTGTCCGACCTCTCGTGGAACGAACCCGGCGAAGCCGCTGTTCGCAACTACAAGAAGGGCCAGGAAGTGGAAGCCATCGTGCTGCGCCTTGGACAGCTCGACCTGCGCCTGCATCTCGTTCTCGTCCATGAGCGAGAGCTCGCCGAAGTCCATGCCGGTGTCTTCGGCCGTGCT
>NZ_JBITVD010000031.1:0-21426 GCF_044542805.1 Acidovorax sp. NPDC077693 | reverse complement strand
TCGGCCAGCACCAGGGTGTGGCTGCCCGCGCTGTGCGTGAAGTAGTAGTAGGCGCCTTCGTGCTCGAGCAGGCGCGCCACGAATTGGTAGTCGCTTTCTCCGTACTGGGTGCAGTAGTCCCAGGTGCGGTAGCTGCGGGTGAGCTTTTTCTCGATGGGATAGCCGTATTTGCCCAGCACTTCCATGATGATGTCCGGCACGGTCATGTGCTGGAATATCTTGAAGTCGGTCTTGCGCGTGGCCACCCACAGCCAGGGGCGAAGGCGCATCTTGTAGGACCCCCAGCGGTGGTCCTGCCCCTGCATGCCAAAGTGCGTGACCAGGCCGCTCAGGTAGCGTTTGCCCAGGCCTTCGATTTCCACCACCACCGATGCCGCCTTGCCCAGCAGGGCCTTGGGGTCGATGCTTTTGCTCGCGCTCACCAGGTCGATGTCCAGCGAGTACAGCTCGCTCAGAGTCTCGGTGCCGTCGAGTTTGCGAAACTGCAGTTCTTCGCCCAGCGGGGTTTGGATGGTGACGCGGCGGGTCATGGCAAATGGGTGTGTGTCTTGGCGCTCACCGGTCAACAGTCGCACTGGCGCAGTGCAATCTGTGGCGCGGGTTCAGCTGGGGGAGGTCGATGGCCGCCGTCAAGCGGGCAAAAAAGAGCCGCATCCGTAGACGCGGCTCTTGGGATGCGCAACCAGCGTGCGCATCGAAGAAAGCAGCCAGGGGGCACAGCCCCAGCTATCAGGCTTCCTTGTTTTCCTTGATGCTGAAGCCCATCTGGCTCGTAGCACCCTTGGCAGCCGGCATGCGACTTGCACTACTAGGCTGAGGTAGCCGATCGAGTACTGCGCCTTCAATAGCTGTGCACTCTGGCGCATAACGCATTCGGCTATCACGTTGCCTTGTGAGTCAATCATGCTGATCAAAGAGTGGGCGCTCGATACCATCAGCAACCAAGTGGTAGCGACTATAGATATAGGACACATTATGTTCATGACAATAGTAGTAGTAGGACAACCACCACGGGCAGTTTGAGCAGATGCGCAAAAACAGCTGGGAAGCAAGCCAACGGGCGCCACCAGCGGCGCTGGTCGATGGGTGGCGCGTTGGCAACGCGGAGGCTAGAGCTTCTATACTTCTTCCTGCGGACTCTCAAAATGATCTCAAAACGAGGTCCGTTAGGGAAGTGCCCCCGCCTTATGGCAAGCATCAAACTATCTTTGGACGCAATTGGTTTGAAAACTTTAAGTAGATGTCCTATTGACCAGCCCCCTCACGGCAGTACCAGTTGAATGCAAGTGAGGTCCGTCAACCTAGACAATGACGGACATGAGGAAGAGTCGATTTACTGAACAGCAGATCATTGGGTTCTTGACGCAGTCAGAGTTTGGCCTGCCGGTCAAGGAGGTCTGCCGCCAAGGCGGGTTCAGCAAACCCACGTTCTACAAGTGGCACGCCAAGTACGGCGGCATGGAAGCCGACGAGGCCCGACGCCTAAAGGGCCTTGAAGTCGAGAACGCTCGGCTCAAGAACCTGCTGGCCGAAGCCCCCCCCTCGACCTGGAGGCGCTTCAGGTCGGTTTCGGAGCAAAGCGCTAGCCCCCCGCAAGGCAAGCGCAAGGCCATCGCCCAGATGCTGGAACACACCCATCTCTCTGAGCTGCGGGCTTGTCGTCTTGTGCGGCTGTCCCGAGACGCCTGGCGGCATACCCCACAACCTGATGCACACACGGTGCGTATGGCTGAACGCATGTAAGCCGTGGCGATGGACAGGCGCCGCTTTGGGTATCGACGTGTGCACGACATGCTGCAGGGCGATTTTCCCGGCACCAACCACAAGAAGGTGTTTCGCTTGTACCGCAAGCAGGGTTTGACCGTTCGCAAGCGCAACAAGGGCAAGAAGTACCGTTGCTAGCGCACACCGCTGGTGGCGGCGACACGGATCAATCAAACAGGGAGCCTGGACTTTGTCAGCGACTCGTTGAGCAACGGCAGGCGCATCAAGTGCTTGACCATTGCCAACGACTTCAGCCATGAATGTGCGGATATCGCGAAGGACCTGTCCATGCCCCCCCGCTACATTTGCGGCCAAGCACGGCAATCCCAACCCAACTATTGCAACAGGATCGGTTAACCTGCAACCCCTTGGGCCTCTCCCTTGGGCCTCTCTCCAACCGATTGATATGGCTGCAAGGGGCAGGCAAATGTTCCGAGCTGTTTCGCAAGAGTTGATATAGTCCTTGCAATCCACCAAGCAAGTGAGGCCATATTGATAGAGAGGTGGCTTCGGTTGGCTCTCTCAGCCCTATCAAATACCGGGTGAACATTGGCTCGCGGCATAAAACCAGTCCAAATTTTTATCCGCACCTCCGTAGATCCGACTCGCACGAACTTGGATCTACATATGAATCGCCCCGGGTTTGAACTGCCCCCCAGAAGTTGGACGGTCACGATTCCGCAGATCAGGCGGTGCTTCTCAGCCGGTACGCAATCGGACTAAGCCCCTGCAGCCCGAGCTTGATGCGCTCGTGGTTGTAGCAATGAACGCAATCATGCACCCGCTTCCAGCGTATCAAGACTGTCGGGCCTTGCGAGATGGAAGTACTCGGCTTTCAGGGTGCCGAAAAAGCTTTCAATCACCGCGTTGTCAAAGCAGTTGCCCTTGCGGCCCATGCTTTACATGCTCATCGCTCATGCCCGGCACATGCCGAGAGCGCTTCTTCGCGCGGATCAACGCACATAGCCCCATCTTTCACATCAGACGCTGCACGCACTCCTGGTTAACCGTTTCCGCCATAGAATTGCACAGAGCGGCCGTGATTCGTCGGTATCCGTAGCGCCCCCTTTGCTCGTCGTACACCGTGCGGATCGTGGCCGCCATCGCGCTTGGCTGGTCGGCGCGATGGGTCGCCTAGCACTGGTAGTAGAACGTGCTAGGCGCCGCCTTCGCCTGCCAAGAAGCTCTGGACCACTTCCAGCTTGAACTCCGTTTCGTACTTCTTCATGAAACCCCTTGAAGTCTGCCCAACTTCTGGGGGTCAGCTCAAACCCAGAGCGATTCATGCCGGCAACAGATCCTGGGTTCGCAACTTGGTAAGTTGCGGGCGATGGATTTTAACGTCAATACATGGGCTAAATGTAATATGCACCTAGTCAGGCCCACTACGGCCACTGGCGCTTTCAAAGAAAGTCTGATGCCAGCCATAAATTCTGGACGCTTTTTTAGCGCTCCATGACCTGCGATAATGGCAAGCCCATAAGGATTTGCAAAGTGCTGGCGCGCGGCTTATCCACGGGTTAACGCTTGCTTCCTAAGGAGGCAAGTTTTGGCGCTGTTAGATCCATTGCGAATAGATGGCGCTCAAAGGGTCAACCCAGCGTATTCGTTTACATGGCGAGCGGCCTGCAATTTTTTATTTCATTTATGTACCCTGGGGAGGGCACTTGTGACGATTTCGGAACGCACCGAAGTATTTTTCGGTAAGACAGTTCAGGACTACCAAGGTGGAGACCCCGTTGGTGGAAGCGGAGTAGTTCATCGACTGACGCTCGACTACGACGATTCGCGCAGCCTGCTGGAACTGCTGCAAGAGTACCTTTCGAAGGTCGACCTGGGACAGTTAGAAGCGCTTGTCATCGGCGCTTGGGGCGAACCTCACGACAACAGTCCCAATGAAGCGCTGGACCGACTGATTGAACTGGCGCCCCAGTTGCCAAACTTCAAGGCGCTGTTTGTGGGTGACATGACCTACGAGGAGTGCGAGATCTCCTGGATCATTCAAGGCACGGGCTACAACCATCTGCTGCAGGCTTTTCCGCTGTTGGAGGCATTGCGCATCCGCGGGTCCACTTCCCTGGAGTTGTCGCCGGTTTCCCATACCGGATTGCGTGAATTGGTGATTGAGAGTGGCGGATTGCCACAGGAGATTGCGCAGGCGCTCGCTCAGTCAGAGCTACCGGCTCTGGAGAAGCTGGAGCTTTGGCTGGGTGATGACAACTATGGCTTCGAGGGCGATGTAGCGTTGTACCGTCAGGTGCTGCAGAAGCTGCGCACACCGGCACTGCGTGTGCTGGGTCTGCGCGACTCGCAGATCGCTGACGAACTGGCCATCTGGCTGGCCAGCGAGGCGTGGGTCGCGTCGCTGGACACGCTGGATTTGTCGCTGGGCACCCTCGGCGATAAGGGCGCACAGGCCCTGCTGGCGAGCCCGCACACTGCGGCGTTGAAGAAGCTGGACCTGTCGCACCACTACATCTCCGAATCGCTGCAGGGAAAGCTGCGCGCCGCGATCCCCGGCGTCGTGCTTGACGACGCGCAGGGAGCCGCAGACAACGACCGCTACGTGGCCGTTGGCGAATAGGCCGGGAAGCTCGTGCATCGCTGGGTGGTGCTGGGCGTAGCCGGCAGCAAGCGCACGCGCGGGCTGATGGCGGCCGCCGCTCTCGCGCGTGTGTCCGTACAGCTTGTCGAATGGCGGGACTGGCTCGCCGCGCCCGATCGCCTGGCCCAGGCGCTGCGGGTACCGTGCCGGTTCAAGATCGAGCCGCCAGGCGACGACCCGCAGGTGCACCTCGCGTTGCTGCACCGTGGCTGTGAGAGCCTGGGCCGGCCGCCGTGCGCAGCACCCGAGAGCGGCGAACTGGCGGCGGTCGACGCCTGGTTTGCGGGTTTTCAGTGGACGATGCAGCAGCTAGCGGCACTGCTTGCCGCGCAGCCGCAGGCCAGCGTCGTGAATGCGCCTGACGACATCATCGCGATGACCGACAAACTGCATTGCCAGCAACGCTTGCGCGAGCAGGGGCTTGTCACCGCAGCGCTGCTGGGGCCGGTGCAAGGCTATGACCATCTTGTCGACTTGCTGGACCACCATAGTCTGGACCGCGTGTTCGTCAAGGCGCGCTACGGGTCGTCAGCTGCCGGTGTGGTGGCCTACCGGCGCGCCGCAGGCCGCCAGCAGGCCACCACGTCGGCGCAACTGCATGCCGATGGCCTGCGGCTGTTCAATGTCAAGCGCGTGTGCAGCTATCAGGGGCTCGACGATGTGCGCCATGTCATCGACCTGGTAGCCGCGCAGGGGGCCTACGTGGAGGCCTGGCTTCCCAAGCCCCGCTGCGGCACGGGCCACTTCGACCTGCGCGTCGTCACTTTCGGCGCGCGTGCGGCGCACCGTGTGGCGCGTGTGAGCGGGAAGACTCTGACCAACCTGCACCTGGACAGCGTACGCGCCGATCCGGCGCAACTGCTGTCTGCGAACGATCTCGGCGTGATGGAGGCGGCCGCCGAGCAGGCGGCACGCGTGTTTCCGCGTGCCGCCGTCATCGGCTTCGACCTGGTCGTGCGGCAAGGCACGGCGCGCGTGCTGGAGGCCAATGCCTTCGGCGACCTGCTGCCCGGCCTGCTCTGGCAGGGTCGCGATACCTATGCCACCGCGCTGGACTGATGCAATGACGACCAATCCAGACATGAACGGCGTGGTGGGCACGCACGATATTTTGATCATCACGCTGGACACACTGCGTTTTGACGTCGCACAGGCTGCATTCGAGCGCGGCGAACTGCCAATGCTGGCGCGCCACCTGTCGCCCAGCGGCTGGGAGCGGCGTCACTCGCCGAGCAGTTTCACGTACGCCGCGCACCAAGCTTTCTTCGCGGGCTATCTGCCCACGCCAGCGTTGCCCGGGCGGCATGCGCGGCTGTTTGCGAGTGCCTTCCGCGGTAGCGAGACCACCGCGCGACACACGTTCGCGTTTGACGAGGCCTCGCTGCCCGAGGCGCTGACCGCGCGCGGTTATCACACGGTGTGTATCGGCGGCGTCGGCTTCTTCAACCAGCAGAACGCACTGGGCCGTGTGTTGCCAGGGCTGTTCGCCGAGAGCCATTGGAACCCCGCATTGGGTGTGGGCCGGCGCGATTCGACCCGGCGGCAGGTGGCGCTGGCGGTGGAACGCCTCAACGCCATCGACGGCCGCGTGCTGTTGTTCATCAACGTCTCGGCCATCCACTCGCCCAACCGCGCCCATATGCCGGGTGCCGTGGAGGACTCGTTGGCCACCCATGCCGCCGCGCTGCGCAGCGTCGACGCCGCTCTGGCGCCGTTGTTCGAGGTTTGCGCCGCGCGCGCGCCGACCTTCGTCATCGTCTGTTCCGACCACGGCACTGCCTATGGCGAGGACGGCCATCATGGCCACCGTGTCGGGCACGACGTCGTGTGGACCGTGCCCTACACACATTTTTTTCTTGGAAATTCCACATGCTGAAGACGCTGTCACTGGCCGAGGCCATGCGCCATGGGGCCTACCAGGCATACTCATACAGCTATCCGCACAAGAGCGCCTACCGCGTGCTGGACACTCCGCACGCGTTGGACGCACTGTGGGCCACGCAGGACCGCTCGGCGCTTTTTGCTTACGTGCACGTGCCCTTCTGCACGATGCGCTGCGGCTTCTGCAACCTGTTCGCGATGGCGCAGCCGGACGACACGCTGGTGGACGCCTACGTAGACGCCGTGCTGCGGCAGATGCAGGTGATGGACCGTGTGCTCGGCGAGCGGCGCTTCGCACGGCTGGCGCTGGGCGGCGGCACGCCGAGCTTCCTGTCGGCCGGACAGCTCGAGCGCCTCTACGCGGGCGCGCAGCGCTGGCTAGGCATCGACCTGGCCGCCACACCGTCGGGCATCGAGGTATCACCGGAGACGGTCACGCACGAGCGTCTGCAGGTGTGCCGCGCGATGGGCGTGCGGCGCGTCAGCATGGGCATACAGAGTTTTGCCGATGCAGAGATGCGCGCGCTGGCGCGGCCGCAACAAGGCCGCGTTGTCACCGAGGCGATCACGGAGATACGCCGGGCCGGTTTTGAGGTGATGAATCTGGACCTCATTTACGGTATCGCCGGCCAGACGGCCGCGAGCTGGCTGGCGTCGCTGGACAGCGCACTGGCATTCGCGCCGGAGGAGCTCTACCTGTACCCGCTGTACGTGCGTGCGCAGACGGGCCTGGGCAAGCTGTCCATCCGGCAGGCCGAAGCTAGCGGTGCCGACCAGCGCCAGGCTCTGTACGCCATGGCGCGCGACCGGCTGCGTGCAGCCGGCTACCGGCAAGTTTCCATGCGCATGTTCCGTGCGCCGCATGCGCCACAGGACGACGGCCCGGTGTACTGCTGCCAGGACGACGGCATGGTGGGATTGGGCGCAGGCGCGCGCTCCTATACGAGCACGCTGCACTGGTCCAGCGACTACGCCGTAGCACGCGCGGCCACGCGTTCCATTGTCGAGAACTTCATAGCACAGGACGACACTCAGTTCGCGCAGGCGGTCTATGGGTTCGAGCTGGACGGCCAGGAGCAGCGCCGCCGCTATGTCATCCAGTCGCTTCTGACTGAGCCTGGCTTGTCGCTGGCGGCCTATGCGCAGCGTTTCGGCAACGCCGCGCTCGACGACCTGCCGCAACTGCAGGAGCTTGTCGCGCTCGAACTCGCGCACGACGACAGCGCGCTGCTTGCACTGAACGACCGCGGCACGGCCTATGCCGACACCATCGGACCCTGGCTGGCGTCGGCGCGTGTGCAAGAGGGCATGGCGAGCGACGCATGCTGACGCTACTCTACCGCGGCAGTTTGGAGAGTTGCAACTACACCTGCAACTACTGCCCCTTCGCCAAGCGCCGCGACACGCGGGCCACGCTCGCGCGTGACGCGGCCGAGGTGGCGCGTTTCGTCGGCTGGGCGGCAAGCCAGACGCGTACTCTGCGCGTGCTGTTCACCCCCTGGGGCGAGGCGCTGGTGCGGCGGCACTACCGCGAGGCCATGCTGGCGCTGGCCGCACTGCCGCACCTGTCGCAGGTGGCGCTGCAGACCAATCTGTCGGGCCCGCTCGCCTGGCTGACCGATGCACCCGTCGGCAAGCTGTCCCTGTGGTGCACCTACCATCCGGGGCAGACGACGCTGGCACGCTTCGTCGAACGCACGCGGCGGCTGGACGCCATGGGCATACGGTATTCCGTCGGCGTTGTGGCGCGGCACGAGCATTTCGAGGCGATCCGTGACCTGCGCACCGCATTGCCTGGCAGCACCATCTGGCTCAATGCGTACGATCGCCGTGGACCCGGCTACTACAGCGAGCGCGACCTAGCGTGGCTGGAGGACCTGGACCCGTGGTTCCCGCTGCAGCACGCACCGCCGCCGTCGCGTGGCGCTGCATGCCGGGCCGGCTCGGAAGTGCTATCGGTGGACGGCGAGGGAGAGCTGCAGCGCTGCCACTTCATCCCGACCCGCATGGGCAACCTCTATGTCGATGCGCTGGATGAGATGCTGCAGGAAAAGCGTTGCAGCCGCCTGCGCTGCGACTGCTTCATTGGCTATGCCCACCGGCGCGACCTGCCGCTGCACGAGCAGTTCGGTGACGGACTGCTGGCGCGCATTCCCATCGCGTCGGCGTGATGGTCATCTGGTTCACCGGTCGCCCCGCTGCGGGCAAGACCACCATCGCGACGGCGGTGGTGGCAGAGCTGCAAGCGTCGGGGCGGTGGGTACAACTGCTCGATGGCGACCAACTGCGTCGAGGCCCCAGCCGAGGCCTGACTTTTTCTCGAGCCGAACGCGATGAGCAGGTGCGTCGGGTGGCTGAATACGCACGCGATCTTGCCGACGCGGGCGTCATCGCAGTGGTTGCGCTCGTTTCGCCATTTAGTGCGGCGCGCGCCCACGCGCGGGCGTTGTGCGAGCCCCATGCATTCTTGGAAGTGCATGTCGACACGCCGATCAAGGTTGCCGAATCGCGCGATCCCAAGGGGCTGTATCGGCGCGCTCGGCGCGGCGAGATCGAGAACTTCGCAGGCATCGATTCGCCCTATGAGGCTCCTGAGCAACCCGACCTCAGGCTGGATGGTGCGGGATTGTCGCTAAACCTGCAGGTAGTGCAAGTCGTTCAGATGTTGCAGCGCTGTACTCCCCGCCTTGGCAAAGATACTGATGAAAATAGCCCTGACTAGAGAACCGGTGATGTTCTCTTCGTAGCTACGCAAGCACCTTGACGCAAGGAAAAACCGCTTGAGAAGCGCATCGACGGGAGGCGATTGGTCGCAATCCTCATGGATTGGAACTGCGTATGGGGCCAGTGGTGCTCACAGCTTGAGGCTAACTTGATGATCTACACGGCGGGCTGCGACTTGTGCATACCTTGCTGAGCAATCCAGCAATACAGGAAACTTGCAGGCGCACCCGATACCGACGAGCGCCGCACCGTTTTCGGGGTGCGTACGGCTAATGGCTTGCCCAGGCAACTGCCGTCCCTCCAAACTGACCTGCTGGCTGCGACGCGGCAGTTTATCCAACCCAATGTCTCGCGCTCCGGGCTGGATCGGTGTTTACGCCGCCATCGGGCGGGTAAGCTCAGCCCCCTCCTCGCCCCCCAGCACCCTTGGAGCCTGCGTTAGCCTACAGGGCCTTCGAGAGCCACTGCCCAGGCTATGTGCATATATCGATGTGAAGTACCGCCCCATATTGAAGACGAGAGCAGCAGGCTTTACCTGTTCATGGTCATTGACTTGGCCACTCGTTGGGTGATTGTGCAAACCAAGTCAAACAACACGGCCGCAAGTGCTCAAGCCTTTATGAAGGCCTTGCACAAGGCCTGTCCGGTCAGAATCACCAGAACAACGGCAAGGCTCATGGACCGCCTACTTACCAGTGCGGAAGCTTACCAGTGCTAGCCTATGAGATCCATGTCGGGGCGTGGCCAAAACGTGATCTGCGTTGGTTTTTGGCCTGCTTCGGCCCCTACCGCAGTCTCAAAAAAACCCTTATGCCAGTCATAAGTGCCGGACGCTTTCTTGCCCCTCCATGACCTGCGACCATTAGGAAACACCTACAAGATTGCATAGAGCGGAAGCATAAGTTATCTGGCGATTGATCGCAAAACATTGTACAACCTACTTTAATAAGTATTGTTTCCAGTTTAACCAATAGCCTTCCACAACTCGTGGGCTCCTTGTGCATTCCTCTTCAGTTACTCACCCCCCATATATCCTAGGTTACTACCTGCTCTGGCTCGTTTCTTGACTGTTCAAGCACTTCCAAACCTTTCTTTCAATTGTGGTAGCCCGCTTGCTGCACAATTTATGTGATTTAGAAGCGTGCTTTGTATAGCATCTATTAAATTGATCGCCGCTGCACTTTGCGCTCGCATTTAAAAATTCTAACTTATCAGAACTTATATGACCTACTATACTCGAGCCAATCTTGAAATGATCATTCATGGAGAAAGCGAAGGACAGTATGCGAAGGAACCAGGGGATGCGATAGAGAATTTTATTTCCGTCGTCCGAGTTTACCTAGAGCCTTTCAACTATTCCACCGGAGATATTCTAAAAGGTTTTGAACAAGCGATGCGCCATGGCACTGGTGAGTTTGGAAATATGTTTCACACTGATTTTGAAAAAATAATTGAAAACGCTTCAAAAAAAATTCCTGAGGCAATTTTCCGGTTGCGTTGTTCTGGCTCGGAATTTTACGATGTGTACCTCCGGGAATTTTGTAATGGAAAAATAACTATTTCCATTGGGCCGTTCGAAGAATAAAATATGCGAGCGATTAAAAATCAAATCAAGCTGGCAATCATTGATTTGTATGTATTATATATCAGACATGTGCATTTTTCCGGAAAACGCTCTCGCCTCGCACTACCTCGTTTAGCTTAATTTGCCATGTCTCAGCCAGTCGCACTAATCGCGCGCGTTCGGATGACCGAAAGGGCCTTCAGAAAATTCTTGCGCAGTGAGCATGCCGATTTTCTGGTCGAACTGATTGCAAACGAACTAATAACGACTTCCAAAGCATACTACGCCTTCCGATTCCTTAAGTCTGAACAGGCACTATTCGCTTTCTTCTTTTTTAATCATGGAAATGCCGATCTCTTGCGCAGGTCGTGCGAATGGACAATTATTCAACAACTCGCCATCTACTCAGATGACGATCGCGGATTTGCACTTCACAGCCTTGACGCACTGAATCCATTCGATAATGTTATCACGTCCTACCAATTCATGGATGGGCGTTGCGTGGAAAAACCTTTTGCAAAGATTCAAGGATTCGATCGGGCTGAATTCATGAAGGAGTGTGTCAAATACTTCTTTGACGCAACCGATGTAACGTTCGCGCTGGCATTAAAAAAGGGACTTATTGTAGATAAGTCCATTGCCAAACGCAGCTTTGCACATGTTGAAAGTAAGCGTATTGATGGCCTAGGGGAGAAGCTGCACGAAGCAAGTCTCAAGCAACCGATTCACTTATTCGGGGACTATTTCTTCAACGGCCGTTACGTTTACCATAATGATGTTGGCGAGGTTACGCTCCTACCCGAGATCGATGCTGCAAGCTTTCGCCCCGCCGCATGGGGTGGCACCGACGTGCGTCACGCTGTTATCCGTGACCAAGTTTTGAAAGTAGATGTTGGCAGCTTCAAGATGTTGCAGAGAGGTGAGACGGAGTTTTACAAGGATCAATCAAAGGTATTTTCGGCGCATTTCAATGATAGATATGACAAAAAGTTGCGACCAATGCCTTCTGCTGATGCACCTAGCTTTAAAATGCGCGATGAATTTTTAGCGGAAGATTCATGTAACTTTTATTTCTGCGGGAATATTATTCCACGTTCCGAATTGGGATCAATTCGTGTCGAACCAGCTGGTTATTTTTATGATCTCAAGCTATTCGTCGGCGATTACGCTGTTTACCTGGGGGGACAGCGCCTAGCGCTCGATGCTGTCAGTTTTCGCATTGAGCAAGATCTACCTGTAGAAGGCTGTGGTATCGCATATGTAAACGCTTATGTTGTCAGCGATGCCAGCGGCTTCTACCTGCTGGATAGAGAACTTCTCTGGAATGGCCGCTTCGGTAGTCCTCGACTTACACAAGTGGCGGATATCGTGCGCGCACAAGCCTTTGTTGCGCGGATTTCGCAGGCTTACAGGGAGCGAAGCAAGTTGATGTGCGATCGCCCACAACCTACAGATTCAGACGACACAAATGACGCAGTCATATTGACAGCATACGCAAAGAACTTTGAGCGTTGGGCTGAGAATTTTTTCGATTTGGTGTACTCCCAAGATAGATTTGACCCAGAGAGTGCTATCTACCGCGAAGTGTCTTACTACTTCCATGCGCTGTTTCACCTCGCTCGCCCAAGAGATGTTATTTATTTTTATTCTAAAATACAGCACACAGCCTGGCTTCACCCAGAGATATTTCATCACACTGCTCGCAGCTACGCTGCCTTGAGCCAGAGTGAAGAGGCGCTGGAAGAAATGCGCAAAGCGTTTGCCTACAGGTATGCCAAACGTCAAATGCTTTGGCAGGATCCAAACCTATCAACGCTCCGACGGGATCGGAGATACGAGATTTTGTTCGCGCAATTTTCGGATCGTAGCGACGTGCGCCCTCTGGCGTCAATGGAGCTTCTTGATGCGATCCTGACGCTACCGCCCATTGACGGGCGATCTGCATGCAGCGCGATCATCGGTTATTTACGCAGCTTGGCGCTCGGCACATCTTTCATGCTTTCGCAGCACGAGACTCCCGACGCCGGGCGTGTCTCAAAGTTGCAGAAAATTTTTAAATTTTATCTGAATCAACATCTTGTCCAAAACTATGCGACAAGATTCAAAATTCAAAGTGCGTGGAACCAAAGCGACTTCTACAACACCTACCGGGTGCACCCATTTCTTCACCCACTTGCGCACTGGAAACGTTACGAAGAAATTTATCGCAACGCACATTGTTGCGCTGATGAAAATGAATCCAAGCGCCTACTTGATTTGGCCCAGCCGATATTTGATATTTTCAAGACTGCTATAAGCGCCGCCCGATCAGCGGGCGATCCGGATGTGATAAAAGATATAGAGCGCGAGTACGATGACAACAGCTTATTTCGCTACATCATGGGACGAGATTGGTGCAATTAAGCCCAAACTGGGCGGAGGATAGTTAAGCAAGCATTAAATTGATTTATCTATACGGGCATTATCCAACGGCTAATTTTCCGCAAAATCTCCATGCAACCAAAAATACATTTAGCATACTGAACGTTTTCTACAAATACAATTCATCTTCAAAATTTTTACAGCAAAAACTTTTTATGCAAGATTTTCGACTGATTATTAAGACTGCGGTGGCCGTCATCTGCTTTTCGGGATCCTTAGCGTTCGCACAAGACACCCGGCTGGAGCTAGTCCAAAGAATTGCAACGGCTCAGGGGGTCCAAGATCAGATTGAGCGGCAGTTGGAAGATCAGAAAGCATCTTTGCAAGGGTACGGCCAAAGGATGTTTGATGACCTAGTAGCCCAGAGCGGTGGCAATGCAACGGAGGCGCAGAAAGCCGCTTTCGACCGATTCGTGCAGCGCTGTGCTCAAATGTTCTCCGCCAAGGAACTGGTTGCAAAGTGGGTGGAGAACTATGGTGCCCAGCTTTCAACAAGTGACTTGCACAAAATTCTGAAACACTACAAGTCCCCCATCGGCAAGAGAGAGGTTGTCGCTAACACTGTTGCCATAGTCGCTGTTTCAGCCTGGGTGAACAACGAAAGCGAAGTCAGAATGAGCGCGTTGCTTGCTGAGCTTGTGAAGGATTTACAGGCGGTGCCAGAAAAACGCTGAATTGCAGGTGTATACACGTAGTCGTGACTACATCAACCTGATTTATGTAAATACTCATTCTTACTCTATCAACCATCACACACCATGCCCATCGACAACGACATACAGAGAGAACTTCAAGCCCTAGTTCGAGGCGGATTTGACGATCGAGATAGTATTCTTGAAATCCTGACCGAGGAAATGGATGAACTGGGCGAGCTTGACGCAGAAGACCTGAAACTGGCCTTGGCAGCGGCAATTCAAACGCACGAGAAGTCCAAGGCGGGCTGGCCTCAGACCACCGATTGCGATCGGCTCGACGCTGCATTTGATGAGCTCGGTCAGCGCGGCATCATAACTCTGCAGAACGCGGGTTACACGCAAAGCGACGGCTACAGCGATGTGATCAGTGATTACTACGAAGCTGCAGATCCAAGCCTTTTTTTCGGCTATTGTTTCTTTCACGGACAGGACTTGGCGCGCGCAATCGACGGCGGCGGGCTCTTCCTTGCGTTCGGGCCGCTGGATGCCAGCAAAGAAGGCTCTGACGGTCTGCGCGTGGGAAACTTAGTTGCTGATGAACTGCGGCGTGCAGGGTTCGAGGTCTGCTGGGATGGTACCTTCGATCAACGCATTCATTTGCCGGCATTCGACTGGAAGAGGCGCTAACGCCAGCCTCCGCGTGAACGAACCTCGTATCCTGCATCACCGCATCCATCCGGTCCTACGGACGCTCCGGGACCCGATTTGACCTGTGCGTCAGCCCATCACAGGTTGCCGCAGGCAGCGCCACCGAGCCGTGACCTATGCGCTAACTCGCCCGCATACATACGGTTGGCGGGCGCCGCAGCACCCCATTTGCAGGCTACAAGCCTGCTGCACGCGCATCTGTCCTATGGCCAGCAACTTGTGCCCAGCTATCGACGGTCGCCCATCGCGGATCTAGTGCCGTTTCACGGGCGACTGGCCACCGAGAGCCGGGATTTCAAATGAGGAAACTGCCGTGCTGCTGTTGTTCAGCCTAGAGTGCATTCGAGCTTGCGCAGCTATGAATGAACCTACTTATCTCCTGGCTACCGATCTGCACCTTCTGGGCACTTGAGTGCGGGAGTTGTTGTTTTTATTTTAGCAGATGCTTTGCCCGGCGAGATTTCCGTTAATTCTCTAAGCTGCACCGAACAACTCGACGCAGTGACAAGCATAGAGGTGTCGTAATACCTGCCTGCTTCAGGGGTGAAGGTTGCGCCGATAGGGCCACAGCTTGACCTTGCACCACCGGCGTCTACTGCCCAGTACATTTCCAGCGTTAACGGCTTTTCTGCTGGAATGACATATTCATGGTATGACCACGGAATATCATCTGTGGCTGGCATTCCAACCTTTTTATTTGCGACTAACATAGAGTATCCACCTGCCGCAGCGTGTATTTTCTCTTGATTTCTTGCTCCATAGCAAACTTGGCCCGGGTGCATATACACCGCCGTTCCATGGAACACGCGAATTTTAGCGGAATGGCCTGCACTATGAGTTTGCATGGGGCTCGATGAGCAGCCCAACAACAAAACCAAGACGGCGACGGATATTATCCTATAGAACATAAATACCTATTAAAATTCTTTTAAATATAAAACTAAAGGTGTTAATTTTTTATATTATTTCTCACTCACATGCCAAGGATCGCGCTTAAGGTAACCGTTGATTTTTTCCATTGTCGAGCGCCCTCGAGGCGCCGACCGTTTTCGTTCAATCTGCCGGCGTTGCGCTATGTCACTTTAGATTAGGTCCCATGTGCTCCACGAAATACAAAGTCGGTGCGCACGCACAAAAGCCCACGAATGCAATTAAGCCTCACGGCAAAGATCCTTGGCGCCTTTGCGCTGGAGCCTGAGCCGGCTCAATAGCGGTGAACTCCTTTCTATATGGATTCAGCCCAAAGCACGGATTGCTGAGTAAATAGCTGCACGTTCGGATTGCATGAGGATTCGATTGTAAGACAACAGCGGAATTGGTCAGTGGGTGACATGCCTGTTCCCTTGACTATTTCTTCGATGCAATGACACTCGTTTGCAACCGTTCATTGTGGACAAGACATGTTTAATGCCTCCTACCCAGCGCCCCTGGCTGAATCTGTCCAAGCTAGCTTTTTTGCATGCATTCTCAATCTGCCCATCAATTTTTCTAACACTGCAACATAGACTTTAACGCGTCGGGACCGCGCCCATGCAAAAAGGTCAACCGATGTCGTCCTGCGGACTGGGTACGCCGTGACAACAAGTAATGCGACTCCATTCGAGCAGAAAATTGGGGAATTTATCCGAATATAGCAGGCTCTTTATCCAGATCAAGCAATCGCTACTTGAGCTGATCTCCAGCCGAGCACGGCGAATCCCTCAAATCACTGCGCCTGTTAAGCTTCGAGCACAGTCGCCACGGAGATCACCAAACAACCTGGCAGAACGTACTAGACGGCTGCGAGCAGCGCAGCGTGAAACTTTGCATCAGTCAAAGCGATCTCACTTCGGCTTTGTTCGCAGTGCTTGAAACACCAATTGACTGCCGTCCGATGTGCGCAATGTCAACTGCGGTGAGCCGTTTTCATCTTCATTGATGTGGACGTTTATAGCGCTCGATATCTTTCCGAATACTAGTGATTCCAGCCGCATGATTGCAGCGTCGTCGCACGCGGCATATGTCATGAAATCGGGCGATATCTTGATGCGGCCAGGTTTCAACAGGGAATACCGCCAGCTGGCGAGGTTGCAAACCTGACCGGAGATGTGCCCCGAACTGTGAAAAATGAGGGTAACAGAAGGATTTCGGAACGCTGACGACCTTGGCCAGTCTGCATCCTCGACACCCTTGATGTTGAAAATTCTGACCAAAGCCCATTCGTTGGCAGAAAGCTCATTGTCCAAGTCAGGAGCAATTGCGTGTTGCGCGACAGAGCCCTTACTCTGTGCAAAAACGGTTTCAGCACTCCCGGCGAATAAAAGAATAATGCACGCAATTGCGGTGATGGGTTGGAGTTTCATTTGCTATTGAAAATGAAAAGAGCTTGCAAAAATTTGCTCGTTGACTTTATGCAGCTTAGCTCAATCGACGCCTGAATATAGCGCGTGAAACTTATGCCTGGCATCAATTTTCTTCGCTTGCCTTTCACGATATGGGATAAATTGCCCTACAGTTTTCCAGGGTGCTAAGGCGACTCAGACAAAATGCAAAATCGCCGATTGCTGACAATCTAGGGATTCTCTGCACGAACCTCCTCGCGATATGTTTGAGGTTTCTTGAAGGCCCGACAGTACGGCCGTGAAGCAAAGCAGCCGGAGCCTGAGCAAAAATCCAAACGCACCCGCAAGCGAATTCCTAGATGCTGTGGCGTCGGTGGTGCCCTTGTCTCGCTGATCGAGCCCAGCGCGCCCGAAAGCGGGCGGCGCGGCCAGCAAACCTTTGCTGTACAGACCTGCTGCGCATCCACTTCGTGCAGCAATGGTTCAAGCTCAGTGACCCAGAGATGCAAGAAGCCTCGCACGACGTGCCTCCGACGATCCAACTTACCAGGGAGTGCAAAAACGCCCAGATGTGACACAGCACAGGTACGCGGTCACGCCACCATGAAGACTTCCAAGCGCAAGCAGCTGGACAAGGAACACCCGGTGCATGCGCTGCTGGAGAAGGTTGAGCAGATCAACGGCGGCGTCCGAGCCGAGGTGGAGCATCCGTTCAGGTATGTTGACTTCCACCCAGAGGTGCCCCCCCTCTCATACCTACTCGACTGGAGATTTACAAAGCCTCGTAGGCTAGTGAGCTCTCCCGCAAGCTCCAAGCAAAAAGTACATCTGCCCATCCTCGCGCTGGCTGCCACGATGCCCCGGCGGACTGGAACAGCTCTGCTCAATCTGTACAGCAGCCCTCAGGGGATGTTGGATTTGGAACGCATCTGCAGCCAGCGCGAAGTGATGAGCCGAACACAATCGCTGCAAGGGTTTGCATGCTTTGTCCATTCCGCATGCGCGAGCCGCGCCGCCCTATCGGATTAAGAACTGCTCGCGATCCTTGCCGGCGATCCACTTCGGTGGCAAGCCACGGCCCGTCCAGGTAGAGCCGGACTGCGGGTCGTGGTATTTGGCGGGCACTTTCTTGAGATCGGGCGTCCACGGAAACACCTGCTGTGCCGTGAAGTCGAACTCCTTGATCAATTGCTTGACTGTGTCCAGCGCGGCGGCCGCTTCTGCCTTGCGGGCTTTATTGATCTGTTCGTCGAGATTGCGCTTTTGCGCGAGGAGTTCTGCGTAGGTGGCCATAAGAAGCATTTGAGATAGGGAAGATGTCGCGGCACATCCAGGAAACGAGCCGGCATGCCAGCTGAGCATTAAGCAGCCTGAGTTGTTGCACCTGACGCCGCGGATACGCCTTCGCGCCACGTTTTTACATTGGCGAACTCATGCGCGCATCCCGTGCACTGCAGGCGCTCGGTGTAGCGCATGACGCCGCTGCTGTCGCGGGCCACCACGTGGTGGTAACTGGTGGCACCGCAGTAGCCGCACCGGCTGGGAGGAGATGGTGAAGTACTGAGCATCTGCATGCGATTCTCACATCAATCTCAAAGACTTGGTAGGCCGAAAAATTGTTCTCAATACTGGAACAGTCAGTTCGCGACTGGGTGGTTTTTCTCTGAACACCACCAGCGTACAGTTCAACCCATCGATGAGCCGAACCTGCAAGGCGACTCACCGAACCCGGTTCAAGAATGTTTTTTGTACCGGCTTTACTGAGACGCTTTTAACTTCAAGGACTTTCATCATGAACAACACCGCACGCTTCCTCTCCATCGCCGCTGTCGCTGCCTTCGCCTCTTTCGGCGCACAAGCCGACGAAGCTGACGCTTCGCAATTCGCCACCAAGTTCGACACGAACCGCACCCGCGCTGAAGTGGCTGCCGAAGCATCTTCCGTCGCCCAAACCCGCAGCATTGAGCCAGCCGGCTCCCGCGTCGTGACTTACAAGTCCACGGCTGACCGCGCTGCCGTGCGCGCCCAGGCTGCTGAAGCCGTGCGTACCGGCACGATCCCTTCGGGCGAAATCAGCGCCATGTAATTGACGCAGTTGCGGGCCTTCCCATGGTGGTGGCATTGGCGGAATGTCGCTGGTGCTGCCGCCATGGGGAGTGTTTGGACCCGCTGCGACGTGAAAGCAAACTGGGCTCCTCTATGGGAGCCCTTTTTGTTTGGTAAACGCCTATGCAAGCAGCTGTAAAAGCTTGGATGTTCTGAGCGTTCGGTCCCGACGGTACAGGTGAGCTCCCTTCAGGATCGCTCCGAGTCACCTCGGCCCTGATTGCCATAGATCTCGAGCAAGGCACCGTCAGAACTGAATCGGGCCGGAGCTATCACCTGTCCGCCCCACCAGAAGAGAGCCGAGGTCTGCGAGTATTGATGACCGCCAATGCTTCACGCATGCTCGGTGTTATCGCAGATGACTTGAGTGACGCGATCTGGGATGCAGTCAGTTCAGGCGCGTGGCCAAGAGGAATGAAAAGTCTCTTACCGCCCTATCAATGAGCTGCATAAAACTTTCTACACGGAGGCTGATCTCGGTCAACAATTCCGAGATCAGCTATCGGGAGAAAAGCGTCGCCGCCGGAGGCATGCTTTCGCAGAAGTCACACCGCAGGCCTGCTTTGCGCAGATCGCAAAAGCGAGTCCTCGCGGATTGCCAAGCGCTGTCACGGCAATGGCTCAATCACGGCCATGGTACCGATCTTGGCCATGATGGCGTCGGCAGATGGCGAATCTGACCTACCAGAGCCCTCTCTTGTTCACTTGGGCGAGTACCGTGGACAACGCAGCGAGTGATTGCGGCTCGGTCAGCACATCGCTGAGCTTGAATGATTGTGGCAACGCGATCCCGGCGGCTTCGTGAGTACGCCTGAGAACTTGCTCCACCAAGCTGGTCCGAGGAACGAACGTATAGTAAACATCGCAATCGAGGCCTTGGGCCAAGCGCGCGAGGGTATTCAGCGTAATGGTCCCGTTTGCCTCGGCTTGCTCCAGCTTGCGAGCGCCCTGAGCGGTCACGCCCATGCGCTCCCCCAACGCTTTAGAACTCATACCCAGGGCCAGGCGTACCGTCTTTGCCCATCCACACCTGGGCGTTGCCGGGCGCTGCAGTTTCGCAAACTCGCGAAACTGCCTGTCGAGTTCGGCCAATCGGGTGAGATCCAGGCGATTCTTCAAAGGGCGTAAACAGTTGAGACAACAGACTGGTTGCCGGTGCAGACGGTTGGGCAACCGCTAGCTTTCCATTGAGGGTCAGGCAAGCTCAGACGCTGCAGACAGCACTCCTGTTCCGCTATCTTCGCACGCCACGGTCCCAAATGGGACCAATTGGTCTCATATTAACTTGAATGGCGAATGATGCTGCGTTTGGAAAAATCGACTCTTGGAAACTTTGGGGCCCACGACATGATGGATTTGGTCATGTCGCACGGATTGGAAGTCATCTTGCCGAATGCACTTGACGACAAGCAGTTGCTGCTGGTGTCTGACCAGTTCAGAGATCTTCTGTCGGGGGTCGCGTGGAGCGGGGACCATGATCCAGCCCATGCAGCTTTGCCGCTGACCCTGCTACTTCTCTCCAAGGCGGGTGCAAAAGGGCAAGACGACAGCTTCGAGGTCGGGCTGGATACCCTGCAGGCGGCCTTGTGCTTGCTGAACACTGCTGTCGATCGGGAGATCGTCAATCGAATGCTGCACCGCAGTGATCCCCTGCCCTTGCCCTTGGGTCAGGACCTGATGCAGGCCCTGGTCATGCTGGTGCAAGATGCCAACGAGAACGCCAAATCGGCATGTGCGGCTTAGTTGGGACTGATGCTCTTGAAATCTGTTTTGACGGTGTTGAGGAGTTCGGTGACCGAAGCCTCATCCAGGTCCGGGCAGTACGCTGCAACCACCAGCGTCAACGGATGGATCTGCATGTGCTGGGCTAACACTTCGACAGTGCGCAGACTTGGCACCTGATGGCCTTGCTCAATGCGGCTGATGTGCCGGCGGCTGGTTGCGAGCAACATGTCTTCCTGAACGAGGCCCCGTGCCGCGCGCAACTGCTGCAGCGCCCGACCAAAGTCGGCTTGGGGACGGACGCGCTTGCGGGAAGACATTCCCCCGATTTCCGCCCAGCAGGACCAAAAAGACCACGACCAACTAGTCTCATTGAACCGTTAGTCGAATTTAACGCTGTTGGAATTCTGTGTTTGAGCTAGCGCTATGCCCATACTCTTTCTGGACTTTGACGGTGTCCTGCATCCAGAGCATTGCCATGAGTCCAAGCACTTCTGCTGCCTGCCCCTCTTGGAAGGCGTGCTGCGTGAGGTGCCGGACTACGAGATCGTGATTACTAGCACCTGGCGGTTGCAAAAATCGCTGGATGAACTTCGCAGCTATTTCTCCAGCGACGTTGCGAATCGGATTGCGGGGATGACGCCCCAATTCAGCGAGCTGCAAGATGTGCCAGACACACTATTCGCGTACCAGCGACAAGCAGAGTGCCATGCTTGGCTATCAAAGCAAGGGATGCGCCACAGACCGTGGCTGGCCGTTGACGATCGATCGTGGCTGTATCGACCGTTCACGACATCCCTGTTTCTTGTGGACGGGCGAACTGGACTCACTGAACACCAAGCAGTCCAGCTTGCTACGCGCCTGCGACAGCTTGCTTAACTGTCGTATCCCGGACGATCATATGGCCGCTTGAGAAACAGATCCGGGCGCTCCTGGTACCACTCTTTCATGGCCTGCATGGGCGTCTTGCTGCCC
>NZ_JBITVD010000030.1:0-36826 GCF_044542805.1 Acidovorax sp. NPDC077693 | reverse complement strand
GCCTTGGCCTTGGAGGCGTCCTGGTCCTGGCCACGGAACTTGTAGTTGGTGGTCAGGCTGACGTTGCCGGTGAGCTGGGCGCTGGCCAGCATGGGAAGGGTTGCAACAAGGGCAACGCCCAGGGTCTTGATGATGGCGCGGGTCATGTTTCCTCCGGTTGGACAAAGTAGGGACAGGGGCTCTAAGCACGGACCGTGCCACTGGCACGCCATGCCGCGCCGGGCCGTTGCTTCGCGTTACATGGATCCCCCGGTACAGTGAGGGGTTGTTCGCTCCGCGCCATGCACTTACTTGGTGCAAGGCGCGCACTACGCGCAACTAAAAACCACAAAACGCACCCATCTGGGGAGAATCTGCTTCATGAGTCTTGCTTTGGTGCAAAGCCGCGCCCTTCTGGGGCTGCAAGCGCCTTCGGTGACGGTCGAGGTGCATCTGGCCAACGGCCTGCCCAGCTTCACGCTGGTCGGCCTGGCCGAGGTGGAAGTGAAGGAAGCCCGCGAACGGGTGCGGTCGGCGCTGCAGAACGCGGGGCTCGAATTTCCGCACAACAAACGCATCCTATGTAGTCAAGCGGTTTTTGCTTGATGTGCGTACAGTAGGCTTGCTGTCTCGGGATTTATGTAGTTGTGCACAACTCCCCTCGGCCCTGCGGGTTAGGTTGTGCAGCCTCTGGACGCTCCGCCTTCCCCCAGGCGTCGGCTAAGGCTTTGATTGCCACAGCTCATCCGCCTCTTTGCGAGCTAGGTCAAGCGCTTCCGCCAACGCTTTTTTGCTGGGCGCCGAGGCATAGGAGATCGCCAGCAGCGTTAGTGGATGCACATTGAGGACAGATGCAATCTGCTCGATCTTCTTGAGAGTCGGACTCTTCAGACCTCGCTCCAGTCCGCTCACGTATGTGCGGCTGGAGACCAAGGAAAAGTCCTCCTGAGTGAGTCCACGAAGATCACGAACCACCCGCAGCGCTTCTGGCAGGCTATTGTTCGTGCGGCGTCGGGTTGGCATTCCCCAATTACCGCGAATTGCACACTATAGGACTACAATCTATAGTGTTCATTTTCAACTTCGTGCTTGCTTTCAGTTGATCCCATCTAGTGAAATTGAAGTTATCAGCAGGCTAGACATTCCTGAAACTGGCGGGACGAGCACAACTTGCGTGGCACGTCTGCTCATGTGAGCATTGTTCGTGTACTGATTGAGCGGAGACGTGATGAAGCAGCCAGATTTCAACAGCGCCCCGGACATCGTCGGACCGCTACTGGTCACGGCAACGAATGTGCGATATCTGATGGACTTTCCTGACGGGTCCGAGAAGTTGTACTCTGCGGATGTAGAGCTTCGCAGGGGCGAGAGCTTGCTGCGCCGATTTGAAGCCATCTTGTTCTCGGAGGGCAGTTCCGCGGCACTCATCTACGGGGTTGAGTTTGAAGACGGGTATCCCAAAGGACTTGCTCGCGAATTCGCGACAGAGCAGCAGCGTTTCATCAGTTTCTTGCGACTGCAGAACCATGAAACCAACGTGATGCTTGGATCGCTTTCAGGCCTGTTCAGCAGTCTCTGCTATTCAAGCGAGCTACTGGTTACGCGAGCATTTCTTGCTGGTCGCAACTCGTCTTTAGACGCACTAGTCGGATATCGAGACAACCAAACTGGCAAGTACGTCCACTTGATAGTTGGGTCAGACGATGCATAGCGCGGGGCACGCTCTGTGTGATGAGAGCGGCGCGAGGCTACCTGCCTAAAAGCGTAGTCGGTTTACGGCGTATTGCGCGCGGACTGAGTTGCCAGCCAGCGTTCAAAGTCAGTGATGTAGGCATAGCGATTTCGACCATCCCCCACAGGGCATGCCGAGCCACGCAGGAAACCTGAGAATGCATCCTGATAGGGTTGGGGCAACGAGTCAACCACGACATAGACTGCGTCGGAGTAGCGATAGGTCTGTACCAAATCCTTGAGCTCGTTGGGTGTCATAGCGTCTGAATTTTTCCCTCATAGGGAGTGAGTCATGCAACCTGAAGAGACTTCCACAGCGCGTGCTGAATTAGCGAGCACCGGCGGCGATTTAAGCCCATGTTTGTGCCCTCGCTGCAATTGGCTCGGCACCAACGATCAAACAGGTGACGCTTCTTCTTGCCCTAAGTGCCACACCAAGGTGAGTCCGCTGCGGCAAAAGGGGCTGGACAGCTTGCGTACCCACTATCAGCTGCTTCCAAAGATGGGGTACTCGCCGTCGCTCAGCCTCCAGCAAAAGGACGCGGAGAGGGTTCGCCTAGAGCAGTTTTTCCAGCGCATTGGAGCGCCATTGTGAATCTTGCCGACCTTGAAGCGAAGTATCCGCTGATTTTTACTCAGGGAAAGCCCTGCGGTGGACCGGGCTGGGTAGCAATGCTCGATGTGTTGTGCACTCAGATTCAGGCACGCGCAGACGAAACTGGTGTGCAGCCAGTTGCCCTACAAGCACGTGAGAAGTGGGGGTTTCTCAGTCTCCGCTTCCTTCGGCTCGACCCAGCAGACACATCGATGGTTTCGTACGTTGAAGCGCTGTCCAGAAATGTCTGCGAGGTCTGTGGTGGTCCAGGGCGGCACATCGCGGAGAACTACCATCGGACGCGGTGCGATGAGCATAGAGACGTGCTGCCAACGTGGCCCACTTCCGCGCGCTAGGTTTTGAGCGAACAGCATGCAAAACCACCCATTTTCAGTACCGAGCTTCCGATGGATATTGCACTCTGTGAGCCCGCTCCCCGTAATATGTCCATCTTTGACTGAAAGAAACAATGGCAAGCTACAAAGAACTTCTCGCCCGGCGTCAAGCCCTGGACGCTCAGATTGAAGCCCTCCGTAAATCAGAGTCGCAGGATGCGCTTGCGACCGTCCGCCAACTGATTGCCGAGTTCAGCCTTACCCAGGCTGATATCTTTCCTGTTGGCCGCTCCAAGAGCCCACTCAAAGGCAACACCGTTGCCCCAAAGTACCGAGATCCCCAAACGGGTGCTACCTGGACTGGCCGCGGCAAGCCGCCTCTGTGGATTGCGAACCAAGACCGCACCCAGTTCGAGATCAAGTAGCCCGCATGCGGGGCATGGATATGGACATGGAATCACATCCGATCCGGCCTTATCTCACACCTGAGGCTTATGCCCGGCGCCGCAGCTTGGGAGAGCAGTTTGATCGCGCTGCACTCACGCCTGAAGAGGCAATGAAGACTCCATCGCCATGTTGAAAGAGCTGCAGCGTGATCCTCAATAAAAGCCCAATCCAGGTTCTCTCGGTTTCAAAGAAGGCTCTGAGCGATGACATACCGATCCGATCTACGCATCCGCTATCCAGCCTTTCTTAAACGTGCTTCGCTGAGTTGCGGCCCAGGGTGGGCTGGGCTGCTGGACGCCCTTTGCGAGCGCCTATAGCACCATGCGGACCAAAGCGGGCAGGCGGTTCAAATTACCCAGGCAAAAGAGAAATGGGGTGAGCTGTCGGTGAACGGCATGGGCGGCGATGCTCACACGTATGGACTGATCGACATGGCCGAAGCGTTGTCGGCGCACATCTGTGAACTGTGCGGCAGTCCTGGCAGCCTGCAGGAGGGGCCAGTCTTCCGCACACGCTGCGGTGCCCACGCTGACAAGTAGGTAGCTCCGCGATGTCGACATTGACTATTTCTGCCCAGATCTCGTGATCGCCTCCAATAGCGGATGGGGAAGCCCTTCGTCTTTGACCAACCCATCCGTAGCTGGCCTAAACAGTGCGGAAAGAATCAACTTTCGATCATCATCGGAAGGGAGCTTTTCCCCTTCTAGAAATGCGAGATAGGTCTTTACCATAGTGACACGCTCTTCCGCGTCTGTCGCCAAATGAGTGTGGCTCAGGAACATCCGCACCACTAGTCGAATCGCCCAGACTCCTAGCACGACAACTAAGGCGATCAGCGAAAGTCTCAGAGGTTCAGGCTTCCCACTCTCAAATGGAGGGAAATACCACAGGAGGATAGCGACAGCAAACAAGGTCACGCCAAAACTGCCTGCGATAACCTTTATCAAAGTAGTTGCTTTTGTATTGTGGCTATGCGCCTTGGATTGCCAGTATTCAACTGGAGCACGAAGCGTCATGCTCTCGCGGAAAGTTTCCCGCAGACTGTTCATCTCTCCGCGATGCTTCTCGAGCGCGTCCGAGTGAGATGATTCGATTTCCTCCAACTTTGCTTTGAAATGCTCGCTCTGCGTCGACATTGCAGAGTTAATGGCTTGGGTGGTGAGAGAAAATTCGCGATGGAGTTCGTCAAGTACTTCGCGCCGATCCCCATGCATGCGCTCTGCGCGGGCTTGAACCTCATCCATCGCGCGATTCTTGGCCGCCATATGAGCCGCAACATCACCAAACAATTTTGCACTGTCAACCAACCCGGAAAGGAATCCAGCCCAAGAGCCAAGGTCTTTGGCGTCGAACTGGTAGCCGCTGCTAGTTTCCGTAGGCAGCATTGGGAACAGATATGCCAACGCAAATTTGCGGTCAGAACTTAGTTGGTGAATTCGGGTCCCGAGCTGACTCGTGCTATGTGGCAAGCCTTTTTCACCATAAGCCACGGCAAGTTGGTCTCTGGCGTGCAAGACATGCGTCTGAGACGCCTCAGCGTTGCCTTGCGAACGATAATTTGCCGCTTGTTCTGTTTGATTGATTGCGTTGTGCAGTGGTCCCATGGCCGCATCGAGCGCGCCCTTATGGTGGCCTGGCCGCTCGTCCTGGGTCCAACTCCAGAAATTAAGTTCATGCTGGAGCCACGCCATCAATTCTTGAACACTTGTCGGCGCCAGTACTCCGCCATTGGAACCCAAGTCTAAAATGAAAAGTGGTGGCTCGGGCGGTTCGGCTGCCTTCGAAATTCGTTCTTCGTTCACAAACCCTCCCAAGAATATTACTGCTTAATCGATTATCTTCTTGGCGCCTGCGGAGGCCCTGCGTTCCTGTTTAGGGCAATAGCGGTCGCGCGCTGAAATGCGATCCAGGAACAATTTTCAAAGACGATGAAAAAGTGTTTTGTATCGCATTAGAGCTATTCCAATCAAATCCTAAGTGGCAAGGAAATCTTAGGTTCAATTGCTTTTAACTTGCTGTGTGCCTCGAGTATGTCCTCATATAGCTCAGCATGCCTTGGAGCTTCTACCGTTACAATCAATGCGTACCGCAGTAGCTCTGCGCGGCCCTGCACGGGTCCGCCTCCGGCGCGGGCGTTGTAATGTATGTCGAACGATGCCTCCTTCAACGAACTTCCGTACATGGTGTCCGAAGCATGCAGCACGGTTTCCCATTTCCCGAGGTCAGCTCGCTCCTCTTGCTCTGTTCTGAATTCTGCATGAGAAAAGAATGGCCTTGTCACAGCGGATGTTCCAGTGACCTTTTTTCCCTCCGCATCCTTCTTCTCCTTTTTATCGATGTGAGGACGGAACTTGACAATTAGCCCGGCCTTTGTGTACGCAGCTGAATCTTCAACGTCCACCGGAGTTGTGTAGCAAAAAGTTGCAGTAATCTTAACCTTGCCTTTAAGTTCTTTAGACGGCAACGGAAGCGGCGCGCGCAAAAACTTTCCTGGCTTCAGCAAGCCCTGATATATTATTCGCGCCATCCCATCTCCGCATAATATTATTTCATTAACTTCTGCAGGCACTCTCCCCCAGCCGACTTCGTTCGGATCGTGTCCATCATCTTTCGCGGCTCCATTAATAAGAAGAGCCTTGATCGTTAATGGATGAACATCCTCTCCAAGAACAGCTCGGATTCCTACTGCAGTACGAAGTACCGAAGGGGCGGCGTAACTGGTTCCCATTGTCGCCAGCATTTGAGGACGGCGTCCGCTTGAAATTATGTGAAAATATTCATCTCTGCTCCCCCCGAATGAAACTGCATCTGGCTTTCGGCGCCCAGGGTTTCGGCCAGGACCGACAGCACTATATGCGGCTCGACTCCAATCTCTACTACTATGGTCGGCGGCCCCAATGGTAAGTGCATTGACGCAGTCTGCAGGTACCATAATTCTGTTGAGTCCATTTTCTTTCGACGCTCTCCCATTGTTTCCAGCGGCTACTGTCATTAAAATATTGCCGTCAGCGAGCAGCGTATCCAGCGATGCAGTCCAGGCGTGCAGGTCGCTGTCATCCGTTGGAGATTCCGGACCTACGCTAAGGTTAACAAACTGGTATCTTCCAGAAAGAAGGACTTCTTCCACATGAGCTAGCGTTCTGTGAAGTTCGAACGGGTCTTCTTCATCCGATTGCTCGTCTAGCACTCGAAAGTGATCGACGTAAGAATAAGGGCGGGGAGCTTCGTGGGTGGTGCTCAACGGGCCAAATAGAAATGCAGACGTTACGCCTAGCCCGTGTTCTAAATAACCGGGCACATCTTTCGCGGTAATATCCGAAAGTTCGTAGTTTTCGATGAACCGACCAAGGGCATGATGCTTTGGAAGTCCTCCGTCAAGGATTGCGACTCGAGGCTCATCTGAAATTGGAGCAGCTGTAGGCAGTACTACAGGGAAACTCACTGCGTGCTCCGCAACAGTTGGTCGCAGTTTTCTTATCTTCGGCATTGCGCGAATAGAGCGAATAAGACTATATTGCGCAAGCTCCGACAACGCCGACGCATCGCCTTCCGCTCCAAGAAAAAGCATTCTACCGACGGGAAACAAGAATTTCGAATTTACGCGAAAACCCACGCTCGCTGCATAACTTGCGAACGACTCATATAGCTGGCGTATTGTATGATCGGGCCAGGCATGCAGACTTATTTCGAATGCCTCTGCATTCTTCGCGTCTCTTTTAATCCGATCTGCAGGGGACATTGCCGATAAGTTTTCAATCTGCGTAAATTGATTTGCCTCTGCGATGTCCGGCTCAAGAGAGGCGGCGAAATCTGGCAACTTCGCAATCGCCGCTCTCGTGGCCGTTACATATAGCTGAGTAGACTCTGAAATATTGGGAGCAGTTCGACGAAGTTCTCGTCGCGGTTCAACCTTTATGGTTTTGCTGCCAATGTGCGTTAGCCCTGCTTCGCGCAGCAAAGCGCCCGGAAACGTCGATTTTGATATGAAGGCCGGGTGAAGATCAATCCTCAACACCGCGAGATTTCCCGGGCAAGCATCCCTGGGAATGCTCGCAATACTTTTTGCGGCTTTTTCAAGCTGAGGAATGAGAACCTTCTTCGCCTCACCCAACGTGTATGGCATTGCTTTACTCGGTTTCATTTTCGGCGGAGGAATATCGAACGTCAGAAGTTCCCCTCTGCCGATTATGAACCGATTTGCCATACTAAAGCTCCCTCTTGTCTTTTGCCATGCCCCGACCACGACGTGGGGAGGGGCCGGCGTGTTTACGAATGGTATCCCGAGCAACGCCCGTTATTTCATTTATTTTATTGTGTGACAAGTCACCACTTTGCGCCAAAGCTGTTGCCAAATTTATTCTTGCAGCGTGGCCTAATTTCTCTACATGGCGCGATGCGAGCTCGCTTATGCTTGTTAAAACGCTACCCGGCTCAAGCACTAACGTCCGCCGCAGCGACATGATAAATCTTTCGACATCTGACAGCGACTGCCCTTCAAGCGCCGCAACAAGTACGGGAAAGTAGTCTTGCAACTGTGAGCAGTCAGTGCCGATAAAACGTTGTATTGCCGCTTCCAGCTCGGTATTGTCAGGGAGTTCGAATTTAAGTACGGCATCAAATCGTCGCCAAAGGGCAGGATCGATGAGTTCTGGGTGGTTTGTTGCCGCGAGTAGAAGGCTGTTGTCAGGCCACGCATCTACTTCCTGTAGTAGTCCAGTGACCAGCCTTTTAAGTTCGCCGATATCACTCTCGTCACTACGTCGCTTAGCAATCGCATCAATTTCATCAAGAAGAAGCACCGCCCCTTGCTCTTTCGCATGATCAAAAACCAGCCGTAGGTTGTTCCCGGTCCGGCCAAGCAAACTGCTCATTACCGTCGTCAAATCAAGGATCCACAATGGTTTGCCTAATTTATACGCGAGCCAGCGCGCGCTGAGCGTTTTCCCTACACCCGGTGGGCCAGTCAAGATGGCCGAGCGGGTCGGGCGTACGCCGTGAGCCTTCAATTTTTCGATTTCAATGCGTTCCCGAACAATGGCCGCCAATTCATGCTTCGTACCTTTGCTCAAAATCGGCTCGGAAACTCCGCCTGGTAAGTCATCAAACAGCCTTACGAGAGATCGTTGTGTATCAGCGTCCTTCGGAAGTGCTGGATGAACGGCGTCCGCGACATCGCTGATTGCAGTCGCTCTTCGAAGGAGCGCCGAAGGTCGCCCGGCTTCACGCAGCGCTTCGTTGACGAGCTCCGAAAGTTCAGGCACGTGTACTCTGTACTTCCTGACAACCTTGCCCAGGAACAGCCGCACGTCATCTGGAACGTCACGAGTGGCCAACCTCGCCAAACTGGCGAAGTCACCCTTAATTTCCTTGAGCTCGTCTATTTCTTTCATCTTTCGCCTAAATTCCGTACTTTTTTCTGAATTTCAATTGACAAATTCTAGTTCGGAATTGGCGAAGTCGCACAGTGTTGCTACAATTTCGCACCAAGCCACTTGGGCTTGCGCACGATCATAGGGGGACAACGATGCCACTGGCGCTGCACTTTCTAGACATGGGTGACCGGCCATACGGGGACGCGATCCTGGTCCGATTGCATGGCAAGACGATCCTGGTTGATGGGGGTCATCGCGGAGATCAGGTTCGGGGCCGGAGAACTCCTGCATTCCAAGACCAGATCGCTGCATGCCTCAAGACCGAGTTGCCCGTCTCTATTGACTTGCTCGTTATCACGCATTGCCACTCAGATCACATCGGTTGCCTGCCAGAAGTGATCTCGTCAGGTGACTTGATCGTTAAAGCAGCTTTAGTTGCGGACGAAAAATTAGGCTTCGGGCGTGGGGAAAAAGAGCCGCCCTTCCTGTCAGACGACCCTGTAGTTGCCAAGGTGGTAGCAGCCCTCCGCGAGGAGCCGATCTCAACCGGCCGAGCTGACAAAGAGCTGGCGGAGTTCTTGGAAGACGCGGTCCGACTGGAGGATCGGTATTTAAGTCTTCTCGCTTTATTCGAGAGCCAAGGCATTGAGCTTGCGCGTTGCGGGGTAGACGAAGTTGAAGACTTCCCCAAGAAACTGAACCTGCGCGATCTCTCCGTAATTGCGCCATCTCAAGAACAGCTGCTCCGATGCGCCGGTGTCATCAGCAGAAGCACGGAACGGGCCCTAGATGCCGTGGCCCATTTGCGTAGCCTCGATGGAGATTTGTCAGCGATCGAGCTGTATCGCGAGGTTGCACGTCCGGCTCTCAACTTGGACTTTCACGCGGACGCTGCAGGCAAGGGCGCAGCGCTGAACGATCAGAGTTTGCTCATAATTGCTGGGGCGGGCAAGAACAAGTGTCTACTCACGGGTGACATGCAGTTTTCATCGCCAGATGTGCAAGGCATCTCCCGCGAGATGTCACGTTTGCGCAAACGTGTGGAGGATGCGGGCCCTTACGCGCTGGTGAAGCTTCCGCACCACGGTTCATACAACGGCGTCGACGAGAGTGTTCTAGACGAGTGGAAGGCGAAAGCTCTTGTGATCACGACTGGGCGCGGGCATCCAGCGCATCCCAGCGCGAGTACGTTGGAGCTTCTACAGAATACTCAGGAAGTGAAGTGGGCTAGAACGGACAAGAACGGATTGATATCTGCAGCGATACGAAATGGTCAGACAACGTTCACAATCGCTTCCGGCATTCTTGACGATTCGTCGCCAAACCAAAGCCCAGACAATCTTGCGGAATCTCTTGAATCTCAGCTTGAAGCAGGCCTAGAAGAGCGGGTGGGGACCAGCGAGGTCGCCGCGTCTGAGACCACTGTGGGTGGGCCTCAAACTCATCAAGTAGCAGAGTTTGTCGAAGTCATCACTCGTGTTCCCAATAAGAAAACCCGAGTGACGATTACCATTGACATTGATCCGGCGGTTCCTGTACCGGCGGTTATTGCATCCCCACGCACAGCGCCTATACATAGAGCACCGAGTGATAAAGCTCGCATATTTGCCGCGGGTCGGAAATTGCCGCCCTTGCTCTTTGTCACAAATCGAACGGCGCTTCTGGCAAATGTTGGTGAAGCTACGATGGCCTTAGCTGAGCGATTCATCAGGGACGCAGGTCATGAGCTCATGGACGTTCAAAACTCCTCAACGCCTTGGGAGAAGATTCGCGGACGTAGTTTAGTCAGTGGCGCAGGCGCACACGGAGTGGTTCTGCTTGGGGGGCACGACGTGGTGCCCTCAGTTAGACAAGATGTGCTCCCTCCTCACCTAAGGTCCAGCTTGGGCAGTGAGGCTCAGACGGATCCTGATCATTTTTACGTCTGGAGCGACGATATCTATGGAGACACAGATGGAGATCAGATCGCCGAGCTCCCGGTATCGCGCATACCTGATGGGCGTTCCGCCGATTTCTTTCTGAAGGCGTTGGCTGCTAGCCCAGCTCAGATGCCTGCAAAGAAGGGCGTGCGCAATCACGCACGCCCCTTTGCGGACGGTATTTTTGCGAGTGCGGGCGGCCGAGCGGGTGACTTACTGGTGTCAAATCCACACCTTCGCAGTAGTTTGAACTCTACCCATTTGGCTCTTGCTGACCTGTACTTTATGCTTCATGGAAGTGATTCCGACGGAACAACTTTTTGGGGCGAGAGCGACGATGGCGACTTTGTCGAGGCGATCAGCGTTGACGAGATCTGTGCGATTGAAGGTTCAACAGTCTTCTCTGGGTGCTGTTGGGGCGCGCTGACGGTAAACGGCCTCGCCCATGTGCCAGGCGGGCCGCCAAGCTCTCGACAGATCGACCACTCCTTGGCGCTCACATGTCTTTTTCAGGGGGCAAATGCCTTCGTCGGTTGTACAGGCGCCCACTACTCACCAAGACCAGGACAAAGAGCCTTTGGTGCACCAATGCATGAGTACTTTTGGCACCATTTCGCCAAGACCCAAGCCCCAGCGAAGGCGCTTTTCGAGGCAAAAAAGGAGTTCCGGAAGAACATGTTCCATGATGCGCCGAGTGATCTTCACAAGGCAGTGGAACACAAGATCCTAGACCAATTTACATGTCTTGGCCTAGCGTGGTAACCTGACATGCCCCTCCAAGGAGCGCCAAATGGGAAAAAAGTCAAACTCAGATGCTGAAGATTCGGTGGCTGTCGCTCAAAAGGCGATGCCAGGATGGCACGCAGTGACTCAGATCGACGCGTCACATCCCGTCGTTGATGCCTTGCCGGGTCGCACACTCGCTCAGCTTCAGAAGAAATTCTTGGGAACTGGACTCAGATCTGCGCAACACGACCTACACACTGACGGAGCGGCAACTGCCGGTGTGCCTGCACAAATGGTTAGGATGGCACGCAACATTCCGGGAAAAGGTCCGCAGGAGACGGTTGTGATCGTGTCCGGGAACAAGGTGATCGCACGCCAAGGCTAAGCCAACCTTGTAGCGCGACTTTCACAGGATCACTCAAATCTGGAGATGCGCGCCACGATGTTCCGTGAACCTAGCAGTTGTTCAGCAGAGGCTTGACGCTAGCGACCGGCCAAAGTTGCCCACGTCGGTAGTGCCTCCCGATAGGCTCGCTACCGGACGTCCGCCGTGTAGCCGGGCAGATTTTTCCTGTAATTTCTTACCAGTTGCACAACGCGTTCGATTGCGACCAAGTAGTCTTGCGCGGAATCGGGCGTCGGGATGACTTCAGCATGAGCAACCTGATTGCGCAAGTGTCGTAGCTCTCGTATCAGCTGTCTCGTTCCAGCAGGTAGCACATCTGACGCTGTGATCGTTTGAAAGACCTTTGCGTGTCCTTCAAGCGGATCAACCACCAGTCCAGTTTGACGTCCGAGCTTGTGCAGTTCGCTATCAAGGGTGGTCCACCCTTCAATGATTGTCGCGGTAGGTTCTGTTCGGGCGATGAGAAGCTTTGCAGCTGCGTCTTCGATACCTGGATTGTTCGTCGACCGCGAAGCGCCTGACGTAGCGTCGATTTCGCCTGGGTCAGCAGCGTATTCGCGCTCTTCGCTTGGATTAACGATTACTCGAGGGGCATCGGGTACAGCATCACGTGCATGGAGGTCAGCGCTACCTTCACGCGCATGCTTGGCTGCCAACTCGAACTCCGCCTCAAGAGGACCGGCTTTGAACTTGCGTAAGTTTGGGATGAGGTCGAGAAGCTTCTTTCGGAAAATCAATCCCAACACTATCGCGGCGACCGGCCATGCGAGCGAGTCAACAACTCTGCTTATGAACGTGAGCAAGTCCATGGTTGCGGGTCAAGCACGCACCAGTCCGAGCGCTTGATTCCATAGAACCGCTGAATCGCCCACCCAGTTTGGAACAGTTTCAGCTCCGCCTCCTGCACCATGGGACATCTCCCACGTAGTCGATGATGGTGTTGCGCCAAACAATGCGCCCGCGTCTGCGGGGAATCTCTTGTTGTCCGTTGTTGCGCCATATGGATACTTAAGCGACGGGTGGTCTCTCCACCCGCCCAGCGCAGCAGCATTCACTACAGACAAAAGCAAGGTGTGGTTGGCACCGCACTCCGAATGGCCGCATGCGAACCGGACTCTAAAATCTGGCTTCCAGTCCCCGACCGCGGCAGGGTTGTACCACCACTCCCAACCAGCCAAGTCGAAGAACGCGGCCCAACGAGCTTCCAATGGGGTCTTGAATTCGAGTTCGTCATATATCGATGCCATATATGTGTCATCCTTTTGATCTGGAACGAATCTAACAACCGAACACTAAGCTTTCGGCCCTTCATTGTCTATCGCTCTCCGCTAAGCCTTTCCAGCGCCTGCTCGACGGTATCAACTCGCTCCAGGCACACCTTGCAGGCGGCCACGGACTCCTCGACGATGCGGGGCAGGTCGTCGATGTTGGGCTCTCAGTGATGCCGCAGCGTCCGAGGCTTTGAATCATGTGGTGCGTGGTGATGGCAAGCCTAACATCTATCACCGAGAAACTCGCCCGGTGTTGACGCAGCCCGACATGATGGCATGTCTATTTCCGTTGGAAATTCCACTTGGTGGATGATCGCGAGTAAAACGGAGGGCATGGACTCGGCCCCACCTTCACCCAGAAACTGCTGCGGCTTCTGCCGTGCAACCAGCTACGGCAAGGTGATCGCGCGTGATGCCAGGGGCGCCATGCGCGGCACGGAGCGGTTGCGTTGCACTGGCTGCGAACGTGAGTTCGCGGATGTGCAGTCCTGGCGCCAGGGTGCGCCACGGGCCCCAGCGTCTACCGAGAAGAGCGCATGAGCGACACCTACCTCACCTCATCATTCAAGGACAAGGATCGGGTCAAGGCGCTGGGTGCCCGCTGGGACCCGGCCAAGCGGCAGTGGTATGTCCCGGATGGCCTGGTGCTCACACCCTTCGCGGAGTGGCTTCCCGTCGGCGGCGCTACGCCTCCTTCGCAATCCACTGCGCTGATCAGCCCGGAGATGGATCAGGGTGGCTCCAGGAGCCTTTCTGCGGCCCCACGGGGCATACCTCTATCCCAGCTGCTCAGCGGCGTGGCTGCGGCCGTTTCCCAGGCCTTCCGGGCCGGCGTTTGGACCCTGGTCGAGGTGGTGGACACGCGCGTGCGCAATGGCCACGTTTACCTGGAGATCTCGGAGCGGGATGCGCGCGGCGTGGTGGTGGCCAAGGCCAGCGCAGCCATCTGGGCCAACACGGCCAGCCGAATCCTTCCCGAGTTCGAAAACGCCACCGGGGCCCAGATCGGCCCAGGCATCAAGCTGCTGGTGCGGGCCAAGCCGGTGTTCAAACCCCAGTTCGGTTTCTCGGTGGAGATCGACGGCATCGATCCTGACTACACGCTGGGCGACCTGGAAGCCCGTAAGCGGGAGATCCGCGAGCGCCTGCAGCGCGAGGGGCTGTTCGAGCTCAATCGCCGCCTCCCAAGCCCGTGGGACTATAACCGGGTGCTGGTGGTAGCGCCCGAGGGCGGCGCCGGCCTGGGAGACTTCCAGGCCGAAGCCAGCAGGCTGGAGAGCTTGGGCATCTGCCAGTTCCTTTACATACACAGCCGCTTTCAAGGTGACGGTGCTGCCTCCGAGATCCGCATGGAGCTGCTCGGTGCGCTGGAGCGTCTCAGCCGCGACGGGGTGGAATTGGATGCCGTGGTCATCATCCGCGGTGGAGGTGCCATCAACGACATGGCCTGGCTCAATGACTATGCCTTGGTTCGCGCCGTGTGCGAGCTGGAGGTGCCACTGCTGAGCGGCATTGGCCACGAGCGCGACAACACCGTGCTCGACGAAGTGGCGAACATCCGGTACGACACCCCTTCGAAGGTCATTGGAGGTATCGAGCGGGTGATTCTGCAGCGGGTCCGGGAAGCCAAGGGGCTGTATGCCGATGTGATTCGCGATGCAGCCAGGGCAATGGACACCGCCGGGCGCACGGTGGGCCAGAGCTTCACGGCCATCGAATCGGGGGCCCGGCAGAAACTGGCCCGCAGCCGGACCGAGGCGAGCGAGTTGCTGAGCGATGTGAAGCTACAGGCGGCGCAGACCATCCGCATTGCTTCCGAGAACACCGAGCGCCAGATGAACGAGGTGCGCCGCCTGGCTACCGACCAGATCGCACTGGCCAAGCGCGAAGTGCCCACAAGGCTGGCGGAGATCCGGGCCGATGCGCGCCAGACGCTGCAGACGGCACGAGCCAGAATCGAAGGCGAGCGTGGCTTCGTCCTTGAGCGCGGTGTGGCCGACCTGCGCTACATGAAGGACGCCACGGCCCGGACCTTCGAAGACACTGCCACTCTCGCCCAGAAGACCCTCACCGATGCCCGCACGAAGACCCAAGCTCTCATGCGCGAGATCGCGGGCCAGGGGCCTGCCAAGACCTTAGGCCGCGGCTTCGCCCTGGTGCGCGGCCAGAACGGCCATGCGGTTACCAGTGCCGCCAGCCCAGAAGCCGAGATCACCATCCAGTTCCGCGACGGGCTGCGCGCCGCGCGGCTCCAACCGAAAGACAAGCCATGAGCGAGACCTTCCGAGAGTCCTATCGGGTGCTGCAGCAGCACGCCCAGACCCTGCGCAAGCAGAGCGAGCCCAACATCGACGACTTGCTCACGATCGTTGAGGAGTCCGTGACGGCCTACAAGGTGTGCCAGACCCGCATTGATGCGGTAGAGCAGGCCCTTGAGAAGGCGTTGGGCAATGCGCAAACCTCGGCGACAGACACATCGGTGAAGCCGGCGCAGGAGAAGTCAACAAGTACCGGTGCTCCGGGTGATGACGACATCCCTTTCTGAGTTTTGGCCGCGAATTGGCGTCCTTGGCAACTGAGAATTCATTCTTGACTAGCTGTTTTGGCCATATTTGCTGGCCAGCAATATGGCCAAAACAGCTAACGCACCGACGCCTAATTCTGCACCTGACATCCTGTGAACTTCAACGCTTCCTGGCCACGCAGCCTCTGCTTGGCCATTACCCTTGTCATGGGCGTTTCTGGCATCGCCAGCGCGCGAGCGCCCAACCCCGTTTTTGAGAAGGATGCCTTTCGCGTCCCGCAGCCCACCAGTTTCGCGCAGTGCCCGCGGTTTTTCGTGGGCGGTAAGCCACCTGCCGTGCCGGCCAGGCCACTGCATCGCGAACTGTGCTACGAGGCCTTCGCGGTGCTGCACAGCGGTGAGACGCGCACGCCCGTCTTCGTGGCCCAGAGACTGAATCGCCGGGTAATTGAACAGGCCGACGAAGAGCGCGCCGACAAGTTCTTCGCGGATGCCCGGTTGCCGGCAGCCGAGCGGGCCGAACTGGGCGACTACAAGCGCTCTGGATACAGCCGAGGGCACATGGCGCCAGCGGGCGATATGTCCACGCCCACGGCGATGGCCCAGAGCTTTTCGCTGGCCAACATGGTCCCGCAGAACATCCAGCACAACGGCGGCGCTTGGTCGAAGATTGAGCAGGACACCCGGCGCTACGTGGCGCGCGCCAAGGGCGATGTCTATGTGATCACCGGGCCCGTCTACACGCGCTCCAGCCCGTCCATCGGGGCCAACGAGGTGCGGGTTCCAACCTACCTCTACAAATTGGTGTATGACGCGACAACGCAGCGTGCCTGGGCCCACTGGCAGGCGAATCGGGAAGGCGAGCGCGTGAAGTCGCCGATCACCTACCAAGAGCTCGTGAAGCGAACGGGGATCGATTTCTTGGGCCGCGGAGCAGTCCAACCCTGATGCGCTTTTTCAAGGGATGGACTCATTCCAGTAACCTGGATCTACTGACCGTATAACGTTAGCCCAGAGCACGCCTGCAACAAGCTTGATCACTTTTGTTTGTAACTGAGCCCTGAATGACTTACCTTCAACGCCTGATGGAGGAAGGTAAATGCATTCAGTCCGTATTACTAGAGAGAATCCAGCGTTGGAGCGACTGCGCCGCTCATGGCAGACAGCGGTGTACACCAGTGAGGATGGCTTGGGAAGCATGGCCTCACTCTATGAGGCAGGCGATGCTTTGGTAGCGGTGGCCGTTTTCACCGATGGAGGCTGCCATGTGCTGGGCAGCGGCGTCATGATTGGCCCTGGCCTTGCCATTGTGGCGACTCACGTACTGGATGAGTGCAGAAGCCAAGGACTTGAGCCGGTACTATTGACGTTCTTGCCAGACGGGGCACGTGCGTGGCTCCCGCGCGAGAGCTCTAGCGTGTCGGGACCTAGCAAGTATCGAGACAACGAGAAGATTCGTTCTGACATCACATTGCTAGGCTGCACGCTCAACTCGGACGCTGCCGAGCACCACCCCCTCACGCTCGCACCGTTGCAGGTTGGACTACCGCTTGTCGGCGAGCGCCTTTGGGCGTTTGGATATCGTCATAGCGGCATAGATGAGGGGACCGCCCAACTTTCGCCGCTAGTGTCTTCAGGTTTGGTGACCGCGGCATACCCTCGCGGGCGAGGCGAGCGAATGCCTTCAGTGTGTGTCGAAGTGGACATGGATACGAAAGGCGGAATGAGCGGAGGGCCGGTCGTCAATGCAGATGGCGATGTGGTGGGCATCGTATCGTCCTCTCTAGAAGGCGGACCGTCTTACGTCACGCTCGTCTGGGAAGCGCTGCGCATGTCTGTTTTCAGCCCCTTGAGCATGCTCTCTCGCTGGGAGGAGATCAACTTGATCGACGCAAACGACCTCGGTCTAGTGAGAATAAAGGGACGGTTTCGCAGAAGCGCGCGAGGAACAGTCACGTTGACACTTTCTGCCCCAGAAGTTGATCTGATCGCCCGCTCTGAAGATCCACCCCCTTTCGTGTTGCCTCCAGAAGGCAGCAGCATCTTGGTGGACGACCAGCTAGAGGAATTTGAGGAACGTTGGATTCGAGAGATCGAGGAGGCCGCGAGCGACGCTGCCTTAGCCCACCTGTCGCAGCTATCGTTGCCATCGATTAGGAGCGCCCTAGCACTAAATGAGGTTCCGTCGGCATGCCTGGATACTATCTCCTCCGCCTATCCGGAGAGCCGCGAAGGGCTCGAAGACACCGACCTTCACGCCGTGAGGCTCAATAGTGACGGGACTGTATTCATCGCCATGGTGTTTGACGTGCTGACAGTCGACTGGACCGTTGAGGTGCCAGCCGAGGCGTATGCGGCTCGCGCTCAAGATTTTGATGCTTACTTCATCAATGCCAGTGTCGAAGGCGCGACCGCCAGGATGGAGCTCTTTCAGCGCTGGTACTTCGAAGCCGAATTGCTGCTGGACCGAGAGGCAGTGCAGTTCCCACAGGTAAACATTACCTACGCCGGCGTCAAGGTGCGAAGGAAGCGCAAGCCCACTCAGCCGCGCGTCAGTGCGCCAATGTAGCCAAGGGTAGGAACACGAATCACCATCAGGTCACACCACCGAAATGAGCCCGCTTCGATACTCCTTTCATACCCTTGATCGACGTCATTTCTGGCGCCTGCGGAAGCTTCGAAGAGAAGCCATTGAGGATGAAACGCTCGGGCGTCGAGCCGTCCGAAAAGCTGCGCTGAGCCGATACGCCATCAGGCGGGACCTCGATTCCAACGACATGCATGGGCTCTTCATCGGCGCTCGCCTCCTTGCGGTCTGCGAATGGCGAGTTTGCTCTGCGTACGATTTCAATCCGGACGGCGCTTCGATCCACGAGGTCTCTCTGGGAGGCCTAATCGTTGCAAAAGCACAGAGGAAGAAGGGCCTTGGAGGGCGCTTGATCGCACGCTGCCTGGCGCTTAGTAGCGGTGTGGCTGTCAGCGAGTATCGCCTTCTAGTTAACTGCCCTGTGCTGAAGCCAAACACTCCGGCGCGAAGGCTATACCGGCGATTTGGCTTCGATGACCAAAATGCAAGACGTCAAGCCTTGTGCAAGGATGACTACGTGGCCACTGGGATCCGGTACAGGGTTTGCGAGATGGTACGTCCAGGCTCCGCCAAACAGCCTGTTATTGAGTCCTGATACCGGGTGATGCTTACCGTTGGTTCGCTCGTTAGATGAACCAAAAATCCTCTTGCCGATACAGAAAGCCCCCAGTCAATAATTGGTAAGATCCTTGCCGATTTCAGTTGGGCGCTTTTCCCGGCCTGACTCTCGTCGGCCACTCTAGTTCTGTCGGCCACTTTATTGCTTTCAGGAGGTCACGCGATGCTCCCAGACTTACCCGAATTTAAGGGCACGTTCAGCGCAGCGCTTGTTCGCTATGTGAGCAAACGCGCGCAGGCTCAGCTAGGGGTTTTCGCCGAGGTGCCTCGACAGATCCTCCATGAAGGGCATGCAACCCGCATCGCTCGTGCTAATGGAGATATCGAGGACTCTCCTCTATTCGATGCGGGTGCCCAAGCCACGATATCCGAGGATGACATGGCCCGGCTCAGTCGCAAGGAGCGGCTGGAGCTGCTCAACCTCATGGCTGACAAGCTGGCGGAGGACATGGCTGGCAAGCTGTATGGCGCACTCTCTGAAACTCTAGACCGAGCTGGTCAGACGCTTGACAACCGCGGAAAGCCCTTCAACGCTGAGACGATCTTTGCTCTCTTCGAGCGGCTGGAGATTGACTTTGATCGGCATGGTCAACCTAATTACCCAACATTGTCCTTGGCGCCAGAGTTACAGGAATCGGCGAAACAAGCATTCGCTCAAATCGAGACCGATCCGAAGTTGAGGGAGCGCTTTGTAAACATGATTGGCGAGAAGAAGGCGAAATGGCGTGATAGAGAAGCTGCTAGAAAACTGGTTGGATAAAGCGAGCGAACGCAGCTACCAACCTGTGTTTGTTCAGATGTTGTCTGCCCAGGGCTATGAGGTCTTGCACAGCACGCGTCACTGCCTTCTTGAATTTGGCAAAGACATTCTGGCAATCGGGCCGGACGGTGTTGGCTGCGCCTTTCAGCTGAAAGGTGATCCAGGCAAGCGAATGCAAATCGCCGAGTTTCGATCTGGTATTCAGTTCCAGCTTGTTCAGCTCATGAGCCAGTCACCGGCCTACCCAGGCTTTCCAGCAGGAACCTATCGGTCCTATCTGGTCAGCAATGGTCAATTCGAAGAGGAAGTTCAAACTGCAGTGCAGCAGATGAACAATTCACCCTTGCCCTCCAAAGTTGAGCTTTGGAGCCGGGGCATGCTACTAGAAATGTGCCGCACAAACGCACAGCAATTGTGGCCTGGCGAGCTATCGGACACCCGCGCACTCCTAGAGCTCTACATGCTCAACCCGAGAGGAAAGCCGCCAATCAAGCTTCTCGATGGACTGCTCACCTCGGTCGTGAAACTCGATGCGCTTGAGCCTATTGGGCGACCGGAGTTCATCCGGACTGCCAGTAGTGCCGCGTGGCTCACGGGTCTCGCGATCTCCAGCTTCGCGGAGGAGCAGAATCACTACGCCGTTGCGATTGCTTGGACCCAGTGTTGTGTAGCGCTGATTGCGGCGGCCGAGAAGCATGCTTCCGGCGCATTGACCAGCATCGCATCGAGCTTCGAGCTTGCCAAAGCGGCGCTGCTAGATTCATTGACGGCTCTGTGGGACGACGTAGAGGGAAGGTCTCACCTGGGCCAAGGTGACCCGCTCGCAGATCTAGAGGTCTCGGGCTGGCGAATCTCGGTGCTCTTTGGCTTACTGTCGTGCCTTGCATTCGCGGACGAACAGTCCCCCATCCTGAATTGCGATCGCAGGACGAGGCTGCATAAATGGCTGACCACAAATTCTCACCATCCCGAGCTATGGGGTGAGGGTGCGATTGCGCAGATAGTCCCGTGGATTCTGTGGATCAGAAAGCATGATGCAACAAGCCGACCCGATCGCGAAATTCAGGAGCTTGCCCGTGCCTTGGTTACCTTGAACCAGCCTGATAGCAAGAGGGCATTGCTGTCACCGTACTACGATGGCGACCAGGTACTCACTTATCGCTTCGGTCTTCAGAAAAATAGCTTTGATGAGCAGGAGACGTTTGCAGGACGCGCCCATACCGCGGAGGTGGTCATTCATCTACTGGTGCGGACCAACTTGAAGCAGGCCTGCAAAAGCCTCTGGCCCGACTTCACGAGGCTCAATCACCATCGCTTTCATGTGAAGAGCGCCACGGACTATTGCCGGTTTCGATCACAGAACGGAGTTGGAGAGACGAAAATTTACCCCCCAGAGTACAGCTGGAGCGAGCTCAAAGAAGATGCATTGCGTGGCACTGAGCAGTACAAGATCCCCACCGCGTTGGCCAAGACCCCTTGGCTGCTTGGGATGTGGTGGCAGGCAGCACCTCACCGCCTCAATGCAGACAGTTTCCGCATCTTCGCAGATGAGGTGCTTCCTAGCTGGGGAAGTTGATTGCGACCAATCTCGCCGTTACCCTCACAGCGGTGGTGGTGGCCACCGCGGATTGACATGTCGGTAAGGCACAGCCAAACCTGAGGGTTGCCTTGAACACGTGCGGCTGCACTTCTGGCCGGCAGCTCACCTTCACTGCCGGGCACTCAGTAGCAACTTTCTTCGCTAGCCAGCCGGCAAATACCAGCTTCGGCTTCTCAGAACATGTTTAGGTCTAATGCTCCTACCTGAAGCATTAGGCGCGACTTAAACCTTTATCAACTTGGTAACCTCAGCCAATGCCATAGTGAAATGAGAGGTAAGTGCAAAAAAAACAAATGCTTGAAGCGCAAGCTTCTTAATATCAGCCTTCATAACGAAGTACTCCTTGAGGTTGATTCGAAATATTAGATTTTGGTTGTGATGAAACTTTCGCTACGGCTGGGCAAGCGATTGGAAGCGTAGCTGCTGATACCGACAGGTTACGGAAGAATTCCATGTCAACATTATCCCAAATACTTTTCATAGTGGGATCAGGCGTATATTTCCAAGACTTAAATCCCGGATGCGCATTACAAAGAGAATAATATGCATTATTGCATGCAAGTTGCTCACCCATGACGGAGAAGTACACCAATGCTTGATATCGAGCGTGGTAGTCAAATTCCTCCTCAAAAAGGACCTCCACTGTATTGGCCAAGTCCTGTTGTCGCATCCAAGCGCGAAGCGGCTGCGATAACCCAGCTGTTCCAAGCGGCAATTCTGCAAGTCTTGCGCCGATTCTCGAAAAACAAGCTCTGGCCTGAAGGTACTTATGACCCTGCTCCCCCAAAATTTCCTCTGCAAGTTTGTAGCAGTGGCCAGCCCGCTCAAACCAGCGGCTGCGCTCAAGGGCGCCCAAAGGCGTCGAGGCAGCATACAGTTGCGCTAGGTCCGTGTACACCCAGGCCAACTGTTGGGCATAGCAGGCAACGTTCACCGAGCGATCAGTCGCCGGCGGCAGCACCATTGACGCTTCATACTTCAGAAGACCTTCCAAAGTTCGCTGCCTTTCGAAAATCCAAGTCTCATGACTATCACGCTCAATGGGATCTTGGCTGAAAAATCTATCCATCCACCGGTGAAATTTGAACGCACCTTGTTGCCACTTTTCCGGCCAAAATCTCCATTGCTGAGTTTCCTGAAGTAATGCCGTAGCCGCGAACTCGAGTTTTTTGAAAGTTTTTTCCTGGAGAGCCTCCCCATTGCGGATTTTTGCAAAGGTGTTGGGCGCTACGTGCACATGGCTGGCCAATTGCTCCAGAGTCAACGACGACAGGCGGGTTGTCAGTACATTCACATAAAACAACAGGGTCCCAGGAGACTGATTCATCTTCTCTCCTCATCAAGTGATAAGTTTCAGTTAACGCGTATGGTGCTGCACGAGCGGCCCCTGTTCAACGCAAAACATGTGACGTTTTGCGGACAGGGGTTTCCCTCAGTTAGTCGGCCTTGCAGCCGACTCCGACCATCAGTTCTGCAGCGGGATCATCATGCGAGTGCACGTACGAGGATCGTTCGGCCCGGTGAAGTTGTGGCAGTAACGATCACCGGCTTGCAGCCCACCGAGCCAGTCGCCCGTACCACCGTGGATGGTGAAGTTGCGGACACCACCGTTGGTGTAGAAGAGCGAAACGTAGCAGGTGGCGTAGCGCGAGGGGCAGGTGTAGTACGAGCGAGCCGCGAGTGCGATGGAAGGGGCGCTCAAGATAGCCGACAGCGCAATGAGGTAGATGGTCTTGGTCAAGGTCTTCAAGGTGTTCTCCTTGGGTCAGGCAAGATCGCCTGAGACCAATGGTCGATGAACACCGTCCCTGAATCACTTCAGCCGCCTGTTCAGAGTGCGACTCAATTTGAGTGGCTTGTCCACGAATGGGACGCGCCAACAGGCCACCATCATGCCTTGCGAGTGAGCTTTACTCGCCATTCGCTTCCCTACAGGCTTCTCTGGCGCACTATGCCGCAGGCTCGCTTCCACCGTTCTCCTTGCGCGGGAAGGGCTATCGAAAATTTTTCCGCGCCGCCCTTTCTTCTGATCCCTCCGCTCTGGCCCTTGTTCCGCCGCTATCGTTTCCGGTGCGCCGTGCCCCCAATGGCCTTCAACCGCCGTCGACGTCCCCTTTTCTGTCAGCAGGCCTGTCCGTATACTGTATTTAATTACAGTATTTTGCCATGCCAGCCGCCTCCCGCTCCTTAGACACCCAGCACCTTCCCATCTTGGTGCGGGAGTCCGTCTGGACGGGTGATGACCTGGCGCACCAGCAGCACCCCACCATCCCCACTGGCTTCGAGCTGCTCGACGCCTCCCTGCCCGGGGGCGGCTGGCCGACCCGCACCCTGACCGAGGTCCTATCCGCCCAGGCCCCGCTGTGCGAGTGGCGCCTGCTCAGCCGCTGCCTCCCCTCACTGGTCAAGGACGGCGGCCAGCTCCTGCTCGTGGCCCCGCCCCAGCAGCCGCATGCCGGTGGCCTGGCCCAGCTCGGCGTGCCGGCCGACCAGGTGGTGTGGATCCAGGCCAAGACGCCAGCAGAGCGCCTGTGGGTCACCGAGCAGCTTGTCAAGTCCAATCCCCGCGGCGCGGTCCTCTCCTGGCTGCCCCAGGCCCGCGCTGACCAGATCCGGCGCCTGCAGGTGCACGCCCAGTCCTGTCAGTCGCCCGTTTTCCTGTTCCGGCCCGTGAACGCGCAGCGTGAGGCCTCCCCTGCCCCGCTGCGCACCCTGGTGTCGCTCGGATCGGGTTGGGACATCGACTTGCGCATCCTCAAGCGCCGCGGCACGCCATGCCCCGACGTGCTGGAGCTTTCTGCCATCCCTGGCCAGTTGAACCGCGTGCTTCCCCCTCGCCTGCGGCGCCTGGACACCGAGATCGTCATCCCCACGCGCAGAGAGGAGGCTCCCGATGATCGGTATCTGGGCCGCACTGCTACCCCGCACGACCAGCAGCGAGTCCTGCACCGCCATTGACCTGGCGTCCCTGGCCGTCTGGGCGCTGCAGTTCTCTCCACGGGTGGCCCTGCGCGAGGAAGCGGTCCTGGTTGAGGTCGGTGCCAGCGCACGCCTGTTCGGCGGCCTGGGGCACCTGCGCAAGCGCATCGAAGTAGAAGGTGCCGAGGTTGGTGTGGATGCCATCGCCTGGGCGCCCACGGGCACGGCTGCGCTGGCCCTGCTGCGCTCGCGTGTGCCGAACGGCTTCGGCGGTTCTCTGCACAAGGTGTTGGACAAGCTCCCCCTCGAATCCATCACCGCCGTAGCCCACCATGCCGGCACGCTGCACCGCCTGGGCTCCCGCACCCTGGGCGACGTGCGCGCCTTGCCCCGTGGTGGCCTGGGCCGCCGTTTCGACAAGGCGCTGTTGCACGGCCTGGACCAGGCCTACGGCGTGCGCCCCGAGGTCTACGAATGGCAGCAGTTGCCCGAGACCTTCTCCGCCCGCCTGGAGTTCATGCACCGGGTGGAGCACGCTCCCGCACTGATGTTCGGCGCTCGGCGTCTCTTGTTCCAGATGTCCAGTTGGCTTGCCGCGCGGCACATGGGCGTCACTGCGTTCACGCTGCGCTGGGCCCACGACGCCATGCGCGCCAAGACCGCAGGCATCGGCGGTGAGCTGGTGGTGCGCACGGCCGAGCCCACGCAGAACGTCGATCACCTGGGCCGCCTGTTGGGCGAGCACCTGGCCAAGGTAGAACTGCTGGCCCCTGCCGGTGACATCGAGCTGCTGGCCTCCGAGACCATCCCCATCCAGCAGGAGAGCAAGTCCCTGCTGCCCGAGACCATCCGCCAAGGCGAAGACACCGCGCTGGTGCTCGAACGGGTGCAGGCACGACTTGGCAAGGACCGCGTGCTGCGCCCCATGCTGAAGGCCGACCACCGCATCGAATGGGTGCAGTCCTGGCAAGGCGCCGAACTGGCCCGCCAGCGCGGCGCACCGGGGTGCCACGAGCTGCCCATGCCGGAGTGGCTGCTGCCCGAGCCGTTGCGCCTGGCCGAGCGCGACAACCGCCCTATCTACCAGGGCACCCTGCAGCTGCTGCTCGGCCCGGACCGCGTGGAGGGCGGCTGGTGGCACCGGGCACCAGGTGCAGGGGATGGCGGCGCCGACCAGTTGAATGTGCAGCGCGACTACTGGGTGGCGATGAGCAGGCATGCCGGCGTGTTGTGGATTTTTCAGCGACGGCTGGCTGAGGATAAGACCGGCTGGTTTCTCCACGGGCTGTACGCCTGAGACATACCGAAGAACCCGTGAGCTACCGGTATGGCGCTTCCCGACTACGCAGAACTGCGCTGCGTTTCCAACTTCACTTTTCTGGACGGCGCGAGCTGGCCAGATGAGCTGGTCGAGCGCGCAAAGACACTGGGCTACAGCGCCATCGCGGTGACGGACGAATGCACCCTGGCCGGTGTCGTGCGCGCGCACGTCGAGGCCAAGAGGCAAGGCATCAAGCTGCTTGTCGGCTCGCAGTTCCGGGTGGCGGCTGACCTGCCTTTCACAATGATTTTGCTGGCCCAGACCATGGAGGGCTACGGCAACCTGTGCCAGTTCATCACCCGGCTGCGCCGCACGACCGAAGAGAAAGGCACCTACCTGCTGCAGCGCTTCACCATCGAGGGTGAGGCGGTGGCCGAGTGCTTAGTCATCGTGTCGCCGGATCGCGTAGCGCCGAACCAGCAGGACGCCACCGACGAGCAGTTGGAGGAGCTGGGACGCTGGATGCTGACCCACTGCACAGGCCGGGCCTGGATCGGTGTGGAGCAGAACCGGCGCATCGACGACGAGCTGTGGCTTCACCGCATGCGGCAGCTCTCGTCCCTGACCGAGATTCCGCTGGTGGCCTTGGGGGACGTGCACATGCATGTGCGCAGCAGGAAGCCGTTGCAGGACGTGCTCACCGCAACCAGGGTGGGCCGCCCGCTGACCGAGTGCGGCTACGACCTGCAGCGCAGCGCCGAGCAGCATCTGCGCAGCCGCCTGCGGCTGTCCCAGGCCTACCCCGATGACCTGAAAGCCGAGACCATCCGGGTTGCGGACCGGTGCACGTTCAGCCTGGACGAGATCAAATACCAGTACCCCGATGAAGTGGTTCCCGATGGGCACACCCCGGCGAGCTACCTGCGACAGGCTACTTACGAGGGTGCCGGCCGCCGCTGGCCCACCGGCATCCCCGCCAAGGTGCAGGACCAGATCGAACATGAGCTGGACCTGATCTGCGAGCTGCGGTATGAGCACTATTTCCTCACCGTGTTCGACATCGTGTCCTTCGCGCGGTCCCAACACATCCTCTGCCAGGGCCGTGGCTCTGCCGCCAACAGTGTTGTTTGCTACTGCTTGGGCGTCACCGAGGTGGACCCGGCGCGCATGTCGGTGCTGTTCGAGCGCTTCATCAGCAAGGAGCGCAACGAACCGCCCGACATCGACATCGACTTCGAGCACGAACGGCGTGAAGAGGTGATCCAGTATCTGTACGGCAAGTACGGCCGGGACCGCGCCGCGCTGGCCGCTGCCGTCATCACCTACGGGCCGAAGTCTGCGATCCGCGATGTGGGCAAGGCATTGGGCTTCAGCCTGGAGGTAGTGGATGGACTGGCCAAGGGACACCAGTGGTGGGATGGCGATGGAGTGCGACTGGAGCGGTTCGAGGAACTCGGGATCTCCGATAAGGACCTGGCCGTGCAGCAGCTCATCGAGCTGACCAACCAGCTGATCGGGTTTCCGAGGCACCTTTCGCAGCACACGGGTGGTTTCGTGCTGACCAAGGGCCTGCTCAGTCGCATGGTGCCCATCCAGAACGCGGCCATGGAAGACCGCACGGTGATCGAGTGGGACAAGGACGACCTCGATGCCATAGGCCTCTTGAAGGTCGATGTGCTCGCACTCGGCATGCTCACGGCCATCCGCAAGGCCCTGGACCTGGTGGGCATGCGCAAGGGATACGACTTCGGGATGCAAGACATACCGGCCGAGGATCGAGAGACTTACCGGATGGTTTCTCGGGCAGATACGGTGGGCGTGTTCCAGGTGGAAAGCCGCGCGCAGATGTCCATGCTGCCGCGACTGCGGCCCAAGTGCTTCTACGACCTGGTGATCTCCGTCTCGATCGTGAGACCAGGCCCCATCCAGGGTGGTATGGTGCATCCGTACTTGAACCGCCGCCAGGGCCTGGAGCCTGTGACCTACCCCGGCGAAGCCCTCAAGCAGGTTCTCAGCCGCACGCTGGGCGTAACCTTGTTCCAAGAGCAGGTCATGCAGGTGTCCATGGTCGCTGCGGGTTTCACTGCCGGGGAGGCCGATGACCTTCGACGGGCCATGGCGGCTTGGAAGAAGCGCGGAGGACTGGAGAAGTACGAGAAAAAAATCATCGACGGGATGACGGAGCGTGGGTACACCCCGGCCTTTGCGCAGTCCACCTTTCAACAGATCAAGGGGTTCAGCGGGTATGGGTTTCCGGAGAGCCACGCGGCGAGTTTTGCACTGCTGGTTTATGCCAGCTGCTGGCTCAAGCGTCACGAGCCTGCGGCCTTCCTGGCGGCGCTGCTCAACTCCCAACCCATGGGCTTCTATACGCCAAGCCAGCTTGTGCAGGATGCCAGGCGACACCGCGTGGAAGTGCGCGGCGTCGATGTGATGCACAGCGCGGTGGAATCGACCTTGGAGGATCTGCCAGAGGTCCCCGCGGTGAGACTGGGCCTGCACATGGTGTCGGGGCTGAATGCTACTTCCGCCGCGCGCATCGTGCAGGCTCGCGAGAACCTCCCCTTCGACAGCGCAGAGGACTTGGCCTTGCGGGCCGGGTTGGAACAGCACGAGATGAAGCTGCTTGCCGCGGCCGATGCGCTGCTTGGCGTGTCTGGCCATCGGCGCCAACAGGTGTGGGACGCGGCAGGGCTGCATCGAACGCCCGAGCTGCTGCACGATGCGCCGGTCAACGAACACTATCTGGAACTACAGGCCGCGCCCGAGGGCGAAGAAATCGTGTGGGACTATGCATCCACCGGACTGACGCTGCGTCAGCATCCGCTGGCCTTGCTGAGGCCCCGCATGGCCGCGAAGAAATTGCTGTCATCGCGCGACCTGCGGCACATCCCTGATGGCCGGGTGATCCGCACTGCGGGCATCGTGACCTTGCGGCAGCAGCCGTCAACCGCCAACGGGACGATCTTCGTCTCGCTCGAGGATGAGTTCGGCGCGGTGCAGGTGATCGTATGGTCTGCTGTGCGGGAAGAGCAGCGGCAAGTGTTGCTAGAGTCGCGGCTGCTCGCGGTCAAGGGGGTATGGCAACGACGGGGAGCGGTGGCCAATTTGATTGCGCATCGGCTTGCCGATCTCACGCCGTGGTTGGGGAGGCTGGGAAGGTTGGAGAGTCGGGATTTTCGTTGAAGCGGTTCATTTCCGCATAAATCGAAGCCTAAGTAATGGCATTTACTGTGATTTTTTTGAATTTTCAATCAACTCTTCTAGCTCTTTCAGCCTGGCTCTTAATCTAGTATTTTCTGCAAGCGTTTCTTTCGCACGACGTGCTTGATTGTTATGGTGTTTCACCAGCTTACTTGCCTCATTTCCTTCAGTGTACGGCTTAATCGATCTTGTGCTTCGATGCCCAGCTTTTGTAGCCACAGATCTTGAAACACTTTCAGAACTTGTATCCAGTCCAAGATTCTTTCTATCCTCATACTCTAGCTCAGTAGATTTAATGAGAAATTTGGCTCTAAATGAATGTATAGCCACTCCTTTCGGCGCGCCGCATGCCCGCAAAGCCTCAGAAACGATCGCCGTTATTGATCTGTCATCCAACGGCTGGCAGCTTCTTTCAGAAATGAACACCGCACCTTTGGTTCTGCTCTCCGGCACATTTTTCCGAATCAGATGCTGCGCCCGATGATTTTTAATGAAGCCAGTAACATTTTGATGCAAATCGATGGGGATCTCAAAGTAATCACCGTAGGATCTCTTCTGACGTGCTGGCCTCAGCAGGACAGTGTCGCGGTCCGTGATTTCAAAGCTCTTGCCAATAAATTGATCTATTTCTAGTGACTGAATTGACCCTCTTCGAAAACCGGTGTACGCAGCTATGTCAATCATCAGAATATTTCTGTATTTGATATGCAAAGATTTATCTGACTCTAGAAAATATTCATGCAACGCATCCACAGTGTCTTCCGTAGGTACATATTTCGGGAAACCACCTCGTTTATTCCTCGTACGCACGTCTAGGAGCAGTGGATACCGATCAAAAGACCTAAGTTCCGAATTGCGAGGCGAGAGGTAAGACAAGCTGCTTCCGAAAAGATGACTCTCTACGCGGCAGCCCTTAGCGCCAATCAAGTTCTCAGCCGCCCTTCCATTCTCCTGCAGCCACTTAAGCCAGTCATATATGCGAACCAATTTCGCATTGATCGTTATTCTAGCCCTGTCGGCTGTGACAACGTTGGCGGATGTACCTGACGGGATCTTTGAAAAAAAGAAATCTCTAAAATCTGCAATTAGCTTATTGCTACAGTCGTTCACTCCCAATCCTCGCGAGCTCAGGTAGCCTACAAATACACGAAGATGCCCGATCTCTTGATGGATCGACGCTCGCGCCATAGAGAGTTTGAGTACCAGTTCATCGGCGTAGTCACTTACATCGCTCACAATCTCCTTTTGTTGAAAATCGTACAGCAACACCCTGAAGGAATTCCCCAATTCGACTATAGAAAGAAGATATCTTCTCTTCACTTTTTCACACCTATTCCGATTATTTTCCTGTGTTGCTTGGTCAATTCTTGATTACTCTTTTTAAGACTGACAATTTCAGCCTCCAGCTCGCCCAGCATCTCGACAGACTTACGCTCAAGAGATGAATACTGAGCTTTAGCAGTTTCTAGCTCTCCATTAAGCTTTTTGATGGTAGCCCGCATTTTCACAACCTCTCGCTCACATATTTGTCGCATCAATTTCTGCAGCCCGCTGCTACGCCTTGCAGCAGCCAGGTTGTCACTGCGTGATGGTTTGCCACTCGCATTCCTATGCAATTCAGATATCTTATTTAATAGCTGATTTACAGACAGAACGATGTCCGAATATTTTAGAAATGTAAGCCGACCATTCGGTGTGACCTTGCCCAGTTCAGGATCCTCGTATGTCCAAAGATGGAACTGCCGTTGAGTTAGCGGAATTTCCGAATTTATTTCTCGAAGTACGCCACGCTCCAAAGCCGATACATAGCATGAAAGTATTTTGACTTTCAACTCCAGATTGCTCTTTGAGGCATCTTCATTTAGGTGAGCTACAGTTGGCTTACGGCCAGGAACCGTGTCGGAGGAAGCCCCGCGGCGTGAAACAGGTAATTTCATATCAACTAGAGATGCCTAATCTCGCAGAATGGAGCTGAATGATACGGCGCAACCCAGAGAGTTCGACCACGGCGTTCTTTTGCTGAATTGACTCACTCCCCTCGCTCAAGCTCACCAATGCTTTCTCATCTTCTAGGAGATTGGCAAGATGTCCGGGTGTTGTATCTGAGTACGGACATTTGCCGCAAGTGTAAGGGGAGGCATTTTCACGTGAAATCTGGCCAGACCCAGTAGAGCAAGCAGAGTGTTTCCTGGATTTTCCTGCCATACATGTACCCCACGGATAGGGAGTCGGGTCATGCCCTCGGTCCAGAAATGCGTCTGCTACCACTTCAGCCTTTTTCGAAGCATCTAGCGTCGAATAACTTATCGATGCGCCCAACTTGCGATGGAACCGAGCAACTAATTTGGCAAACCCCCCAGAGAAGTGACGCGAGGATTCGACAACTTCACGGATATAGTCACGCAACTTCTCAATCCCTACTTCGCGCACGATCTCAAAAATTTCCTCTCTACGATAAAGCTCAGCGCTTTGGTTTCCAGATCCTCTAGCCCACTTGGCTACGGCCGTCTTACCATGCTCAGTTTCCATTCCATCTGTGATGTAATGCAACGCCTGCACCACATCGATGTGTCCGTATTTTTGAGCTAAGGCAATTAGCTGAGCATTTTCGTATCGAAAATGATAAAGCAGGCCATAAGCACGCCGAAACATATGAGGTGTGATGCGAGGAATGCTCCCTGTAAATTGCGGCGAATTTTGAATAAACCTGGAGATTGCATTTTTTGCGGTTCCATTATCAAAGGTGAACCACTGAATTGCTCGACGTCCGTCGATGAAAAATCTCGGGATCACAAACAGCTTTCTATCCCTCCCAGACGTGCAGCTCGTAGCGCTATCACTGAGGCACCATGCGATATCAGAGAACCTTCTCATTAACTCAATAGCACTCCTAGAAATGTCGTTCACGTAATGTGAATTATAATCACGTATTGTTTTCTCGATATAAAACTCGCATTCGTACAGGTTGAAAATGTCATCAACCTTTTTCAGCGAATGAACGTGAAGACCGATAGCCTTTCCAATTATCTCGTCTTTTCGACGCGCGTTCATTGAAGTCAGGATAATAAAGCACGCAGCATACAAGTGTGTCAACAGTCCCAAAACGGAAATCTCACCATGCACTGGCTCAGATAGCTTATATGTCGTTATTCTCAATCCAACTGCGGACTCAAGACTTTTTCGACTTGGAAGTTCTCTTAATAGTTTTGCTCGAACTCGAGTAAGCTCCTTGCGCTCCATTTCAAGCAAGTTGCCAGTTTTTGCCAAGTCTAACTGGGCGTCAATTAAGCTGGATACAAAATCATAAAACTGAGGACCGATCTCAAGAACCCAGCGATAGGCGTGGACAAGCACACGGCCCCAAGTATCGGGATCCATGTTTCGTGTTCTTGCCCCAGCACGGCCATTCCTTAAAGCATAAATGTAGTTACTACCTCCCGGAAGAGTTTTTATTGCTTTATCCGGCCTTACTTGCGCCAATATATCAATCAGAGATAGTGCCCTCCCCAGCATCACAGATGAACTTTTTTTATACGGAGGGATGTTATATAGCGAGACATCTCCCGCCCTCCAAATACCCGGATCGTCCGAGGCTTGTATCAAAATGCCCCGCATTACCGCGAGTTCAGGGCCAGCGATGTTTGTACCGACTTCAGCGAGGAACCCAGCCCTCAAATGAACCTTGCCTCTAGTTTTACCTCTTTCCAAAAATAAATCGGGATGCCACGCTACTTGACTTAAGCGCTTTGCGGCACGGGCATTGATGCAAAGCGCTTTGCACCATCCCCCGTTTGCTAAGTCCTCTCTTAACAGCTCCCAGGTTGATCTAGGCACATCTCTTAAGTCATAAAATCCTTTGACCCATGCAAACTCAGCAGTCTTCGCAAAGACCTTGGCGAACTGAATGAGAACGTTGTGAAATGATTTACTCTCACCTGATCTCGAAGCGAGGACATCTAGCCCTAGCAAGAACAGTTCGAAAAGACCATCATCATCGACCAGTTTTTTTGGAAGACCGGTAAGGGCAGATGGGGGAAGCATTGCATGGTCAATATTTGTGCTCACCCAAGGTTCCTGGTTCGCGCCAGGCAACACATTTAAAACGTATACAGCTCGCGACTGCCAATCAACACGCAGCTTCGCACTAATGAGCTCAAGTGAATTTTCTTGGTCAGGGTGTCTAGAGTGGGCTACGCTAAAATTACTCATTTCCAACCCTTTTTAGCAAATGACGATAAGGACCACGCGAGATCGAACCAAACAATGCAAAAGCGAAGAGCATATTCTCTAGATGCAGCTTCTCAAAGCTCTCGGGATTAGAATTGAACAGACGCCTCCAGTTTTTCTCGAAATACTTCTTCGTTAGCACCACCTCTTCAATTCGATCACTATTAATTTCGATTATCATATTTGAGCAGCCCTCGTCCTTATGGCAGTTTGACGCCGAACATGATCCATTGGAGAGCCACCCGGCTACAGGCGGCGCGCTCGGGTTTCGACATGACGAACCATCTCCAATTGGAAAAGGAATTAACTTTCTTCCCGAGGAAATGGAGCTTGGATCCGACATATAGCGAACAGTGGCATCAAATCGCCGCTCGAACTCCAAAGTATTTGCCGAATTGAGACGCCTCAAAACAGCCTTATTGATGTAATGAAAGGTTGTGGTAGATCTAACGTGTCCTGCCCTGCTCTGAGCTTCTGCAATACTCCCGTCTCGAACCGTATCGACAGCCAATACCTGTCCGCGGACCATCTCCAGAGAAAACGTAGGCAGATCATGCTTTCTGCAAAATCGCCTGCATTGATGACTCCAGTTTGTAATCTCCTTAAGCCCGTTGACCGAAGTCTTCTCCCAGCCGGACCAAACTGAAGTATTGCTATATCCAAGTCGCTCTAGGCGCCGAGATCTGTCCAGCAATATTTTCAACGCAAGCAGCACATCCTCATCATTACGCTCAACCAAAACGGTGGGAGTTTCGTCCTTAGTCCTGGACTTGGTGGATTTCAGCCGATGAGGAAAGGAAGGCACATCGAGCATCTCAGGAGGAAGCGCAAGTACCGACGAAAAATTCCATCCCGTCTTGATCTGGATAACCAAAGCGCACGCAAGCAGTACTTCGTACGGTGGCATCTCGCGGGCATTTAGCCAAGCCACAGGCCTGAGAGGCTCACAGCTTCCCCCAGTTAGTCTTTTCGCATGTTCGACGATTGCTGTGGCCCTCGGTCGCTCCCACTGAGATAATTCAGATTGCTCGCCTTTATTGATTGATATCAACAATGCAAAGTAGGACTCACACTCCTCATCGCTCAAAATGACATCTTTATCTGTAATGCTTAGTCGCGCTGCCCGTCGGACTTTTTCACTCAATCCACTCAGAGATATTTTCTCCAGCCGTGCGATTTCCATGAGAGTCTCGGAGTGTTGTTTCATGACACGGATACAAGTTACTCTGACCCGTTCCAAATCCCCGACAAGAATTTCAGAAGTCTTCGCCTGGAGGTCTACAAGATTCTCATGTGGAACTGCACCGATCAATGGGCGACTTGGATGAGGCACATCACTGATAAGCTCTCGTCCAGAGGTGCGGACAGGACACCGCGTCCGGAAAAAGCTTCCTATCCGTTTTAGACGAGCGTCGAAAGACATACTTGCAAACTTCTTCGACAAGAATGTTCTAACCGCTGTGCTGACCTTGTGAGCCTTATAGGGCGTGTATGCGTACAACAGAAATTGCTCAAGCTCTGAGAATAGTTTCAATACCATTTCAAGCGTGACTTGCTCAGGAGGGCACAAGGAAATTGGTTTCCAAGTTCTTAAAGTCGCGGCATCTCTTAGCCCTTTGATGAGATAGTCAATGTCTGACCGGCCAAATGGCTTTATTTCTGTAGACTTTGCTTGTGCACAGATGTCCGCCCACATCCATTCGAACTGCTCTATGCCCAAATCGTGGAGGCTGAAGGTCATCACACCGGTTCGATGCGCGAAGTGCACGTTCGTGAACCAGTGAAAACTTGCCGCTTGGTGCTTAAGGCGTGATACCGTACTCAAGATAGATAGCTCCTTCGAAAGAATCACAGTGCGAACGCCACTGTCTTCACTTCACATCCTACATAGGCTGCTACGGTGAACTTGGCGCCCGCGGATCTGCCCAAGGATTCCGGTCGGTTCGACCTGCCCATCGCTCTGGGCATCCTCGCGGCCAGCGGGCAGGTCGATGCCAGCAAGCTCAAGGGCTATGAATTCGCCGGCGAACTGTCGCTCTCGGGCGAGCTGCGCGCCGTGCGCGGCGCACTGGCCACCAGCCTGGCGCTGCAGACCCAGCAGATCGACGTGCAACTGGTGCTGCCGCCCGGCAGTGCCGAAGAAGCCGCCCTGGTGCCAGACGCCCGCGTAGTGCGGGCCCGCCACCTGCTCGACGTGGTGCGTGCCTTCTTGCCGCCCGGCAGCGCGGCAGGGGGCGATGCCGACGTCGACAACGACGGCTGGAGCCGGCTGGAGCCCCAGCCGCTGACCGCCCACACCACGGGCCCCGACATGGCCGACGTGAAGGGCCAGGCCACGGCCAAGCGTGCGATGGAGATCGCCGCGGCCGGCGCGCACAGCCTGCTGATGGCCGGGCCGCCGGGCTCCGGCAAGTCGATGCTCGCACTGCGGTTTGCGGGCCTGCTGCCCGCGATGACGGTGCAGGAGGCGCTGGAGAGCGCGGCCATCGCCAGCCTGGCGGGGCGCTTTCACCCCGAGCGCTGGGGGCAAAGGCCGACCGGCAGCCCGCACCACACGGCCAGTGCGGTGGCGCTGGTGGGAGGGGGTGTAAATGAAGGCACTATTTGCGAATGCTTGGAATTAAGTGCGAAAAATACCTTTTTTATGGAATTAAATGCGAAAAGCCGTCATTCAGCGCTCAGGCTGGCGACGATGCTGATGTAAGCTACTTTTGACTTAAGTGCCGACGACCCCGTGAGCCGCGCGAGTGGCTCTATACCCACACGCATGTTGGATGCGGGGGCAGAACAAGTCGCGCAGTCGAAGGTCGGCGCGGTGGCTCACTCCGGTCTCGGCTGCAGCAGGTGACCGTCGACATCAGTCTGGTCCAGCCTAAGGCGCGACCAATCAGCCCTCGCGGAAGGCGTTGCCTCAACCCGGTGCCTGCCCCGACCTAGTAGACGCCGCGGGCTTCACCAGCCGTGTGATCTCACCACCGCACGCGCTGAAGTTGCGGGCGTATTCCTCGGGGTTGTCAAACAGCACCTGGGCTTGCATCAGGCGGTCGAGTTCCTGTTTTGCGTAGAGCAGGATGCCCGCGCTGCTGCCGCCTGAGGCCCAGGGATAGTCCAGCTCGCGGAACTGGCGCGCGATGTCGCGGTGAATGCGCACATGCGTCTGCTCGTGTTTCATCACGTGCGCATAGGCACAGCTGCCCGGCGGGATCTCGCTGGCTACGCGCAGCACCGGTTTGATGTAATCCAGCCGCACGACGACGCCTTGGCAACTGGTCTGCGGCATCACCGCAAGCTTGGTCTCGACAACTACGTGGCCGAGTTGCGTACCGCTGCGGCCGGCGCCTGCGCCGATCTTCGTCAGTTCGGCGGCCGATTTGGAGTTGTCCACTTCCGGGTCGGCGAACCAAGCCGCAGTGAAACGCACCGCCTTGTCGCAGGGAGGCAGATTGGCGGACTGCGCCTGGAAGCAAGCGCTGACCAGCAGCAGAGCGAGGAGGCTTTTCATCGTAACCTTCTGGTTATCGGCAAGAGGCGCTCGTCCTGAAGCGCGGTGGCCGCAAGGCGGCTAGCCTGACAGGGGCGGACGAGCATGCCCGGCGCCGGCTGGTCGTCAGTTGGCTTTTTCAGCCTCCGATCGCATTGCCTCAAATCGTATTCGACCTGATTTGGCATCGACGCAATGACTCGCAGAGTGCTCGGCATCGTTGTGACCAGATTCCCTGAAGCTCGCGGATAGAGGAGCCGCGCTGTCGTCAAAACGCGATACCGATGCAGTAAACCGGATGGCAAATGGAGCAAAGCCTAAGGCGCTTGACTCGTCATGCGAACTCAGGGCCCGCCGCTGCCAGTGGATGCAAACATTCAGCGAGTGCTTTCTCAAACCGCCAGCGGCAGCTCCTGCCCGATAGCGCGCCTTAGATGGCACGGTTTGGATTACAGCAATCGCTGCAGAATAGACCTCCCGCATGGCGGCTTCAGGCTGGTTGCAGCCGTTCGCCGTTTGAAAAGTGGCGGGCTTCTACTGACCCATAGTCGACATCCAACGACGATGGATGCGGACAGCGAAACTATAAAATCGAAAAAACTATTGGGAGCAGCTCTTGGGTCAGATCTTTGGGTTTCTTATCGCCGTTGAGGCCTACCAGGATGCAAGCATCAGTAATGTCCGCTTTGCTGAGAATGATGCTACTGGGCTGCGGGATGCACTTGGGCTGCATGGCTTGGATCCGGCAAATACCGTTTTGCTGCTTAGTTGTCGCATCCCGGACGATCATATGGCCGCTTGTGAAACAGATCCGGGTGCTCCTGGTACCACTCTTTCATAGCCTGCATCGGCGTCTTGCTCTTG
>NZ_JBITVD010000029.1:0-38668 GCF_044542805.1 Acidovorax sp. NPDC077693 | reverse complement strand
AACAGGCGCGGACGGTTCTGGTACGCGATGCGCAGCGCATCGCGAAAGCCGCGCGTGGTGACCAGCAGCGTGGGCTCGCCCTTGCGCTCCAGCAGCGCGTTGGTGGCCACGGTGGTGCCCATCTTCACGCACTCGACCTGGGCGGGCGTCACGGGCTCGCCAGGCTTCAAGCCCAGCAGGTGCCGTATGCCGGCCACCGCCGCATCCTTGTACTGCTCGGGGTTTTCGGACAGCAGCTTGTGGGTGACCAGCGTGCCATCGGGCCGCTTGCCGACGATGTCGGTGAACGTACCCCCCCGGTCGATCCAGAACTGCCAGCGGGGAATCTGTACTTGGTTTGTCATTTCGGTCATGGTGTTTCCAATGGAAGAAAGAAGCGGGAAAGGCAGGGGTCAGGTGGGACCAGCAGAGTTCGGAGCCAAGCGCTCCAGCAGTTCGCGCACCCCAGCAATGAACGGTGCGCTGGCCAAGGCATGCGATTTGGAGCACCACGGACCGCCCCACGCCGTAGCCCAGGTCATGACGGAAAGAGCGTCGGCTGCAGGCAAAGACTGCATTGTTTCAATCGTGATGCGCAGCTCTTGGGCCAAACCACTATCTGGTGCGAAGCGCCATTCGTACTGGCCGCAGCCGACGCGCACCGCTCGGCTCTCCTTCTCGGTCATGGCCACGAGCCATTCGCATTGGAAGTATTCACAGTCCGAAGCTGGCGGGTCGGCCAAGCACACGGTGTAGACGTTCTCGAAGCCGCGGTTGAAGTTGCGAACCAGCGTCTCGGCAATCGCCTCGCGCCCCTGCGCCAACGGTGGAAAAGTAATTGCTCCCTGAGGCACTTCCATCTGCAGCAGCGCGAAATCGGCAAAAGCCCCGTCCAGAAGGGGCGGGCGGTTGCCATCCTTAGCAAGCAGGTAGTTTTCTATGGTGTTCTGGGGGGAATGCATGTTTTTGGCTCCGGCGTCTGAACGGAATCAGCGCTGCGTGTAGTAAGGAATGAAGAGCTGGTTGGCCTCGCCGCCCACCGAGCGCAGCCACTCGCGCGAGAAGCGCTCGCCCAGGCGTTTGAGCTCGGCGTTGAGTTCGGCGGTGGGGCGCTCTACCTTGATGCCCTTGCGCTGCAGTTCGCCGACCGACTCCTGCGCGATGGCCTCGCTCATCGCCCAGCCGCGGGTCTCCGCCTCGGCTGCCGCCTTGGTAACGGCCTGGCGTACTGGTGGCGGCAGCGCATCGAAGGCCTGCTGGTTCACGAACACGATGTTCTTGGGGAACCACGCGTCGATGCTGTAGTACTGGCGCACCTGGCCCCAGACCTGGTGCTCGACACCGGTCAAGGCGGAGGTGATCATGGAATCGAGCTGCCCGGCGGCCAGCGCCTTGTTGACCTCTACCATGGGCACGTCCACCGGCGTGGCGCCCAGCAGCTCGGCAATGCGCACGGTGGCGGAGTTGTAGGTGCGCATGCGGGTGCCCTTCAAGTCGGCGGACGACTTCACGGGCGCCACGGAGAACAGCCCCTGCGGCGGCCACGGCACCGCGTACAGGGCCTTGAGACCCTTGCGCGCGAAATGTCCCTCGATCAGCGGCCGCTGCAGTCCCCACATGCGGCGGGCGTCGGCATAGCTGTGCACCACGAATGGCACCGCATCGGCCCCGGCGATGGGCATCTCGGCCACCAGGCTGGTCATGATGGTCTCGCCCGCCTGGACCTTGCCGCTCTGCACCGCGGTCGGTATGTCGGCGAGCCTGGCCAGCGTGTTGTTGGCGTGCACCTCGATGCGCAGCGCGCCGGACGATGCGCGCTCTACATCCTGCGCAAACTGGACGATGTTGCGCGTGTGGAAAGACTCTACCCGGTAGCCGGTGGCGAGTTTCCACTGTGTCTGGGCGTGCAGCGCCGGGGCCACGGCGAGCGCGGCCAGCAAGACCATCTTCATGGCAAGCTCCTGTTGGGGAATGGGAGGCCGGCGCAGGGGGCGGCAGACTCAGAGGGAAACGGGCGACGCAGGCCGCAGTGCTACTTCGGCTGGCCCATCACGAGGTCAGGGACGATAGTGACGATCTGCGGAAAGACCGTGATCAGGCCGATGCACACCACCAGACACAGGAAGAACGGTATGGCCGCTTTAGCAATCAGGTTGCTGTCCTTGCCGGTCATGTTCTGCAGCACGAAGAGGTTGAACCCGACGGGCGGCGTGACCTCGGCGATCTCCACCAGCAGGATCACGAAGATGCCGAACCAGATCAGATCGAAGCCAGCCTTCTCGACCATGGGCATCACGACCGCAGCGGTCAGCACGATCATGCTGATGCCGTCGAGCGCGGTGCCCAGCACCAGGTACACCCCCACCAGGCAGGCTATCAGCGCATAGGGCGACAGGTGCATCGAATCGACCCATTCGGCCAACTCGCGCGGTATGCCGGTAAAGGCCATGGTCTTGGTGAGGAACGCGGCACCCGCCAGGATAAACATGATCATGCAGCTGGTGCGTGCCGACCCCGCCAGGCCTTCCTTGAAGTTCTGCCAGGTCAGCGCCCTGCACCATGCAGCCAGTGCCAGGGCGCCCACCACACCGTAGGCCGCACACTCGGTGGCCGTCGCCCAGCCGGCCACCAGGGACCAGCAGATGAACACGATCAGCAGCGCACAGGGAATCAGGTTGCGCGACAGGTACAGCTTTTCACGGAAGGTGGTGGGCGGCTCGTCGGCAGGCATGAGCTCCTTGTTGCGCACCGACCACCAGGCGATGTAGCCCGAGAACAGCAGCATCAGCAGCAGGCCGGGCAAGAAGCCCGCCAGGAAGATGCGGATGATGGAGGCATCAGCCGCCACGGCATACACCACCATCGTTATGGACGGCGGGATCAGGATACCGAGCGTGCCTGCCGTGGCCAGCGAACCGATGGCGATGCTCTCGTTGTAGCCGCGCTTCTTGAGCGCAGGCAGCGAGACCTTGGCGATGGTGGCGCAGGTTGCCGCCGACGAACCCGACACCGAGCCGAAGATGCCGCAGCCCAGAATGGTGGTGTGAAACAGCCGACCTGGCACACGACTCAGCCAGGGGGCCAGGCCGCTGAACATGTCTTCGCTCAGCCGGGTGCGAAACAGGATCTCCCCCATCCAGATGAACAGCGGAAGCGCCGCCAGCTCCCAGCTCGCGTTGCTCTCCCAGAAAGCGGAAAAGAGGTTCAGCCCGGGCTGGCTGTTGGTGAAAAAGGCCTGGCCGACCCAGCCGCAGATGGCCAGCGTCATGGCGATCCAGACACCGCCGGACAGCATGAGCAGCATCAGTAGCAGCAGGAAGGCGCCGATGGAAAGAATGTCCATGGGGATGCTCCTTAAAGATCCGAAGAAAAGTCGCCCTTGGCGTGGCGCTCTTCCACCAGCCGCACAAAGGTAGGCACGCCGCCCTGCACCACGATCCACCACTCATCGACCACGGCGATGAGAAAGAGCACGGAGCCCAGTGCAAAGCTCATCTGCGGAATCCAGATGGGGATCGCCCACAGGCCCTGGGCCAGTTCCTTGAACTGCCAGCTTTCGTAGGTAAAAACACAGGCCCACCAAGCCAGGTAGCCGATGGCCACGGCCGCGATGGTCAGGCAGACCACCTCGTACTTGCGGCGCGTGGCGGGAGACAGCTTCTCCAGCACCAGCGTCACGCGCACGAAATCGCCGTGCTTGAAGGCATGGGCCATGGTCAGGAAGGCCGCAGCGGCACACAGCCAGGCCACCACGTCGTTGATGGCGCCGGTCGGAAAGCCGAATTGGCGCCCGAGCGACTGGACCACCATCAGCACGCAGATAACGGCGATACAGGCAGCCCCGACGGCGCCAGCGGCCAGGTACGCACCGTCCAGCACGCGCCGCAGCGGGTGCGGCGGCATGGTCTGGGCCCAGGCCGCATGGCCCGGAGCGGCCGAAGTAGGAGGCGTGAGGGACATGGCCGTCTGCTCACTTCTTGCCGTTGTAGGCATCGATGACGGCCTTGCCGTCATCGCCTGCGGTCTTGATCCAGTCGGCCGTCATGCGCTCACCCACGGTCTTGAGCTCCTTCTTGAGGTTCTCGGCACTCACGTCCACCTGCATGCCCTTGGCGGCTAGCTCCTTGAGGTACTCCTGGTCCTTTTGCTCGCTCAGCGCCCAGCCGCGCTGCTCGGCAATCGCGGCCTGCGCCAGCACTGCGTCCTGCGTGGCCTTGTCCAGGCTGTCGAAGGCCTTCTGGTTCACCACCACGGCATTGCGCGGCAGCCAGGCCGCCACGCCGTAGAAGTACTTCACGCTTTCGTAGAGCTTGCTGTCCACGCCGCTGGCGCTGGAGGTGAGGAAGTTGTCCACGGTGCCCGTGGCCAGCGCCGCCGACAACTCGGCCAGCTGGATCGTCACCGGCTGCGCGCCGATCAGATTGGCGATGACCGACGTGGCCGGGTTGTAGGCCCGCATCTTGGTGCCCTTGAGGTCCTTGAGGGCCGTGACCGGCTTGACCGAATACAGGCTCTGCGCAGGCCATGGCACGGTGTAGAGCAGCTTCATGCCCTGTGCACCCAGCGTCTTGACCAGCAGCGGGCGCGAGGCCTGGTCCAGGCGCCTGGAGTCCGCATAGCTCGTGGCCAGGAACGGGATGGAGTCCACGCCGTAGACCGCCGCCTCGTTGGCCGCGCCGGAGAGGATGAACTCGCCAATCGCCACCTGCCCGGACTGCACGGTGCGCTTGATTTCATTGGCCTTGAACAGCGATGCGTTGGGGTGCACCGTGATCTTGAGCTTGCCGCCGCTGGCCTTGCCCACGTCCTGCACGAACTGCTGCAGGTTCTGCACCTGGAAGGTGTTGACGGCATAGCCCGAGGGCAGGTCCCACTTGGTCTCGGCGTGGGCCAGGCATGCGGCGGCAGCGGCGCACAGGCCGAACATCATTTTCTTCATGGGGAAACTCCTTGGTTAAAAGCTGGCGAGGTGGTGATTGAGAAGGTCGGTGACCAACATGCACCCGGGGGAGTGGGTGATGCAGAACGCAGGCTGGGCGTTCAGGATGGCGGACTGGGGCGTGACGCCGCAGGCCCAGAACACGGGGATCTCACCGGGCATCAGCGGTACGGCGTCGCCGTAGTCAGGCCGGGCGATGTCCGCAATACCGATGAGCGCGGGGTCCCCGATGTGCACCGGCGCGCCATGCACGTTGGGAAAGCGCGAGGTGACCTGCACCGCGCGGATCACGTCGGCCGCAGGCATGGGCCGCATGGAGACCACCATGGCGCCCCCGAAGGGCCCCGCAGGCTGCGTGGCAATGTTCGTGCGGTACATGGCCACGTTCTTGCCTTCGTTGATGTGGCGCAGGCTGATGCCGGCCTCCTGCAGCGCGGACTCGAACGAGAACGAGCAGCCGAGGATGAAGGTCACGAGGTCGGGGCGCCACAGGTCAGCGATGTCCGCGACCTCCTGCGTGAGCTCGCCGTGGCGCCAGACGCGGTACTGCGGCACGTCGCTGCGGATGTCTATGCCGTCGCCCAGCGTGGGCAGCGCGAACTGGCCGGGCTCGCTCACCGCCAGCACCGGGCAGGGCTTGGGGTTGCGCTGGCAAAAGCGCAGGAAGTCGCCCGCCTGCACTTCGGGAAGGATCACCAGGTTGCCCTGCACCCGGCCATGGGCCAGGCCAGTGGTGTGCAGGGTCCACAGCCCTTTGCGGATGATTCCGCGCACATGTGCAGCGTCGCAATGGCCCTCAGGGCCGAAAGCTGCCATCGTGTTTTTTTCTCCCAACTCCACCATGTTTCCTTGCAGTACGAAATGTCAAATGCATAACGATGTGGGGATTGTGTTTGCGTTGTCTAAGCACTGGCAAATTCAAAAATTTCTTCTTACGTCATCGATTTTTTCTATGCACCACCAATGAGCACATCGAAACCACATTGGTGCTAAGTGAAAACCCTAGTTTTTTAAGGCGTGTTGAAAAAGTGTTTAAGAAATCCTGCTTTTGGCACTGCGAGGATGACGTGAAACGGTGGCGCTACTGAGGAGCTATTGCTACTGCATCAGTACAAAAGTACTTCGAATACGCACCAAAATGAAGCACGAGCCGAGGAGGAGCATCTTGCTGCCGCGTGTGGATGCGGCAACTGGTGTTTGACCAAAGCCATAGGGCAGAAAGGTATGCGCTACTGACGAATCAGTGACCCCTCAGGAAACCCGCCATGCGGCCATAGAACCCCTTCACCATGCCGCAGTTCTGATCATGATCGGGCACGCCTTTTGTTGAACCTCAGATGCCTGCGCGCTCGCCGCTGCCTTGTGAGTCTTCAGTTGCACGAACACCCTTCGTGTGGCCCGGTAAATGGCACCGAACAGGTAGTGCCTCCTCGCTCGTCCTGCATCAGGGGCAGGTACTTCACGTCGATGTGCACGTAGCCTAGCTAGCAGCTCTATGACGTCTTGTGGGCCACTGCACGCTCTTGGTATTGGCGTGCGTTGACTGACACGCAGAGCGCGAAAGAAGTGCGGCCTGCGGATCAAGCCCGCCATAGGCCAACAGGGCATCACAGCTGCAAAACCCCATGCGATCGCGTACGTTGACCAGCAACGCGCTCGATTGGGCGCCGATCCTCACCATTCTTTGCAGCAACGTGCGAGCGCAGTGCAGCGCAGTAAGGCTCACGACTTCAGGGGCCCCGACATGCTGAGCATCCACCTGCACCCGCCCGAGATCGAGGACCCCTTCAGGGTACTCAAGCAACAGTTCGGATACGTGAAGGTGCGCTACCGGGGCCTGAGGAAAAACACACTGCAGATCGTCACGCTATTCGCGCTGGGCAACCTGTGGATGGTCAGGCACCAGCTGCTGGCGATGGGACAGGTGCGCGTGCAGCGGGCGTAGGGCCTGAAAGAGGGACGCACAAGCGCCCAGAAACCGCATGAATGCAGGTCTGCGCAGGCGTCATTGATCGATGACACCGCCCGGGGCAGTCTTGGGCTGGATGAAACACAGTTCAAAGCGATTCGTGCAGACCTTCCCTAGAGCGTCCGCAAGCGCAACCGAACCACCGGATTGATGAGTTGCTGCCGTACCGCTGGCGCCAGTCGGCAAACGGCAGAGGCTGTGTGAAAACTCCACCCGCAACCGCTGCCAAAAACTAAAATCATGGCACCCGATTCAAGCGAGGTGCCCCCATGAAGCGATTCATCGAAGGCGAAGACCGACAACAGGTCACCCTGCTGCCTGAGTGCCTGGACGACTACATCGGCGAGGACAACCCAGTGCGGGTTGTCGATGTCTTTGTCGAAGAGTTGGATCTTCGAGCACTCGGCTTTGAAGGAGTTGATCCTGCGCTCACGGGTCGGCCCGCATATCACCCGGGCGTACTGCTCAAACTGTACATCTACGGGTACTAGAACCGCATCCAGTCGAGCCGTCGCTTGGAGCGCGAAGCCCAGCGCAATGTCGAGCTAATGTGGCTGACCGGGCGCCTTGCGCCAGACTTCAAGACCATCGCTGACTTCCGTCGAAGCAACGGCGCTGGCATCCGCAACGTCTGCAAGCGCTTCATCGTCATGTGCCGCCAGCTGAACCTCTTCTCGCAGGCCATCGTGGCGATCGATGGCAGCAAATTCAAGGCCGTCAACAGTCGCGACCGCAACTTCACACCCGGCAAGATCGAGGCTCGCCAGCAACAGATCGAGCAAAGCATCCAGCGTTACCTGGACGCGCTGGAGACCGCTGACCGCACGCAGCCTACAGAGGTTGAAGCCAAGACAGAACGACTGCAGGAGAAGCTAAAAAAGTTGCGTGAGCAGATGCGGCAACTCGACGGTCTCAAGCAGCAATTGAAGGGCCTGCCCGATGGCCAGGTCTCCCTCACCGATCCTGATGCACGGTCGATGGCCACCCAGGCCAAGGGATCGGGCCTGGTGGGCTGCAACGTGCAGACCGCTGTCGATGCCAGGCACCATCTGATCGTCGCGCACGAGGTCACTAACGTCGGCAATGACCGCGCGCAGTTGCACCACATGGCCTGCGCTGCAGACCAGGCCATGGGAGGCGAGAACCTGCAGGCCTTTGCCGACCGAGGCTACTTCAGTGGTCCACAGCTCAAGGCTTGCGAAGACGCTGGTATCACGACCTTCGTGCCCAAACCGATGACGTCCAACGCAAAGGCCGAAGGGCGCTTCGACAAAGCCGACTTCATCTACATCGCCAAGGATGACGAGTATCAGTGCCCGGCAGGTGAGCGTGCGATCCATCGCTTCAAAACAATCGAGAAGGGCCTGAACCTGAGCGTCTATTGGTCAAGTGCCTGCCCAAAGTGTCCGCTCAAATCCCAGTGCACGACCAGTAGCAACCGGCGCATTCGCCGATGGGAGCACGAAGAGGTTCTGGAGCGCGTTCAGCAACGATTGGACAGTAACCCCGAGGCCATGACGTTGCGAAGGTCAACCGTGGAGCATGTCTTCGGCACGCTCAAGCACTGGATGGGCTCAACGCACTTCTTGATGAAGACCCTCAAGCATGTAGGCACCGAGATGAGCCTGCATGTGCTGGCATACAACCTCAAGCGGGTGATTGGCGTGATGGGTATCGCGCAGATGATGCAGGCGATGCGGATGGTGAAGGCGTGAAGCCTTTGTTGGCTTTTACAGCCGGCAAAGGCTTCGGGAGGGCGTCAAAAGGCTTCAGGTGCGCCAGAAACGGTACTACAACAGTGCTTGTGGAAAATGCGGTGCAAGGACGCGGTACAGAACGCTCGTTGAGCGTTTCCACACAGCCTCGGCACAATGCGGTCGCATGAAGAACATTCAACCACTCATCGACGACGGCGGCGGCGACATCACCATTGGTGCGATCTATCCGATCAAACGCGCAGCCACTGCTGCTGATGCACACAACAGTGTTGCCATGCTGATTCGCCGGGATTGTGAGACGCCGAACGCATTGCTCAAGCGGCTGGACAAAGACATCTGGAAGTATTACGAAGATGGCGTACGCGGTCGAAGAGATTAACGGCCACCTACAGAACTGGTGTCGTTTTCGAAATGGTATGGCTGGCCGCTTAACGAGTAACGGTTGGTTGACCGCATAACACTGGAAGATCAATGTTCAAGAGCTCTATTGCCTGGCTCGTGGTGTTTTCCTTTCCACTCATAGGATATTTCGGCTATGTCGGTTGGGATTCTCTACGCGAGTACGACGGTCACTGCAAGGGGCTTCTTGATTCAGCGGGTCAGGCTTGTACGAGGGCGGAGTTTCTTTTTGACTACTTTTTAGGTCCGTTTTCTTTGACTCATTTAGCGCTTGTGTCGATCTGCTGGGCCTTCATCATCACGGCCGCCCGTGTCGCACATCGTGGCGTCCGCAGCTAAAAAAGCCGCTTGAAAACTGGGAAACCTACGGGCAGCGAGAACAGAACCGGCGCTAGCACTCGGTCGACTTCAAAACCTGTTCGGTTTCCAGCCGTTCAACATGAGCCACTACCCGCAGGTGGTCCACACGCTGACCGAGCCGTCCACACACACCGCAAGGGCATTATGCTGGCCAGCGCCTTATCAAACATCTGCAGCGACTTTCGATCTCAACTTGATTGGGCGGGCCTAGTTGTCACATCCCGGACGATCATATGGCCGCTTGTGAAACAGATCCGGGTGCTCTTGGTACCACTCTTTCATGGCCTGCATTGGCGTTCTGCTCTTGAGCGCTGACTGTGGCAACTGGTGGTTGTACAAGGCCACATAGCGCTGCAAGGTCTGCTCCATATCTTCACGGCTGTTGAATCGGTGGGTCTTCAGGACGTCCGCTATGCGGCCATTGAACCGCTCCACCATGCCGTTGGTTCTCGGAGTCCTGGGCTTGGTCAGCCGGTGCTCTATGCCCAGCTCCTGGCACAGCTGGTCGAACTCATGGTTGCCGCTGCGTTCGCGCTTCCGGCTGGCAAACAGTCGGTCTGTGAACTCCCTGCCGTTGTCGGTCAACAGCTTGTTGATCCTGATAGGGCAGGCCTTGTGAAGTGCTTTGAGAAAGGCCCTGGCACTGGCCGCTGTCTTGTTGGCCTTGAACTGCACGAACACCCAGCGCGTGGCCCTGTCTATGGCCACGAACAGATAGCGCCTGCTGCTCTCGTCCTGCATCTGAGGCAGGTACTTCACGTCCATGTGCACATAGCCTGGCTCGTAGCTCTTGAAGGCCTTGTGGGCTAACGCAGGCTCCTGGGGCTTGAGGGCATTGAGGTTGCCCGCTGCATGGCGGCGCAAGCACCGGTCCAGGCCGGAGCGCGAGACATGGGGACAGATGAACTCCCGGGTCACGGCCAGCAGGTCATCCAGAGGCAGCAGCAAGGTACGCCGCAAGTGAACCACCACGGTCTCTTGCGCAGGCGTGAGCACCGTCTGCAGGCGATGGGCCGTGTGCGAGCGGTCCCCAAAGACCTCGCGGTTCTTCCACTTGTAGACCGTTTGCTCAGTGATCCCAAAGCGCTGGGCCAGGACGCTGGCTGGTTCATTGCTTGCTGCGATCTCGGCGCGCACTGCGGGAGTGGTGCGGGCGTTCTTGTGCAGGGCTATCAACATGGCTTCACTCCCTGGATAGATTGCAAGGACTCTATCAACTCCTTCAAAACAGCTCGGGCCATGAAGAGTGGATAGCGTTTAGAGTCTATGCAATCATCCGGGATGCGACACCTAGTGCCGAAGCCATCATTCGTGCGAATCGGCACATCCACGAAGGCCTGTGGGAGCATCTGACGCTTCCGGCATCTCGCGCTTCAAGCACGCAGCCAGCCCACCGCCTTGCGGTGCTTCTTGGCAAGCATGTCCCACGCGGTCTTGCCCGCCACGTTGGTTGCCGTTCGGCTGGCGCCCTGTTCCAGCAGAAATTTCAGTGTCGGGTGATCGTGCTCCGAGCTGCAATGGCTGGCCGCCACGTGCAGTGCGGTGTTGCCATCGGCATCTGGTGCATCCACCGGCAAACCTGCCTGCAGCAACGCACGGGTGCAGTCCATATAGTGGTCGTACAGCCGTCCGTGGTTCGATGCGAGAAACCTGTGCAGCAAGGTTCTTCCTTGCGCATCGCGTGCCGCCGGGTCGAAGCCCAGGTCCACCAATCGGTTTGTGCAGCTCGCGTGCACGCAGTACCACCAGGCGTCATGGCCGCTACCGTCAGCAAGCCGCGGGTCAGCGCCTGCCGCCAGCAAGGCATTCACGATATCGATGGGGTCATCGCTTCGCCGCAGCGCGCATTGGAGTGGCGTCGGACCCTGTCCCCCCGCTGCACCCGCCCTGTCATTGACATCAAGGCCCTGTGCCAGAAGCAGCGCCACGCTTTCTACATGCCGCACATGGTGCAGCGCCGTGCGCCCCGCCGCATCGCGCAACGTGGCGTCTGCGCCTGCCGCAAGCAGGCGGACTGTGCTCCAGGGCCCCACCCGCATCAGCGCCGTCTTGCCCGCAGCAAACGACTCGCTGTTGGAGCGCACATCCGGGTTGGCGCCGGCACTGAGCAGCCTATCCAGGATCGTGCGGAAGTCTTCCACGCTGTAGTCGCTGCCGATCAGCCGATGCAGCGGGCCGCCGCTGCCGTCGTCACGCCAGGGCTCAAGCCGCGCGCCATTGGCGATCAGCCATTGCGCCGTCTCGACATTGCTGTTCCATGCGGCCACCTGCATGGGCAGCAGAGTGGTGGCCAGCGATGCGCCGCGCGCCTTGAGCAGTTGCAGCATGGCGATGGACTTGTTGCACACCGCAAAAATGACAGCGGTGTAGTTTTCATCCTTCCAGTCATCGGGCGAGCAATTGACCTGCGCACCTTGGTCCAGCGCTGCCTGCACGCCAGCCAGGTCATCGGCCTTGGCACTGGCCAGCAGTTGCTGATCGGCCGCGCTGCGGGCCAGCAAGGCGCGGGGTGCTTCATCAGGCCCGCAGGCGAACTGGTCTTGGGCCAGCCACTCGGTCCACTTTCGGCCCCAGTGGGTGTCTGCGCGCAGGCCTTGTTCTGTGACCAGAATCATCCAGCTGTGCTGCTCGTCGCCAGCGCAGCCCAAAGCCGTCCAATGATCCAAAAACGCGTACAGGTTCGGCGCGAGCACCTGCCCATGCAGGCCCTCCACCTCATGGCTGAAGTATCGGACGGGCTGCTCGAGAGGATCGGCGTTGCGGGTATCGATGGTCAAGATGTCGCCATTGGACAGATCAGCGAAAGCGAACTGTCCGTCCCACAGACTGGCAGGGTTGGGCTGTTCGTAGTCGTCTTCACCTCGCCCGTCCGGCCCAAAGAAGTAGGCACGCCAGCGCTCGAAGTTACCGAGGGCCTGCTGATCGATCATCTCCAGGCTCCAGACCATGTTCCGTATGCCGCCGCCATACAGCGACTTCAACCGTCCTTTGGGCTCATCGTTGCGGGCACAGCGCCAGCCAAACTGAAATTCCGCCGATAACTCCTGCAGCAGGGCACGCAGTTGCGCCGGGATGCGCACGCCGTGGCGAGCCTCCACAGCGACCAATTGCGCTGCCGTGGCCGGCGCCATAAGCGCCAGAGGTTCCACTGTCCAGCCGCGCTGACTCGCCGTCTGCTCCATACCGCGCAGGGCGTTCAGCCAGCCGGCCCACACAGTCTGCGGCAAGGTGACGTCGTCTGGCACCGTCCCCTCGCACAAGGTGCGTGCACGCAACCGCGCCGCCTGCAGCGCATAGTCGAGCTGCTGCAGACGCGCCTGCAAACGCTGGAACCTGCGAACGCAATCAGCCCAATCTGGATGCGCTGGGGCAAAGCTGTCGAACGACTCATCAATCTGGCGGTAAAAACACACATCTCCGTCCGCATCCGCCCCGACCATCCAAGTCTGGGGTACCGGTCCGCTTCGGTCACGCCAACCCAATGCGTCCCCAAACTCGCGATAGCCCTGGCGGAGAAGGATTTCGTGAAACTCGGCCTCGTCCTGCGCATGGGGAACGGGCACGACAAACCAGCCGTTGCTGTTGAGTTCGGTCTTCTCCATGCCTTCTCGGCACCAAGCCAAATCCAGAATGCTCTTTACCTGATCGATACCGATGGCCAACACTGTTTTTCCCTTTGTTCTTGCGAATGTTTTTTGATTTCTTGCCGCTGCGTAGCTGTCGTAGCCCGAGCGATCATATGGCCGCTTTTGAAACAGATCAGGTGGGGGCCGGCACCACTACTTCATCGCCTGCATCAGCGTCTTGCGGCTGACTGCGGCAACTGGTGGTTGTACAAGACCACATAACGGTGCAAGGTCTGCTCCATATCTCCGTTGTCAGCCGGTGCTCTATGTACAGTTCTGCGCAGTTGGTCAACCTCATGGTTGCCGCTGGGTTCGCACTACCTGCTGGCAAACAGGCGGCCCGTGAACTATTAGCCGTTGTCGGTCAGCAGTTTGTTGCTCCTGATTGCAAGGCTTTGTGTAGTAAATACACGTAGCCAGAGTTCTCTGCTATCGCCTGTGTACTCTCAAATGATCTCTAAACGAGGTTCGTTAATGAAGTGCCCTTTACCTATGGCAGGCATCAAACTATCTTTGGACGCAATCGGTTTGAAAACTTTAAGTAGTTGCTGCGAAGGTTGCCCAAACAGGTCCGGTAGCGGGCAGGGCGACCTAAGTTTGAAGGGGGGTACGTCGCCACCTGTAAGGTGTCGCCCAAATGGAACTCATTCCTCGCACGTTACACCTGCTGATTGGATTTCAATCCGAGCCTTGTCCTTGGCAGCGCGACTCCAACGAAAAAATCAACGACCAGGCGCGCGAGTGCCTGCACAGGAGGATGGACCTCAGCCAGATCAGCCATCAGCAGCTTACCGCCCTGGAGCAGATGCTGAACCACCGATCGCGCAAAATGCTCAACTTCCATTGCCCGCATGAAGTCTTCCCACAACTTACTGCGGATCTCATTGCCGGCGTCGCACTTCATGTTTGAAACCGCCCAGCCTACCCCCGTCACTGTAAGTGGTTGGCTTCACCATCGCTGAATTCCAACGTAGGATTGGCAATCCAAAAATGCAGCGCTAGTTGCAAGCCAAAGGTGTCTCTTGCGCCAATCCTGCGTTCGCAAGCAGCTAGGGTGGTAGCATGTAGGCTACCCCGATTATTATGTCGGGCTGTTATCGGCGAACTGAATGCAGCGCTGTTGTCCTGACCCGGAAGTCAAGCGGATTGCCTTCGGCAACCGATTAATTTGTACCCTAGGACACTCCAGTGCAAACAGTGATACACGTTTGGCTCCTACCGCTGCTTGCACTGTTAGCATCGGGCAGTACCAATGCGGCAGAAGCTGCATTTCATCAGGCAGCTTTGCGCTTAGCGCCTAACGCTTCGTCAGTCACTTCGTGTTCCGGGCCGCTTGGTTCAGGGGCGTACCGAGTGGTGGTCTTCAAGCATGGCTTTGAGCACGTGTCTTCGGAGGTCTACCTTCAGTGGCTCGAATGGAATCAGGACGGCCCACGCCTGCTGAAAAGCGTTCTCGTTTCGGAGTTGAGTTCTGGCATGTGGTCAGTCGGGGAACCAGTGGTCAGCTCGCGCAAGAATTGTTCAATGCGGATGGAAGCTACTCACGCATACAGCTCTGAGGCGGCCCGCTTCTCACTCCAGCCGTTAGCGCACGGCAAATACTCCATACGGAAAGTCACTAGATAGTGAGCATCTGGGGCGCGACTCGCCTAACCAGTTGCGCCGACCGGAAAACTGAGCCAGTTTTGTAAGGTAGTTTCGAAGTACAAGTGAGCCAAGTGTCCAATCTAAACCTGCTGTTTATCCAAGCAGCGGGGTTGTGAAGCGATCATCATGGACATGGTTGGCAAGCGATGACGGTTGTACGTGAGGGAAAAGCAGTCGGAGCGAGAGATAGCGCTCCTGACTGTGCTGTGCAATACGGTATTGAAGTGTCTACGCGCGCATCGGTAGCTGAGTTGCCGAAGCACGGCGACGGCATGGGAGGATAGAGAGGTTTCGAATTGCGTTTGACCAGTACTAACGGCAGCGCGTCTGCAGCACGACGTGGCCGGCAGGATGCGCAGGCGTGCGGTGAATTCCATTTCAAATAGTTTTGATGTGCGCATGAACGCAGCTCTTGCGCGCGCTGGCTGGCTTGCGGCCGCCATACTATCCACCGTGGTTCACGCAGGAGGAAAAGCACCCATAGACCTTGACCCCGCCGATTGCAAGGCGCCAGGGGGCGGATCTGCCACTGCCGGCGGGCTGGGAACGTTACCGCGAAGCGGTCCGGTCCTGTCCCCTTGTGCAGGGTGGCGGCGCCGAGAGGTCAGCGTCCAAGGACGCCAAGGTGCACTTGCTGGCCGTTTTCATCGACATCTACTACCGCAGCCTGCCGCACGATGCGCCCTGGGAGCGCGATCCACTGCCCCTGCTGGTGGACGACAGCGGCTGCTGCGTAGGCAAGCTGTCCCACCTTTTTCCAACGGATCCTCCAGAGGAACTGGAAGTGCTTCCTGGCCGGTGGCGCGATGGCGTGCCGCGCGAGATCCAGCTCAAAGTGCGCTCGCCCGCCGTCGGCGGCGACTACCACCTGCCCAGGCTGCGGCTGGATGTCAAGACGCACCTGTACCGCCCAGCTTATGCACAGTCGGCAAAATTCCCGGACCATGACACGCCCCCTTGTCCCTAGGATTCCAGAATCCCCTTGTACCCTTGAGGCGCCTTGGCGGGTAACTCAAGTGACAGGCCCGGACGCTAACACCATTACTAATATCTGCGACCGAACCAGTCATGGGTTGGTGGTCCGACACGAGTTGCAGAACGCTGCAGAGGGGCGTTTGTAAAGCCTGAAGTCGCAAATAAGAGATGAAAGAGGGCCTTTGTCTTTCTTGCGTGTTTCGGCAAGACTCCGCTGGCTTCATGGAGATCGGTTTTACAAGTTTCCAGCGTGCATAGTCTGCGCTGAACTGATCCGTCCAGACTTTGCCTAAAAACGATGGCTTCGTGTTGGGGCGCGGATGAGTCAAGAAGGGCAGTCCGGCGTTACGTTCGCTCCAAGCGGAAGAAAGTAATGCGCCTTCGGCATCATTGCCCCTTTGTATCGCTCTCAGCGATCTTCACGTGCATGCCCTCGCTGGACAGGCAGTGGTCCACGCGGACACGTGCCTGGCGGTCCGACCATTGCAGCACGACTTGGTGGGCACTTGTGCGTGAAACGACGGAGTTCTTCGATAGCAGCACGCCCACAAAGGCGTCGTTGGGCAACTTCCGGAATTTCGCGTCGTGCTCATCCGCAGGCAATGCGTCTTCGCCGCGGTATCGCAGGATGGACGCATCCTGTGCAGCAATCCCCACCTGCACGCAGCACTCTGGTTTGTTACCCACGGGTGGAGACAGGCGAAGGTAGTGGAGTGCCTCGCCTTCAGGCTGCACCTGCCCCAGGACCAAGCGCGGAGCATCAGGCCTGCGAGCGTCGACGATACCCACGCGCGCCGATACCGGCGATGCCGAGGGAACCTCCTGAATAGTGTCGGATCGCGAGTTGGCCCCGCCGATGAACAGACCCACCAGTATCAGAAAGACCGAGGCAGCGGGCCGACTGAAAAAACGGCCATCGTTGCACTGTCCAGCGACGTCGCTTGAAGTGCGGCAGTTGGCGCTGCGCTCACTAGTTATCATTGATCAATGCGGAGGAGTGGATGTAAGTTTTGTCGACACTGTAAGTCATGCCGCTGGCATTCAGTTGCTCAGCAATGGTGAATGATGGTGCCGGTTGCATCTTGTACGCATGAACAAAATAGTCGGTGCCCGTCCAACCCAATGGGGCGTGATGGCTGAGGGCCGATGAGCTATGCTATAGGCTGACACCTTTTTCACAGTGTCATCCGTGTATTCCCATTAAACACATTGGAAAATGGTGGAAATTGGATAATTGAGCCTCAGACGGAATTTCGCGGAAGAACTCAAAGCAATGACAACAACACTGAAAGACCTTTTGGCACAACGGGCCAAGCTGGATGCCGCCATTTCAGAGGCCCGAAAAGAGGCAGCCGAGGAAGCACTCCGGAAGGTACACGAGTTGGTGGCTGACTATGAATTCACTGTTCAACAAGTATTTCCTTGGAAGCCCGTCGTGAGAAAAGTAGCCCAAAAATATCGGGACGAGAAAAGTGGCGCGACTTGGACAGGGCGGGGAAGGGCTCCCGGGTGGATCGCGGGGAAGAATCGAGATGATTTTCTAATAGAGCGCCCCAAGAATCTTGAGGGCCCGTTCCTGGCCGAAATGGCAGCTGCATCCGCAAGGAAATAGGCCTGTCGGTACTGAGCGAGATCGTAGAGTGCTCGTGAATGTTTTCCTCAGTGAATCGGCCCGGCTTTGAAATGACTCTCAGAGGTTGGACAAACTTCAAGGGGTTACAGGAAGACGTACTTAACGGAATTCAAATCAGGCGATTCGATTTGGCTTTGCACATGCACAACGAAGATCCCAACGAGCGCGGCTCAGACACTTTGGAGTTGGTTGTACGAGCCGTTTGCGGTGCGCTCGCAGGCGTGGTCGTCGGGTTGCTTGTCTGCTGGAAAGGCCGGCTGCGGGAGCCTTGGGAATTTACTGCTGTGTTCGTGGTGGTTGTGCTGGCGTGTGTGTACGGGGCGACGAAGTATGGGGACGATTTTTGGTGGGGGTTGTTGGGGGCAAAGGACCGGTGAGTGGAGGAGGGGAGGTGCTCTCGTCACTCTAGTAGCCAGCCAAGCTGTCACTCTCAGATGCATCGACACAGTCCGCGGTGGAGGTGTCGTGTCGTACTGCCCGTGATGCCAGTTGCCTGCTTCAGGCTGGTTGCGGACATACGGTGTACGTCTGCGGATTAGGGCAACGCTGAACAAGTTCAAGCTGGTCTGCGACTTGCATGGCGCCAGGATCCCAAAATCCTGTGCACGAACATGAAGCAGCAGAGCCTATCAATGGCAGCCGATCAGGCCTACGCATTCGAGCAGAACCGCAAGCACACCCGACGCGACACCATCCTAGCGACGATGCAGACCATCGTGCCCTGGCAGGAACTATGTTCAGTCATTGAGCCGCACTATCGCAAGGCTGGCAATGGGCTGTTAATTTCCATGCAAACCTGACCCACCATTTCCATCGAATTCTGACCCACCCTGTCGCATGAACTTCATGCTCACGTTGTGGATAAGTTCTTGGTGCTCTTCTCCTTCTTGGTGGGGGTTGGCGGCTGTGGTTGTTGTGCCGAACTGTTCTTGAACCGGTAGCTGTCGTTGCCCGTTTCCAGAATATGGCAGTGATGCGTGAGCCGGTCCAGCAGTGCCGTGGTCATCTTGGCATCTCCGAACACGTTGGCCCACTCGCTGAAGCTCAGGTTGGTGGTGATCACAACGCTGGTGCGCTCGTACAGCTTGGACAGCAGGTGGAACAGCAATGCTCCTCCTGAAGTGCTGAACGGCAGATAGCCCAGTTCATCCAGGATCACCAGGTCAGCGTAGGTCAGTCGGTGTGCGATCTGCCCGGGCTTGCCCTGGGCCTTCTCCTCTTCCAGTGCATTCACCAGTTCCACCGTCGAGAAGAACCTGACCCTTCGGTGGTGGTGTTCGATGGCCTGTACACCCAGTGCTGTGGCGATGTGGGTCTTGCCCGTGCCTGGCCCTCCCACCAGCACGACGTTGTTGGCTTCTTCCAGGAACTCGCACCGGTGCAGCTGGCGCACCAGGGCCTCGTTCACTTCGCTGTGGCTGAAGTCGAAGCCTGTGAGATCCCGGTAGGCTGGGAACTTGGCCACCTTGAGTTGATATGCCACTGAGCGCACCTCCCGTTCGGCGGTCTCGGCCTTGAGGAGTTGGGCCAGGATGGGCTGGGCTGCCTCGAAGGCGGGGGCGCCTTGCTCGGCCAGCTCGTTGACGGCATGGGCCATGCCGTGCATCTTGAGTTCGCGCAGCATGATGACGATGGAAGCAATGGCGGGGTCATGACGCATGGCGCACCTCCCTCAGTTGGTCATAGCGAAGAACATTGGCTTGGGGTTCCACGGTGAGCCGCAGAGCTTGTGGAGACGTCACCGGCGCTGGGGCGGGCTTGCCATCGATCAGCCGGTGCAGGACGTTCAGGATGTGGGTCTTGCTGGGAGCGCCGGCCTCCAAGGCCAGCTCCACCGCCGAGAGCACGGCCTGCTCGTCGTGGTGCAGTACCAGGGCCAGGATCTCCACCATCTCCCGGTCGCCGCCGGGCTGCTTGAGCAAGGTGGCCTGCAGGCGCTTGAACGCCGGCGGCAGCTCTAGGAAGGGGGCACCATTGCGCAAGGCTCCAGGCTTGCGTTGCAGCACCGCCAGGTAGTGGTGCCAGTCGTAGACCGTCTGGCCTGCGCCATGGTGGTTGCGCTCGATCAGGCGCTGGTGTTCACAGACGATCTGGCCTTCGGCGGCGATCACCAGGCGGTCGGCGTAGACCCGCAGGCTCACGGGCCGATTGGCGAATGGCGCCGGCACGCTGTAGCGGTTGCGCTCGAAGTGGATCAGGCAGGTGGGAGAGACTCGCTTGGTGTGCTCCACGAAGCCGTCGAAGGGACGCGGTACTGGCATCAATGCTGCCCGTTCCTCGGCCCAGACCTCCGCGACGGTGCCAGGTAGCTTGCCGTGCTCGATCTCGTGCCACAGGGCCACGCAGCGCTCCTGCAACCACGCGTTGAGCTCCTCAAGGCCAGGGAACGGCGGCACGACCTGCCACAGCCTGTGACGGGCATCGCGTACGTTCTTCTCCACCTGGCCCTTCTCCCACCCGGAGGCCGGGTTGCAGAACTCGGCCTCGAACAGGAAGTGGCTCACCATGGCTGCAAAGCGCGCGTTGACGTCGCGCTCCTTGCCTCGGCGCACGCGGTCGACGGCGGTGCGCATGTTGTCGTAGATGCCTCGCCTGGGCACCCCACCGAACACCGTGAACGCATGGTTGTGGGCGTCGAACAGCATCTCGTGCGTCTGCAGCAGGTAGGCTCGAAGGTAGAACGCCCGGCTATGGCTGAGCTTGAAGTGGGCCACCTGCAGCTTGGTGCGCACGCCCGCGAGCACCGCCCAGTCCTCGCTCCAGTCGAACTGGAAGGCCTCGCCGCAGCCGAAGGCCAGGGGAACGAACGTGCCGCGGCCGGTGGTCTGCTGGGCTGTCTGGCGCTGCTCGTGCCAGAGCCGGGCAAAGGCGGCGACCCGGTTGTAGGAGCCGGTGTAGCCAAGCGCCTGCAGATCGGCGTGCATCTGCTTGACGGTTCGCCGCTGCTTGCGGGATCGGCCCGCTTCGGTCTTGAGCCAGCCGGCCAGCTTGAGCGCGAAGGGATCGAGCTTGCTGGGGCTGATGCGTTTGGAGTAGCGCGGCTCGTCGGCGTCGGCGCGCAGGTGTTTGCGAATGGTGTTGCGCGAGAGGCCGGTGCGGCGGGCGATCTCGCGGATGGACATCTGCTCTCGCAGGGCCCAGCGCCTGATGACACTCAGTGTTGCCACGTCTATCACTCCTGGTCTCCTGCTGCTCAACAAAGCAGCAGGTTAGGGTTAGTACGTGGGTCAGTTTTAGATGGAAATCCTGGGGGTTAGTGGGTCACTTCTGGATGGAAATCAACACCACCGCCACCTCGTGTCGGCCCAGCGACAAGTCTGCACCGAGGCCATTGATGGTCTGCTCCATGTCGTGCTGGATCTCCAGATAATCCGAGCAGGCCATCGTGCCGGCTGCCGGGTTGTAAGCGTAGGCTCACGGCCTACAAGGTGCCGCGGAAGATCGTATTCCGCGACCAATTGCCTAAGTCGCCGGTGGGCAAGATCCTCAGGGCATCGCTGCGCGAAGGAGCCTGAATTTGGCCCGATCTAAGATCCGACCACCACAGTGAGGCGGTCTGGTTTTTGGTGTGGCGGTGGGTCCTCGCTGAGCAGGACCAGCTCCGTCGGTAGGCGCTGCACCAATTTGCTCCCTCTCAGCCGCTAGAAAAGCACCTTCTGCGCACTCGTCAACGCGACAAAGCTGTCGCCCAACGGCTGAAGAATCGCATCTGCAATGGGCTGCAGTTGCTTGACGAGGTAGTGCTCATAGTCAATGCGCGAATGCCGGGCCTCCAGAGGCTCGGGACCGCTTTGCGTCATCACGTACTGAATCCAGCCGCCACGCTGGTACTGCTGGGGACGGTTAAGCTTTGCGTTGTGCGCGTCAGCGATGCGCGCTGCGCGCACCTGGGGCGGCACATTGACCTCGTAGGCATCGAGTCGGTGACGCAGGCGTTTTCGGTAGACGAGCAGCATGTCCATCTGGCCATTCAGCATCGACCGCGCATAGTCGGCCACGAACGCTTGATAGGGCTCACCGTGGAAGATGCGTGACAGCAAGCCCTCCTGGAACTGGCGTGCCAACAGTGTCCAGTCGCTGCGGGCCATTTCCAGGCCGCGATAGACCATCTCCTCCTGCCCCGCTTCGTCGACGCTCAGCCCGGCGTAGCGCTTCTTGCTGCCGACATCCGAGCCTCGGATGGTGGGCATAAAGAATTTGGCGTAGTGGGTGTCGAACTCGATTTCCAGGAAGTTCTCCAGTTGCTGTTCCTCGCGCAGCTTGCGGGACCACCAGGCGTTGATCTCCTGCACGAGGCCGGCTGCAAAGGAGTTCATGAGCAGCTTCAGGGCCTGCGACAGCGGCTGGTTTCGCACCCGCTTCGCCTCGTCTCGGGCATTCGAGAGTGTGGTCACGATGTCCGGCAGGCAGTGCTTCTCGCGCGAGAACAGCGTGCCTTGCGGCCCTTGGACCAGCCCGGTCTGGATGTCGGTGCTCTCTCCCTCGGCCAGGCCCACGGGGTCCACCAGGAAGGTTCGGATGATGGAGGGGTACAGGCTTTTGTAGTCCAGGACCACAACAGAGTCGTAGAAGCCCGGCGTGGAGTCCATCACATAGCCGCCAGGGAAGGCCTTGGCCGCGATGTCACCCACGTTGGGTGCCACGTAGCCCAGGCGGTGCATGCGCGGCAGGTAGTGGTGGCTGAACGCGGCGATGGAACCCCCAAAGTGATCTATCTGCAAGCCCGTCGTCTGAGCTCGCTCCAGCACGAACGGCAGCAGCTCCAGTTTGTCGAAGATACGCAGCACGAGCGCGCAGTCGCGGATGTTGTAGCTGGCTAGCGCTGGCTTGTCTTCCTGGTAGCGCCGCTCGATCTCGGCCATCTTGTCGTAGGCATCTCCGATCTCCTTGCCCTCGCCGAGCAGCGTCTGTGAGACCGCTTCGAGACTGAACGACGGGAAGCTCCACATGCCGGCCCGCAGCGCTTCAATGCCATCGACAACCACCCGTCCGGGCATGGGCGCGAACAGGTAGCCCTGACGGCCGGGGTGCGCGCGCCACGCGATGGGACGGCGTTCACGTCCGAGCAGCAGTTGCACGGAGCTCGCATCGGCGGTCTTTTGCAGCACCCGCAGGTCGAACTGGATCACGCTCCAACCGATGATGACATCCGGGTCATGGTCCGCGAACCACGCATCGAGCTGCTCGATCAGCTCCCGCCGAGTCGGGCAGTACACAAGCCTGAAGTCCATCGGCGACACAGCTGGCGCCGACACCGAGGCTGGCATTGGTGCTTCGCCCAGCATGAAGACGATCCGATCGCCCGCACCATCCAAGGCGATCGAGTACAGCTCCTCGGTCGCGCTCGTCTCAATGTCCAGCGACACTACCTTCAACGCTGGACGCCAACCGGTCGCGGGCTTCAACCGGCCGTCAAGGATGGTCAAGCCTTCGCGCTGGCCGCCGTCGACCAGAACACCTGCCTTGATGAACCGCTCCATGAGGTAGCGGTCGTGCGGGCGGACATCCGCTTCGTACAGCGGGATCCCCAGAGGCTGAAGTGCCCGTGCCAGCTTGCCGAGATCGCGGAATCTGCGGGCGTAGACACCGAGGACGGGTTCCTGATCGAACGTCTTCAGATCCAGCTCTCTCACCTCCAGCCCCTGCAGGCTCGCCAGCAAGGTCTGTGCCGCAGCCCGGTGGCACACAGGCAGAAAGGCGACCGAGGTTTGCCGGGTCAGAAGCACCTTTTTCGCCCCCTCGTCGGTGGCCAGCCAGTATTCGATCTCGGTGCCGTCTGGGAGGTCACGCCAGTTGCGGGTGAGGAGGAAGCCCCGTAGTTCGGTGGGTGCGAGGGCTGGGGACATCAGGGAAAGCTGAGGACGCTGGCGCGGCAATTCTGATGTCTAGGGCGAGCTGGTCGGGAGGTAGGGTTGCACTCTTGCGCATGAAACTGATGTTTTGTACAGTATTGCTAAAACCAACACCGAGAAGGCTATGCACAAACCAAACCGCTATGTATTCCGTCCTGCCCGAGCGGCGCCTGCTCTACTCCGCCGTATCTGGGCATGGTTTTGAGTTGGCACCGCAGTACTACACGGGTCATGTCTTCGCCGTTCGCCAAGATGTATCGTGTCCTGAAGCCGGGACGGGCGTTCAACATATGGGTGCCCCCGCTTCACCAGAATTTGTACCAGGGCTTAACCGGGGGCCCTGAGGACGAATGTTCTTCAGAGATCTCACTTTGCTTGGCTCGGAATTTGTCCTGCTCCGTTTGGATGGCGTGACGATCATTGAGGGCTTGAGCGGTTTTCTTGCGTTCGATCTCAAGGTCTTCACGCAAGCGCACGATGGTTTGCAGCGCCTTGTCGAGTTGGACCGCCTGCATCTCTTTCGTTGTCAGCAGTTCGCTATAGGCTTGGGATGCTTTGATGTCTTGAACCGACGGGGAGGGGGGAGGAGTGTTGAATGGAATGGTGGCCGCAGTGTTGAGGGTCGGCGGCAGCGCTGTGATGCGTGCCGTTCCTTCCTCGGGCTGGGCGTCAGAGCGCAACTGGACGATGATCTCGTTGGCCATATTCAGTTCAACTCGCTGCAGCTCGATCAGCTGCTTGTAGGCAGCCGACTCGGTGATCGCTTTCGTTTGCAATGCACTAGCTGCTAACGGGGCACTCGCATCCGCCGATTTCTGGTTCGGGGCGTTTTCCCCGGTGGCATTCCACCAGCCCAGACATAGATCTCCGATGGTGGTGGTTAGAGCATTCTCGAAATCGCGTGTGACGTCGGAAAAACCAGTCTTCGCGTGCACCAGTTCATGAATCAGTACGCTGGAGAACTCCTCGAAGGAATTCAGCTGGGGGCGCCAGATGACGATGGAGGAGGTGGACGGGTCCCAGCAGCCTAAGGTCTGACTGCTGCTCATCAAATCCGGCCGCATGGTATTGGAGATCTTGATGGCGGCCACCTTGGCAGGCCTGCCGCCGAATGCCTCGATGACAAACGTGGTGGTTTCGAGGATCTTGCGTTCCTGACTGCCGAGCGTTTCGACCTCCACGAAGTCAAAGCTAAAGCTGTCGTTGTAGGTCTCGGTGAACTGCGTAAGGTCCACCATGCGATTGCCTTCGAGATCGACCGAGTCGGCGATTTTGGCCCGAAGATTTTCGGGAATCGTGAGAATTGTGTTGCCGCTTTGGCGTGCTTGGTCTATCAGGTCGGGGAAACTCATCGCCTCGTACGCGGTCACCATCAGCACCTTTTCCTGAGCGTTAAGGATGCGCACAGCGTGTTCCTGCACGTCAATCCACGCCAGTTCGTCGTGCATCTCGCCCAATTGGAAGCGGGAGATGTCTTCGGCCAGCTTGCGGGCAACTTCCCCGTTAGTCGATGCCAGCAGGATTTTCTTCACCGAGTCTGAGTACGCAGTGCGGCCCACATGGGAGCGTTCCCGGTTGATGGCCTTCTTAATCGCAGCACTTAGCAGGGTGATGTTGTAGGAGAATAGAAAATTTGCCTCCTCTGCCACCTTCACACCGTTGATGTAGATCGCGCCGGGGCCTGAGCTGCGGCTGATGATCTGGCCGAAGCGCGTGGTCGCCAGCAACTCCTCATCGGAGAACTTCAGAAACAAGGCCTTGGCGGCCTCCATTTCTTTGTCTTCTACCCCCTTAATCTCGAATTCTGTGCCGACGAATGTCGGATCCAGCGGATCTTCGATGATGGCGTGCAAAGTCAGGATGTCGCCGAACCCGTGCTTGGCTGATTTGTGCGTCGAGATGGTACCGAACCGTGATCTGATCAGGGCTTTGACGCCATGGCGCTCGAAGGTGGCCAGCGCATCCTTAAGTCCGATGCCAAATCGGCCGATCACAAAGGGACTATCGAGCTTTTCCTGGTTTTCGTTCTGGGTGAGATGGGTGTACCGAATGCCTCGACCGCCATCCTTAACGAACCAGACGCTGCCGCGTTTTTCGATCAAAACCGGCGCAGTGCCCGTCAATATCTGTTCGTCGAGTGCGTTGGCTATAACTTCCCGAATGCCATGGCGAACCTCCCAGTTTTCCAGAATTTGTTCTATGTTGAGATCGAAACTCTTGCTCGCCATCTGAACTCCTCTCATGTGCATTTTGCCGCTGGTTGCACAACTTCACCAGCAAGATCATCGCGTAATACCGCTTAGTTTGGCGCCGTGCGACGGCGCTTGTTGACCGATTGTCTCCGTCGCAATGCGACTAAAAGTTGTTTATAGGAGTTGGAGTGCGAGGTCAGCAATCGCTGCCGGGCAGTCCTTGACAGTTCGATGGAGATTCGCCAGTGAGGTTGACCCTATGCGGCAATAGAGCGGAAAGTTTTAGGCGACCGGTGACACGTTCGTGGATTTATATAAACCGACAGTAAGGTTCATCCGTTCAAAGGAAGATTGTGGAACTTTCTTATCGCCTCAAGTCGCGCGCTTCATGGGGCAGCAATCTGTGAACTGCTCATACAACCGAGTTACCCTGTTCATCCTGCGCTGTGAGCCGGTCAATGTGGCGAGCATCCGGTATGCCATGTGCATCAGCCCGTTGGAAATGCGCATCAGCTGCAGTGCCATCTCTTCCGGGAACCCTTCGCGAACGCGTCGCAAGGGGTGAATACCACTATGCACGTAGGAATTCAAGGCGTGGCGCGAATATTTATTGAACTCTGCCAGATGTGCCGTCAGTCCCTGTGGTGCCGCTTCCAGGACCTTGGCCAGCATCTCGCTCGCCCCCGGAAGGTTCTTCGCTGCAAGCTCGGCCTTTTGCGTCAGGTCCTGTCCTAGCTTGCTGATCTGCGCAGGATTCGCCACATAAACAAGCCAAGCGGCCCTCAGCAACGCCTCGTACTGCAGCCTCAATACAGCGGATGCAGAGTTTGGGGCATCCATGGTAAATGCGACGCGCGCAACGCTCGCATGCTCAATACAAAGATGGCATGCGCTCGCAGCCAATCGGTACTGCTCGGAATCGATGGAGAGCAAAGGTCCCACCGAAGGAAAGCAAATCAGCAAGGCCTCTTCAAATTGTTCGGACCGCTCGACTAGAGCCAGGAGCTTGTCGTCGGAGGATGACTCGCGTGCGGAGGGAGTGGGATCGGCCAAGATGGATTCGCCTCGCTGGGTGAAGCCTGGAAGGGTAACCGGCCCAGGGCTTGATGCAGGTCAAATGGGACTGGCAGTTCTTTCCTTGTCATCTTGCACCCTTTGCAGAAAATGGACGTAAGGGGGAGGCAAAGGCATGAAGCTTTTACACGTATGGCGCGGATTCGCGCTCGCAATCATATTTCTGGCCAGCAGTTGGGCAGGAGCATTTCAGATCGGTCCGTTGGGGTCCAAGCACGAGGAGCGACTAACCAACGAATCGAACTCCACGCTGGCACGTATCGCTGGGAGTCTGGGGGTTCTGATCAAGACACCTGTGCACGAAGAGATTACCCACCTCGGCAAGTGGTGCCACGTCGAGCGAGCCAATCTCGCCACAGATACCTACTGCAGCGGCCGCGACGTGGGGTTTGCGTCACCCTATGTAATCTATGGAGTTCGGTGGAACGACTTGCCACCCTTTCGTCTCGACAAGGACCAAGGCAACTGCGACTACATGGGGCAAAAGAACGTTTGCCGGCTTGACCAGACCGTGCGCTTTTCGACGCAACCTGCGTGCTGGTACTGCCTCTTCAAAGACGCTGAGCGCAAAGCCCAGTCCAAAGCCATTGTGGGTTGCAACAAGACCGCGAACAGCATTCCAGGCAACCTGATGACGCGGTCGCATTTTGGTGATCTGCAGTTCTTGCACGGGATGGCCAACGCCGCGGACATTCATCCCGTTGACACCCGTGCTCAGATCCTGGATTGGCTGGAGTTTGCATGGAAGGTGTCGTCCAAAGAAATCACGCCGCAAACGTTCCTCAAAGACATCGACAACCCCACCATAAAGCTGCACTTCGGCTGCACTGAATGGAAGGTCGTCGACCTGTATCTGCTGGGGCGTCAGGATCCTGCTAGTGGCCTAGTCACCCAGATTCGCGAAATCGCGTTTGGCTCCGTCCTTCACACGGTGCAAGACTCGTTCGCGGCGGCCCATGCAGAGAGAGAGCTGCAGTCGACCGGGGAACAGTGCGAGGGCTCGTCGTTCGCCTTGCCGGCACGGATTGTCGAGTTCCACGCCTACGGAGCTCAAGATGGGGGGCTGCATGACCACGACGACTCCCGAGACGCCATGACCGCCTTGGCAAAGGAGCGTTGGCCAGAAGCGGTTGAAGTCACCCGCAATCTGTTTGAACTCCAATCCGATGGAGCCAAATGGGCTGATGCCAGCAGCTATCTGCAGTGCGTCTTTACGTTGAGCGAGCGCCGAAGGATGTCATCGCCAGGAGAGACCTACCGGCGTAGCAGCACGCCTCGCGGTCAATGATGCTGCTCGGTCATTGGCATAGTTGCAGGCGATTTCTGAACGGAACCACTCGTCCTCGCGCCACGCGCGAGTAGGGCGCCGCAACTTCCGCCTGCTGCGGCGTGGCACCTCCACTCATCAATTTTGTGGGTTCCCGCATCGACACGGTGGTTGAAGGCGCCAACGATGTCCGCCTTACGATCAAGTGCGACGGCGACGAGTTCCACAGTCCCGGCCGCTTGCAGGCCGGCATGCATCGCCAGCGCATCCTGGAGCGCGCCGGCTTGGTGTTCTGGCGCTGCTTCGCTTCCACCTGAGCGCTGCGCAAGCACGAGGTGCTGGGTGAACTGGTAGAACGGATGCGCCGGATGGGCATCGAGCCGCTGTGCGCACTGGAGCGCACGCCATAGCTGGTCGAATACCGCCAATGGCCACAGTGGAAGCCGGCACAAGAAGAGGAGACCGCTGCGCCAGCCGACGCGGAGACCGGCGGCGCGGGTTGACGCAGGGCGGCGATGGCCGCTAAGGTCGTCATCTGCAACCCCGACAACACAGAATGGGAGGAAGACGTGGGCGTCATCAACATTCCACCAAACGAGCAAGACGCGCTACGTCGCACCGACACCGAAGCGTTGCGCGCGCTCATTGAGCAATGCCTGCGAGACGAGCGGCACTTCGCGCTGCGGGAGTTGCCACTGCACGAGTGCGGACTGTTCGTTGCGACAAAGCGGCATGCCTTCGAGAGGGCGCTTGAGACCTATAGCAAGGCGAAATCTGTCAAGAAGCGTGCGGATACCCTGTACGACGCGCGCAGCGCCGGCAACACGCTGCTGTATGCGGTCCAGGAGATGCAGCACCGGATGGCGACTGAAGCGGAGGAGGGCGAGCGCTTCTACATTGACGACCTGATTACTCCACCGTATTCGCTCAGCACGCACTTGTCCGTACGCGTGAGTTATCGATGGCGGCCTTCGCCAGCGGAGGCGTGGGTCTCCGGAAGCATCACTTTTCTCTACGACGTCGATTTGCGAACCGCTTACATCCGGCCGCCGCCCTCCCGCAAATCGAGCGCCGCGAAGCTTGCAGAAGAGCGCCGCGAGCGGCTTCACAGCGAATGGGAGCACCTCAAGGACCAGGCGCTGTTTTCCGTCCGGGACTATTTCAAGGAAGGCGGTAGCGGAGCAAAAATCCCGGATATCTTTCATGTGAAGCTCGACTCCTACTCACGCGGATTGAATAATCACAGCGCAAAGTTCTGGCTCAATCACGGTTGATCGACGCCTCTGAGAAATCGCATTGGTCTGATCGCGCCAACCCCAGCTTGTTGATTTCCATCCAGAAGTAACCCACTGCCTCCGGCAGGTCACGTTTGACTGGAAATCAACACACGTATAACTGAATGGCAATTACAGGCTGGTCTGCGACATTAGGCCGCCCACCGTGAATGGCGGTATCCGCGCAAAGGTGTCAGTCGCCGTCCGCAGCCTCAGCCGACTGCTGCGCCTCAAACAACAGCCAGTGGATCGCGACCTGCCAGGTCGTGGATCCTGAGCGAGCCCTAATGCCTGATGTAATCGGCTATACCGCAGGTGCAGCTGTCAGGTTGCGCAGTAGCCCTTTGCTCCCAGTCCACAGACAAAGAAGTCGCCTTTTATCTGCAAGCATTCGAAGTTCAATGGCCCCGTCTAAAAAAAGATCAACGGCAAAAGCGTCATCAAGCGGCAGTGCAAAACGCACACCGGCAACACTGAGATCGACCAGCGGCGCCGGGTTCGAGTTCGAAGACCTGATAAGCGCCTGGCAGTTGGTGAAGGCCCTATCAGGTGAGCAGGCGCCCGGCATAGGTGGCGTGGTCACGCAGATCCAAGCCCAGGTCTCGACCTTGGGGTGGCGTATCGATGATCTGTTGGTGACAGCCCTGGCCGCCACAGCGCAGAGACGGCTCGCGATCTCGGCAAAGGGAAATTTGCAAGTAACCGCGGCCGGCCTTCCGGCTGATTTCGTGGCACGGGCATGGGAACAGTGGCGTGACCCGCAGGGACCATTCAACCGCGCGGCCGACGGGTTGGCCCTGGTCACGCTCGGCACGCATCCGAAATTCGATGCTGCGTGGCGCGAAGTGAAAAGCGCGTGCAGTGGCACAGATTCCGCGCTCGCTATGAGCCGCATCCGCCCCAACATAAGCCAGTCGGGCGTCTTTGACAGCGTCCAGAAGCCCGGCGGCGCATCAGACGAGGAGACCATCGAACTTATTCGCCGCCTCCATGTGCTGCCGACCGACTTGCAGTTCGCGCAGTCCGAGAATGAAACCCAAGCCATCGCTCAGTGCCGTCGCTTGCTCGTGTCTGGCCGCGACGACGAAGCGCAAGGTCTTTGGCACCACCTCGTCAATGTCGCGAAGGGTGTGCGGCTTCGCAGCGGGACAATCAACCTGCTGGACCTGCTATCCATGCTCCGAGGCAAGTTCGGCCTCCGCAATCATCCGGACTTTGAGCGCGACTGGGAGACCCTCTCCAACATTACGGTGGATCGCAAGGCGCGCATCGAGACGAACCTGCCTTCAGGCTATGTCGTGCCTCGTGCTACTGAGATTGCGTCGCTCCAGGCAGCGATCGCCGATAACCCGATCTCGGTGGTCTTCGGGGAGTCGGGCTCAGGCAAATCGGCGCTGGTCAAGTCGGTGTTGGACGGCACGTATCCGTCCTGGAACCAGGTGTGGTTCGGGCCAGAGGACCTGAAGACAGCGCTCAGTGCCGCCCGCCGCAGCGCCCTTCCACTCGGGCACGAACTTTCGCTGGTACTGAACGCCACGGTGAAGCAGCAAAACGTGCTGGTCATAGATTCCGCGGAACGCATCGAGGTCGGCGAATTCGTCGTCATCCGCCAACTGCTCCGAGCCATCATCCCGCATGAAGGCGCAACGACCGAAGACGCGTGGCGGGTCGTAATCGTCACGCAGACCCAGAGTTTGATCGGGGGCGAAGACACAATGCTTGGCGGGCGGTATGCGCGTCTCGTCGAGGTCGAACCGCTACAGAGAGATGCTGTGAAGCTTGCGCTTCTGCCCTCACCCGTTTTGGGCTGGTTGGCGGCGCATGACGACACCATCGCGGCGCTGACGAACCTGCGGACATTGGCATGGGTCATCAAGGCGGGTTCGGCCTTGGCTGCGACCTCGTGTGGACTGGCGTCTCACACCGCAATCGCCGACCGCCTGTGGAAATACTGGACGAAGGATCTCGCAGACGTGCAGGCATTGATGATGCGCCTCGCTCAGCGAGAGGCGTCGTTCGAACGTAGCTTCGCGCTGACCGATTTGGCCCCTGCGGAAACGGCGACGTTCACGCAGCGGCCTCACGAGCTTCCTTTGCGCTTGAACGAGCGCACCAACCGCGTCGAGTTTGATCACGATTTGGCGGCGGATTGGGCCCGCTTTCAATTCCTGAAGCAGATTTGGACTGACACTCCGCAGTGGGCTGCCTTGGCTGGCAATCCGCTCTGGACAAACGCGCTTCGGATGCTTGGCCAATTCCTGCTTCGACAGCTTGTCGAGACTGGCGCGGCCTGGGACGTCGCCTTCGCGTCGGCCGAGGCCGCAAAGAACGAACTGGCGGGCCACATTCTCCTTGACGCGCTCTGCTTGGACCCCAACGCCGAACGCTTCCTCACCGAGCGCGTTGATCTCCTGCTCGGAAACGACGCGAAGCACTTTACGCGGCTGCTTCAGCGTTTCCACCATATTGCGACGGTACCGATGGGTGGCGGAACGGGGCCAGACGCTGCGATCAGCTTGTACATGGACGCGCAGTACCGCTCGCTTGTCTTCGGCCGTTGGCCACCCGTTCTACGCTTCCTCATCGCTCAGCGAGAGCGGCTGGCTGGACTGGTGTCATCCGCGCTCGCCAAGGTCATCCAGACTTGGCTGATCCAGACGCCGCACACTGTGGGAGATAGGCCTATGCCATTCCGCCTTGAACTGGCCGAGATGGCACTCGCCATGGCAAGGACCGTGCAGGTCCAGAAGGGCCATGGCGTGATGTACCTGACGCGAGAGCCTCTGCTGTACACCGCACCAATGGCTGGAGCGGCCGATCTGCCCGTAGAGGTCAGGCACTGGGCGCTGGAACTCGCTGGACGCCGGGAGATCGACGCAAACGTTAAACGGCGCGTCGCCGAAGTTCAGCTGCAGCAAGCGAAGGCGCACGCTGAGCGCCTGAAGACCAATGCCGAATACAAGGCGCGCCATGAACAACGGAAGAAGGTACCGCCCTCTATCGGGTCGTTCCGCGATCGATTGCCGCCTTGGCCGCTGGGCGCCAGCGATCGGGTCGACATGGATTTCCGGAATGCTTGCATCAAGGAGAACGGCATTCAATCACTGATGCGTGCGCGGCCTGAACTGGCGGCCGAAGTGCTGCTCGCACTCATCATCGATGACCAGCCGGAGCGAGAATACGGTTCCGGGCGCTCCGAGTTGGACCTCGGCCTCGACTACGCCCAGGATGCATATCCAACGGCCTTCTGGAAGAGCCCCTTCTTCCCCTTCCTCCAACTGGCCCCGGAAACTGCTCTCACCGCGCTCATTGCGCTGGTGAACTTCTGCACGGAGCGCTGGGTAGCCCAGGTCATGAAGGGTCGAACCGGCGAGATTCCGGGGGTGACTCTGCAATTTGCGGATGGGTCTGCGAGGACCTTTCCTGGCGGGTGGCAAGTGTTTGACTGGCCACAGTCCAATCACACGGGCAACGGCAACCTGTTCTGCGCGCTCGATGCACTGGAGCGCTGGCTTACGCTGCGGCTCGACGCGAGTGATGACATAACCGCTGATATTGATCGAATACTTCGAGAGGGAAATTCTGCGGCGTTTGTCTGTGTGCTTCTCAACGTCGCCAAGTATCGGCCGTCGCTGCTAAAAGGGCCCCTCGCGTCCCTGACCACGTTTCCAAAGCTGTTCAATTGGGACAGCGCTCGCGTGAAGCAGGTTGGTTACAACTTCGTCACCTGGAGCTGGCTCCGGGGCGGCCAGGCGATATTCGACTTCGCGCGTGATTGGACCCTCGCACCCCATCGCCAACAGAAGTTCTTGGACGTCGTCGTCGAACTCCTGTTGGCCGACGACGACTTCGCAGGGCGCCTTCAGGCGCTGCTGCCGACCTGGACACTGCCTGAAGATCCGAAGGCGGCGCTGGAGTCCAAGCTGGACTTCGCTAGGCTTGATCGTGCTAACTATCCGACCGACATCGATCGGGCGACAAGCACGAATGACCATGGATTCGTGTGCCCCGATGGGCTGCGCGACGAAGTGTTGTCGTGGCAAGCCGCCAGCGCACCAGCCCTCTCGTACTTTCTCGTGCCGGATCAGTGCGAGCAGCGACTTCGGGGAGGCCGACCGCTGACTGAGGACGAGGCCACGTATCTCTTCAGTCTGATCCAAGAGTGTGCAACCGAAGCAGATAGCGGCGATGAGAATGCGAAATCGAGATGCCGTTCCGCTGCAGCGGGCACGCTCGTCGCATTGGGTAGCGCATGGCTCGCCCAGAGCGCTGAAGCGCAGAAACACACGCTCGAAATCGTGCGCGCCAACGTAGCTACAGTCCCGACGACAGGGGAAGAGATTCGTGGGCGGCGCGTGGGAAGCCTCAACGACGAACTGAAGTTCAGCGCCTACGCCGTCATGCATCTATGGCTCGCCAATGGACCAGGCGTTGAAGAATGGGAACATGCCATCTTGAGCCTCTTGACAAGCGGCAACGCCCGAGCGGTCGACGTTATCGTCGGTGTCGCCCACGCGAATCGTGAACAGCTTGGCACCGCGTGGTGGCGCCTACTCCGCGCTGGGCTCTTCTGGTCAGGCCTCGTTCTACTCGCTCCACATCACGGCGATGGCGGCGATGCAGAGTGCGCCTGGACGGCGTGGCTCGCGCGGCTGCGACGCTATCCGCTCCGTGGACTGAATGCCACGCCGGACGACCTCGACTTCAAGCGTGTTGCCGAGAGCCAGGAGCGCTTGGACTTTCGGCGTCGCACGCGGATCTACGACGCTAGCGACCAGACTTGGCGCAGGAAGCCGGAGCGCGACCGTGGCGGCTTGCTCGATACTCAGTTTCTCGACGCCCTGTTTCATTGGCTCATCGAAGGCGGGGGCACGGGTGACCACGATCTCGACACGCGCTTGGTACTGCGCATCTGGGACTACGACGTCACGCGCGCCAAGGCCCGCGCGAAGAAGGAGTATGGCGAATATGACTTGCCGAGCCAGAACCTCGGCTACAACGTCCTTCAGAAGCTCGGCGCGCTTTCGATTGCGGCTCCCGCAGGAGAAGATGCCGCAGTTTGGAAGCCCGTTCTCTCCCACGGTCCAACTGCGCACTACGCGTTACAGCACTTCATCAACGGCTTCTTCCTGCGCCTCGGAAAAGGTGATGACCCGATGGCATTTGAGCGAGTCTGGCGTGCCACTGCAGAGTACGGCCTCGCTGCCGATTGGTCGCAACCTGGTCTCTGGTTCCGCGGCCTGCGCTTGATCTGCGACCTGCTTGGTTTCGGGAACGAGAATGCCTTGTCCAGCCTGAGCCCAGGCGCGGCACTGCGGATGAAGGAAGTCTACGAACGTTGGGCATCGGCGCACCTGGCTCGTGACGAAGAGTGCTTGACACGGTTCTGCCATTTCCTCACGACAACTTTTGGAACGCCACTTCTGCTCGACGGCCTTCGCTGGATCGCAGCGATGCTGAAGGCTTGCGATCTTTCCAGGCCTTGGTATCGCGACGGTACGAGCGAAGCATTGATCGAGTTGGTGGCAGTTGCATTGAAGTCTGACGCGGCAGCCTTGTCTCAGGACGCTCAGTCGCGGCAGGCGCTTGTCGAGATCGCTGCCGCACTTGCAGCTATGAACATCCCGGTGGCCTTGGCTCTCCAAGAGCGCATCAAGCATCTGCGGTAAACGCTTCGAAGCATGCCAAGTCGAGGAATCGACCGGCTGCTCAGGGTTGGGATCACCGGTTCGGGTATTGGAGAAGCGGTCACCGGCGCAGCGCAATCCGTCATGTGAGAGCACTACGACTGCAATGCCTCGCAGAGGCGACGTTCGGGCAGGCACCTGTCGTCGAGCCGAACGACTGCTTGGTGCCAGATAGCGTGAGTACGCCCAGCGATGGCCACTGGCCGCAACCGCTGCGAAGCTGCCGTCAGCGACTATTTGCAACGGTCCACTAGAGCAGCTTAGCGGCCGGGTTGTCGTTCGACGGGCGGTAGTACCCCACAACGCTCGCAACGCTCCGATGTCCTGTCATAGCCATTGTGTCAGCCAGCGGCACTTTTTGAATCGCAGCCTCGGTCACAAACCCCGATCGCAGCGAGTGCGCGGAAAACACCTCAGGAAGTCCGGCAAGCTTTGCTCGCTCTCGAACAATATCTCTTACGGCAGCAGGGGAGAGCGGCGCGCCAAGGTGCCCGCCTTTCCTGACCTGTCTAAATATTGCACCGTCCACGATGCCCGAAGCAGTCAACCAGGCCTTCAGAGCTTCGCCCGCAATGCCCTCCAGCGGTTTCACATTCTCCGGACGATCAGCCGCAGTCTGGTTGCTCTTTGAGTAGGCGAGGGTGTAGCTGAAGCTGCTCGGCCCCACGCGGTGAAGATTCTTCATCGTCGCCCCCGTCACTTCAGACCGGCGGCGCCCGCCCGAAGCCCAGGCAAAGAGGAGGAGGGCGCGGTCACGGATGCCCTTGAGTGATTCGTCACAGGTGTCGAGGATGGCCATTAACGGGTCCTTGGTCAGCGCATCCTTCTTCTGCGGAAGTGCGCCACGTTTGCCGTGTGCCCGGCGTGTCTTGGCCAGCAACTCGCGGACTTTGGGGTCCTGGCAAGGGTTTTTCAACTCTCGGAGCTGATGGGCCTTGGACAGTACAGCGATCCGGTGGGTCAAGGTATTGAGCGCCATCGGGCCTGGCTTGCCTTTGAATCCTGCATCCACCAGCGCTTGGTCAATCGCAGGCGGTAGTTCGTGAGCCAGTCCATCGGCAGTAGTCCGCTGCGCGTGATCCACGATGAACTGCAGGACGGCATTGGCCGGCAGTGGCAGCGTGATGCCTTGCCCGTACCGAACACCAAACCAGGCGGCCCAGTAGCGCAGCGCGGAGCGATAGCTCGCCAACGTGTTCGCAGACTCCCCCTCACGCATCAGTTCTTCAACGGCCTGCGCAGTCACCTGAGACAGGGAAGACGGCTCCAGCGAGGGAACATTTCTCAGAGATGGCAGGCGCATGGTTGAAACCGAGGTTGAGAGCACCAATTTTGCACGAACACTACATATGATGTATTGTTTACAACAACTGTTGTTGATAGATCACGATAACCATCAATTATCGTGGGTAAAATATTACTGGAGTAGGGCGATGCAGTCAAAAATTGTTCGCGGCCCGCGTGGCGTGCAGATGGAGGAGGTATGGGCGGCAGCCGACGCTGTTCTGGGCCTGGGGGAGCGGCCCACCATCGAACGCGTGCGCCAACAGCTCGGCCGTGGCTCGCCGAATACAGTAGGGCCGATGCTAGACAGCTGGTACGGTTCGTTGGCAGGCCGATTACGGGGGCCTGCAGAGATGGAAGACCGGGGAGTAGAGACCGAGTCTGCTTTGCCTGCTCCAGTACTCAGGGCCGCCAGAGCCATGTGGGGGCGCGCGATGCAATATGCAGACGAACAGGCGGCCGCGCACTTCACTCAGGCTCGGGCCGAACTGGGGGGGCAGGCGGAGGCGCTGCGCCTTGCCAAGTCTGAGTTGGAGCGTGAGCAGCAGCGACTCACGGACCGCGGCGAGGCCTATACGGTGGCAATGGAGGCGCGGGATGCGCAGATCGCCGAGCTTCAGCGCCAGGCCCAAGAACTGCAACAACAACTCCTGACCTGCCAGCAGATGCGAGACAGTGCAAGCTCCGAGGTTGCGCAGTTGCGCCAAGCATCTGATTCAGACCGCCAACGTCAGCAGGCCTCAGAAGCAGAACACCAAACCGAGCGCATGCGGCTGGAAGAGCGTGCCCAATCGCAGGAGCGCAGGCTTAACGCTGAGGTCGATCGCGCGCGCCAAGAGTCAAAACGGTTAGCACTGCAACTGGAAAGTGAGACCAGGAAAGCTGCTCGATCGCTCGCCAACGCGTTGGAACGGGTGGGAGTACTTGATACCCATGTGACCACTCTCCAGGTTGAAAAGGCAGCTCTTACGCAAGAATTGCAATCCGCCTGCGAACAGATCAATGGTCTGCAGCTAAAAGCCGATGAGCGAAAAGACGAATTGCTCGCGGTTCTCAACGAATTGCGGACACGACTGCCGTCCAGCAAGAATGAAGAAGTGGCACCTGTCGCGCGTGTGAGAGTTCGAAAAGCCAAGCGCTAAACCGACCACATGCCTTAACCGATCTGCACGGCAGGACTGGGCACAGATAGCCTTCAAACGGACGTTAGCGTTTGCGGTTTGCCTGCGAAACTAAGCTTCCCGCGAGTGTCTTCGTTGTCGCAGACGAACGGGAGCTATCTAGGGCGCCGGAAGCCTTCGCCTCCATCTTTGCTCCGGTCTGTGCAGAGCCTGCTGCTTGGCGAAGAGCAGAACCAGCGAGGGAACGCTGGACTGAGCTCGCTCCTGCGCTTTGCAACGTTTTGCCCGCGAGCGATGCGACCTGAGACGATGTCTGCTTAGTGTTCAAGCCCATACAACCTCCAAAAGGTGACAACCCGAGGTGCTGGATGCATCCCCAGCGCCTACACTATAGGTAGTGAGTTAAATCGAGTCAACCACTACCTATAGTGTTTTTGGTGCACTTGCCAGATGCGATGCGCGACTTTGCTTAAGGCCGCATCGGTCAGTAAGCTCAGAAGTAGTTCAGGACCGCTTGCAGTGGCGACAAGCGCGTGCCCTTGGCGCTACACGAAAGTTAGCCTTTTCTTTGCAATGCAGGTGGGTCGCCACCACCCATTTGCATGCTTGCAGAGTAGGTAGGCGTAGGGCGTCACGGTCAAGATCTCGACAGCTCTTCATACCAGCTGGAGTACGGCGTGTTTTCCACCAGCTTCCGATTTAGATCCGGCGCGCCGTCAGACCACCACACCGGCCCGCGCTCGCCCAGAGCACGCTTAGCTTCATCAACCCTAGCCCGAGCATCGCGAACGCCGTCGGAACTGCCTGCGCGGAGTTGCAGACCTACGTCCCGCCGAGCACGCATAAGTTCATTGACTAGCGACTGCCTCGTGGAGGCGTCAAGTGTTGGATCAGACAGGCGCCACAGACGCCCCCGAATAACGAAGTATCGGCCGTCGGGAGTTCGCGGCGGTTGAGATAGCAAGTTGGGATTCCAGGGTGAGAGCTGTTGCCGCAGATTGGGGCTTGCCCCGCTTTGACTACGTCATTGCCAAGAGTTCGTCCGCGGACCGAATGAGTAGAGTCTGCCGTCGAGGACCGCGCCGGCGTAAGGGAGGTATTGAGGGCAGTTCATATGGCTACCAGCCGCGTTAGGTGGTGCGAACTGACAACCTGAGCGTTGAACCGTCATTTGTGTCGATGTGCGCTGAGTGTTGTACTGCCGAACTCGAGAAATCAACGACTTGGAACAACACGGGAGGCCTACCTTTGTACTTTTTATTCCTTCAGTGTTGTACTTTCCCGGGCGTTTCTCACTGAGTCTCGTATTTTTTCCCGTCGGGCCGTTCGGTGCGCCATCAGCTCGGGATTTTTCTACTCAGCTCCGCGCCTTAATGCTTGACGAAAAGGGCAGCGATTTGACCATGCGGCGGCTTCAGGCTGCAAGCGGACAGCTGTTCCCGTGGGAGCAAAGACTGCCTTGGCCGAAACCGGACTCTCCCGCGGAGCCATACTGCCTGGAGCCGCTGCCAATCCGCGCCTAGCCGCGGAGCCTCACGACGGAGCAGTCTTGTCCCCTGCAGTGAGTCTGAGTGCTGTGAATCGCCCCGGCTTATCTAGACACTTTTGAGCCGTTGGGAATGTCGCTGTTCGAACTCTACAGGGGATAGTCCTGCCGCCGATGAATGACGGC
>NZ_JBITVD010000028.1:18941-46478 GCF_044542805.1 Acidovorax sp. NPDC077693 | reverse complement strand
CGCCCTTGCCGTCGTCGTAGACGGCATCTTCGAATACGTCGAACTCTTCTTCGGCCACATAGTCGTCGGCCTCGTTGGGGTTGGAGAAGCCGTCCACGATGGTCGAGATGACGACCTTGCCTTCGCGGATCTCTTCACCCATGTTGAGGATCTCGGCGATGGTGGCGGGCGATGCGCTGATCGCCTCCATCATGGCCATCAGGCCGCCTTCGATGCGCTTGGCGATTTCGATTTCGCCTTCGCGGGTCAAGAGCTCGACCGTGCCCATTTCGCGCATGTACATGCGCACCGGGTCGGTGGTGCGGCCGAATTCCGAGTCCACGGTGGACAGTGCGGCTTCGGCAGCTTCTTCGGCTTCTTCCTCGGTGGCGCCAGCGGGGGCGTTGTCCGTGATGATCAGCGCCTCGGCGTCGGGCGTCTGCTCGTACACCGCCACGCCCAGGTCGTTCAGCGTGGTGATGACGGCTTCGAGGGTTTCGGCGTCGACCAGCTTGTCGGGCAAGTGGTCGTTGATTTCAACGTGCGTGAGGTAGCCGCGCGTCTTGCCCAGCTTGATCAGTGCCTTCAGGCGCGCGCGGCGCTTGGCCATGTCTTCTTCGGACAGGACGGTCTCGTCCAGGCCGAATTCCTTCATCAAGGCGCGTTCCTTCGCCTTGCTGATCTTCATGCGCAGCGGCTTGACCTTCTCGACCGTGGCTGCGGCCTCCGGCGTGTCCTCGACTTCGCCTTCCAGGTCCGCTTCGATGTCGGACAGGTCGGTGTCGTCACCGCTTTCCTCGGCGCCGGCGGCGGCCTTGGGCTTGCGGCCACGCTTGGCGGGCGCCTTGGCGTCGGCGTCGCCCGCGGCCTTGGCAGGACGGCCAGGGCGCTTCTTGGGAGTATCGTCTTCGTCGGATGCAGCAACTGCCTTGGCACGGGCAGGCTTCTTCTTCAGCAATTCATCGGCAGCTTTGGTCAGCTCGGCAGAACTTTTCACGGGCACTGGTTGGACTTTCTTGACCGCTCTAGCGGGTGCGGGGGCGGACTTTTTGGCCGCGGCCTTCGCGGGCGCTTTGGCAGCAGGGGTGGAGACGGCCTTGGCGGCGGTAGCTGGAGCAGACTTGGGCGGCTTCGCGGACTTTTGAGCGGGCATGGGCACCTCAGAATCAAAAACGGACACAAAGAAAACGCAAACGCCACAGATCCCGGCGCGGGTGGCACAGCGAGCCCCGAAAGGCATGCGCTGGTCGAGGGGGAACCCTCAGGGGCAAGATGTCTGGGCGATCATTTGGTGTGCAGTCCTTGCGATGGTTGGGCTGGTTGTGCGCGTTTGTCACGGTGGCCCGGTTCGGAGGTGCTGCTGTCGCTCTTGCCGCTAACTAACCCTACATTATACCTCTTGGCGGTATTTCAAGCGGCCTTCGGCCCCAAGCCCAGCAAAACCCTGCGTTTGTGCTCCAGCTCGCGGTAGCGCTCCAGGGCGGTCGCGTCGGTGGCGGCCTGCAGCATCAGCAGTTTTTGCTGCTCTTCGATGTCCTCGACCTGCATGCGGTTCAGTAAATCGCGCAGTTCCGTGCGCAGCTCCTGCAGGTCGCCTTCGGTCTGGGCGTGCGAGCCCGTCATCACCTTCACAGCCAGCGCCTCGCACTCGTGCTCGCGCAGGCTCTCTCGCAGCACCGCCCAGGCCAGGGGGCCATGTTCGTGGAACTGCGCCTCCAGCCAGCTGAACAGCGGGCCGTGGGGCGGCTGCAGCGCGCACAGGGTGGCGTGGTCGTCGTGCGTCAGCTCTTCCAGAAACGCCATGTGCGACAGCAGCAGGCGCGCGGCGTGGTCGGTGCGGCTGGCGGTGGGCGTGCGCGGCAGGCGGGGCTGGGGCGGCCAGGGGGCGTCCTTGTCCCTTTTCTTCCAGTTGCCCTTCCAGTCGCCGCTCTTGCGAAACGGGGGCTTGTTGCCGTAGCTGCCGCCCTGGCCGCCTTGTCCAGTGCCGCCACCGCCACCGCCGCCGTAGCCGCCTGGGTAGCCACCGTCGTATCCCCCGGCCGGCTCGCCCTGGGGCGGCCAGGACCCCGCGTCGGGCGGGGCGTCCCAGGAGGGCGGCTCGTGGTCATAGGCCGCAGGGGCCTGCCGGGGCGGCGCGCTGCCGGCGCCCGCGGGGCCGCCGTGGCCGGAGTGCGATGACCGCGGTGCCTCGCGCGCCGTGGCCTGGCCCCACAGGTCCGCCAGGTCCTGCGCCCGCAGTTGGGTCAGGTCCGCCAGCTCGCCCAGCACCTGGCGCTTCAAGATGCCGTCGGGCAGGGCCGACCACAGCGGGCGCGCGTTGCTGGCCATGTGGGCGCGGCCCTCGGCGGTGGCCAGGTCGCAGCCGTCGCTGGCCGACTCGACCAGGAAGCGGCTGAGCGGCACCGCCTCGCTCACATGCCTGGCAAAGGCCTCGGTGCCGTGCTCGCGGATGAAGCTGTCCGGGTCGTGCTCGGCCGGCAGGAACAGGAATTTGATGCTGCGCGTATCCGTGGCGTGGGGCAGGGCGCCATCGAGCGCCTTGCGCGCCGCGCGCCGGCCGGCGGCGTCGCCGTCGAAGCTGAACACCACCGATTCGGTAAACCGCAGCAGCTTGTGCACATGCTCGGGCGTGCAGGCCGTCCCGAGTGTGGCCACCGCGTTCGGAAATCCCAGCTGCGCCAGCGCCACCACGTCCATGTAGCCCTCGGTGACCAGCGCGTAGCCGTGCTCGCGGATGGGCGTGCGGGCCTCGAACAGGCCGTACAGCTCGCGCCCCTTGTGGAACACCGGGGTCTCTGGCGAATTCAGGTACTTGGGCTTGTCGTCGCCCAGCACGCGCCCGCCAAAGCCGATGCATTCGCCCTTGACGTTGCGGATGGGGAACATCACCCGGTCGCGAAAGCGGTCGTAGCGCTTGTCCTGCCCGTCTTCCCCCACGATGACCAGGCCGCTTTCTTCCAGCAGCGGGTCGTCGTAGTGGGGGAACACGCTGGCCAGGCTGCGCCAGCCCTCGGGCGCATAGCCCAGGCCGTAGCGCTTGGCGATGGCACCCGAGACGCCGCGGCCCTTGAAGTAGGCGATGGCCCGCTGCGACTCGCGCAGCTGGCGGCGGTAGGCGTCGCCCGCTTTTTCGAGCACGTCGGTCAGCGTGGCCTGCTTTTGGCGGGCAGCGGCGGCGCGCTCCTTCTCCTGCGGGGAGATGTCGTCGTCGGGCACCTGCAGGCCCACTTGCTGGGCCAGGTCCTGCACCGCCTCGACGAAGCCCATGCCCGCGTGCTCCATCAGAAAGCTGATGGCGTTGCCGTTCTTGCCGCAGCCAAAGCAGTGATAGAACTGCTTGGCGGGGCTCACGCTGAAGGAGGGGGACTTTTCGCCGTGGAAGGGGCACAGCCCCATGAAATTGGCCCCGCCCTTCTTGAGCTGCACGTACCGGCCCACGATGTCGACCACATCGACGCGGGCAAGCAGTTCCTGGATGAAAGACTGGGGGATCGTCACCGGCCTATTGTCCGCGTAAACTGTTTGTTACCAAGTATTGCAAAAAAGGCTTTCGGGCATGGTGGCAATGGCACGGTGGCGGGCGGTCGGCGCGTCCAGCACCTCTGCGCTGCGGCGCAGGGACCTGGCTGCGCTGCTGCCTTGGGCCGCTGCGGTGCTGCACCCCGTGCCCGCGCGGGCCGCCACGGTGCTGCGCGTGCTGGCCTGGCCGGGCTACGCGGACCCGGACATCGTGGCCACGTTCGAGAAGCGCCACGGGGTCAAGGTGGAGATCACCACGGTAGCGTCCGACGACGTCCTGCGGGCCCAGCTGGCCGGCGCGGCCGCACCGGGCTTTGACCTGGTGGCCGCCAACACGGCGGAAATCGCCCGCCTGGCAGCCCGGCGCCTGCTGGCACCGTTGCCGCTGAGCAACATCCCCAACGCCCAGCGCCAGTTGCCGCGCTTTCGCAACCTGCAGGCCATCGCCGGCCTGGCCCAGGGCATGGATGTCTATGGCATGCCCTACACCTATTCGGAGATGGGCCTCATCTACGACCGCCAGCAGTTCACGGCTCCGCCGCAGTCCATCGGCGTGCTGTGGGACCCGCGCTGGCGCGGCCGGGTGCTGGCGTTCGACGGCAGCAGCCACGGGTTTTCGCTGGCGGCCATGTACCGGGGGCTGCCGCCGTTTCACATCGCCGCCAGCCAGTTCGGCCCGCTGGCCCGGGACCTGGTGGCGCTGCGGCGCAACGTGCGCTCGTTCTACAGCCTGCCGGAAGAATCGCTGGAGCTGTTTCGCAAGCACCGCATCGCGGTCATGCATGCCAACTACGGCCAGCAGCAGCTCAAGCAATTGCGCGACGCGGGGCTGGACGTGGGCTACGTGGTGCCGCGCGAGGGGGCGCTGGCCTGGCTCGACTGCTGGGCAATCACCCGCCGCTCCACGCAGGCGGGCTTGGCGGCGCAGTGGATCGATTACATGCTCGAGCCGGCCGTGAGCCGCGAGCTCACCCGGCGCCAGGGCCTGGCCAACACGCTGGAGGAGCCGCCCGCGCTGTCGGGCGATGCGCCGGCCGGCGCCATCGTGTGGCTGGAGCCGGTGGAGGACGAAGCCCGCCGCGCGCAGCTGTGGCGGCGCATCCTGTCGGGCGACCGGCCCGCGAGGTTCTGACGATGGCGTCGCCCCACAGCCGCGGCGTGACCTGGGGCATTGCGCTGCGCCTGGCCGTGCTGCTCGCGTCCTTCAGCGTGCTGGCCGCGCTGCTGGCGGGCTACTACACCTTCGAGTCCAGCCGCACGCGCCTGCAAGGGCGGGCGGAGCAGGCGCTGCTGGCCACCACGCAGGTGCTGGCGCGGCACCTGCAGGCGGGCTTCGGCGCAGTGGCGCGGGACGCCGCCTTCCTGGCCAGCGTGGCCAGCATCGAGCAGGACCGCAACGTGCTGGCCGATGTGTTCCGCGCCAGCCTGATCACCCACCCCAGCTACCTGCAGATCCGCTTCATCGCGGCGCAGGACTATGGCCTCGAGCAGGTGCGCATCGACCGCAAGGGGGACGCCTGGATACGCGCTGGCGACGACGAGCTGCAGGAGAAGGCGCACTTCCCCTTCGTGTTCGAAACCCTGGCGCTGGGCGCGGGCGAGGTGTATGTGTCGGAGTTCGGCATCAACCACGAAGGCGCTGACGATGCCGAGGCGCTGCCGGTCTTCAGCATGGCCTCTCCGGTGGTACGCGGCGGCCAGGTGCGGGGCGTGGTGGTGGTGCGGGTGGCGGCGCAGCGGTTCTTGCAGAGCTTCCATGCAGCGCTGCCCGCGCCGTATGGCTTCTTCCTGAGCAACCGCTGGGGCGACTTTCTGGTGCACCCCGATGCCACCCAGGCCTTCGGCTTCGACCGCGGGCAGCGCATTCTGGTGCAGGACACCTTTGCGCCCGCCGCCCCGCTGATCAGCGGCGCCCGCACGGAGGCCGTGTTCAGCCAGCCGGCCACCGACGACGAGGAGGCGCGCGCGTTCTCGTTCGTGCGCATGCCGTTCGGGCGGGAGGGTGAGGGCCGGTTCATGGTGGTGGGGCTGTCGCAGCCGCTGGCTGCGGTGCAGGGCGAGGTGCTGGAGCTCGGCCGCAGCGTGTTCAAGATCCTGCTGGTGCTCAGCGCGGTGGGCGTGCTGCTGGCCGCAGGGGTGTCGCGCCTGGTCACGCAGCCGCTGCAGGCCATGGTGCGTGCCGCGCAGGCGTTTTCGCAGGGCCGGCCCCACAGCGACCTGCCGCTGCAGCGCAAGGACGAGATCGGCGAGCTGGCGCGCAGCTTTCACGACATGGAGCAGCAGATCGGCCGCCAGATCACCGAGCTGAACGCCAGCCGTGACGCCATGGCCCACCTGGCCCACCACGATGCGCTCACCGGCCTGCCCAACCGCCGCATGTTCGAGCAGCGCCTGGCCCAGGCGCTGGAGCTGTCGCGCCGCAGCGGCCGCGCCTGCGCGCTGCTGTTCGTGGACCTCGATGAGTTCAAGCGCATCAACGACGCGCACGGCCATGCGGTGGGCGACCTGGTGCTGCAGGCTGCAGCCCGCACCATCGTGGGGGCGGTGCGCCAGTCCGACACGGTGGCGCGGCTGGCGGGCGATGAGTTCACGGTGCTGTGCGAGAACGTCGACTCCGAAGACGCAGCGCTGCAGGTCGCCGCCAAGCTCGAGCGCGCCTTCCACGTGCCCCTGGGCATCGAAGGCCGCCCGCTGCCCGTGCGCCCCAGCATCGGCGTGAGCCTGTTCCCGCGCGATGCGCAGGACGCGCACACCCTGCTGGCCAACGCGGATGCGGCGATGTACCGCACCAAGCAAAGCCATCGCCGCCGCGTGTGAGCGGTGCGGGGGGATGCACACGCGTTGCCACTCAGGGCCACTGTCCCCGGGTGCTGAAAGTGATAGGCGCTACTGTTTTGATAGCTGTTCGCGCTCGTCCAGAGAGCGGTAGAGGCATTTTTCATGCTTGAAAAGCGCCTTGTACGCTGCTGCAGTGCCCGCGCCCGCCAGGCCTGCACGCCTCCGTCTCGCCTTCCTACCGCATCACCGCGCCCTGGCGTACGTCACGGCTGCCCCATGGCATCGAGCCATGCGCGTGGCGACAGCCCCAGCTTTTGCGCGAACACGCGCGACAGCGCGGACGGGTTGGCGTAGCCCAGCTCCTGCGCCATCGACTTGATCGACCGGCCGCCGCGCAGGTGGGCCTGCGCCAGCGTCAGCCGCCAGTGGGCCAGGTAGTCCGCAGGCGTCTCGCCCACCACTGCCTTGAAGCGGGCGGCAAACGCGCTGCGCGACATGCCGGCCTGCGCGGCCATCTGCTCCAGGCTCCACGGCTCGCCGGGCGCTTCGTGCAGGGCCGTGAGCGTGCGCGCAAGCTGCGGGTCGGCCAGCCCGGTGAGCAGGCCGGGCGGCATCTGCGCCCTGTCGGGGTGGTCCAGCAGCCAGCGCAGCAACTGCAGCAGCACGACCTCGAAGAGCCGGTCGGCCAGCACGCGGTGGCCGCAGCGCAGGCGGTCGGTCTCGGCAAACAGCAGGTCCAGCGACAGCTGCAGTCCCGGCACGTCAGCCAGCGGCAGCAGCACCAGCGGGGGCAGGGCGCGGGCCAGCGGGTGGCTGGCGCCGCCGTCAAAGTCGAGCGCGGCGCAGGTGAAGTCCGAGCCGTCCACCGGCGCGTTGTGAAAGAAGTGTTCGAGCGGCCGGGCGTAGAACAGCAGGCTGGGCTCGCACACCTCCAGCCGCTCGGGCGGGCCGGCCAGCGGCTGGTGGGTGACGACCATCTCGCCGCGCCGCAGCACATGCAAAAACCCCCGCCCGGGCGCGGCCGCGAAGTGCGTCACCCCGCACAGCGGGCCGGTGTGAAAGAGATGCGCCCGCACCCGAAAACGCTCCAGCAGCGACGACAGCCGGTCGAACGGCGCGGGCTGCGGGGTGGAGTCGCTCTGGGTCATGGCCGTGGCTTTGGATGAATGGGTATGAATTGTAGATGATTCATTCCCAATGGTGCGGCTCTCGGCCAGACACTGCAGGGGTGCTGAGTTCATCAAGCACCCGGTGCTCCAACCCCCTGGGCGCCGGCCTGCAACCTCTTTCCCATCACTTCCAAGGAAACCACCATGACCTCCCAGACCGCTGCTGTCTCCGCCTCGCCCCGCATTCCCCTGGTGGACCGCGCCACCGCCACCGGCCCGGCCCGCGCGCTGCTGGACCAGATCCACGGTGCTTTCGGCGCCACACCCCACATGTTCCGCGCAGTGGCCAACTCACCGGCGGCATTGCAGAGCATGTGGAGCGCTTTCGGCGCCCTGGGAGGTGGTGTCATCGGTGCCGCGCTGGGCGAGCAGATCGCCGTCGCCGTGGCCAACCGCAATGCCTGCGACTACTGCCTGGCCGCTCACACGGCGCTGGGTCGCAAGGCGGGCGTGAGCGGCGACGCGCTGGCCGCCGCGCAGTCGGGCGAATCGGCCGACCCGCGCACCGCCGCCGTGCTGCGGTTTGCGCTGCAACTGGTCAACGAGCGCGGGCAGGTCGATGCCGCCGACGTGCAGGCGCTGCGCGACCAGGGCCTGGACGACGAGCACATCGTCGAGATCATCGCCCACGTGGCGCTGAACCTGTTCACCAACTACGTGAACGTGGCGCTGGCGGTGCCAGTGGACTTTCCGGGCGTGAAGCTGCGCCCCGCGCGTTGAGGCGCTGAGGCGCTGCGCTGACAGTGAGGCGTCACGGGTCAGCGCTGGCTTCAGGGCTTTCGGCTGTGCAGTTGCTGCTGCAGCTGCAGCCACGCGGCACTCGTGGAGCGGAGGCAGGCGCGGTGACATTGGAGGCGTCATGGCGGGCGGCATGGGGGAGACGTTGTCACGCATGCTGCGCTGCAATGTCCAATGTCCAATGTCCAATGTCCAATGTCCAATGTCCAATGTCCAATGTCCAATGTCCAATGTCCAATGTCCAATGTGATTTGCCAGCGGCGGCCGTCTCGCGCACCATGGACCCCGGCCCTGATCCTTGCCATCACCTACCGACCAAGACCGCCATGCCACCTCATCCCGCCACCGAAACCGCCGCCACTGCAGGCCCCGCCCTTGCGCAGGCGGACCCCCATGCCATCGACACCCTGGCCGCCCTGGAGGCGCTGATGGGCCAGCCCGGCGATGCCTCCCTGCACAAAGAGGTGCCCTACGTGCACCCCACCTACCGCGCCATGATCGAAGCAGCGCCGTTTGCCGTGCTGGCCACCACCGGCCCCGGCGGTCTGGACGCATCGCCGCGCGGGGACCCGCCGGGCTTTGTGCAACTGCTGGACGATAAGACCCTGTTGCTGCCCGAGCGCCGCGGCAACAATCGCGCCGACAGCCTGCGCAACATCCTCACCGACCCGCGCGTGGCGCTGCTGTTTCTCATTCCCGGCGTGGGCGAAACCCTGCGGGTGAACGGCCGCGCCCGCATCAGCGTGGCACCCGAGCTGCTCGCGCGCTTCGTGGTCAACGGCCGGCCGCCCCAATGCGTGATCGTGGTGGACGTGGACACCGTGTTCTTCCAGTGCGCGCGCGCCATCCAGCGCTCGCGCCTGTGGGACGCCGTGCCCGCCGGCACCCCGCGCCCGGTGCCCACGCCGGGCGCGATCCTGGCGGCCATCACGCACGATGCCTTCGACGGCGCAACGTACGACAGGGAGCTGCCGGAGCGGCAGCGCAAGACCCTGTACTAGAGACTCTCTACCGACTACAGCGACCGCAGGAAAGCCAGCAGCGCTTCACGGTCCGCCGTGGGCAGGGCCTCGAAGCGGCGGCGGGCGGCATCGGCCTCCCCACCGTGCCACAGCACGGCCTCGGTCAGCGTGCGCGCGCGGCCGTCGTGCAGGTAGCCCACCTTGGCAGCCTGGCCGGCGCCCATCACCTTCTCGGTGTAGCCGATGCCCCAGAGCGGCGCGGTGCGCCACAGCGAGCCCGCAGCCTGGCCTTGCGCGAAGTTGTCCGCCAGCTCCGCGCCCATGTCATGCAGCAGCAGGTCCGTGTAGGGGCGGATGGTCTGGTCGCGCAGCTCTGCAAACAGGTGCCCGGAGCCGGTTTTCATCTCCGCGGTGTGGCAGGCCGTGCAGCGCGCGCTGTCGAACAGCCTGGCGCCCAGTGCCACCTGCTGCGGGTTCACGCGGTGTTCGTCCAGCGGTGCCACGCCCTTCGGAAATCCGCTGGCCTGGCTGCGCTGCGCGGGCACGGCCACCAGCGCCAGGTAGTTGGCCAGCGAGGTCAGGTCGGCCTCGGTGATGCCGGGCTTGCGCTCGCCCGCTGCGCAGGCCGCAGGGCCGTAGTTGCAGTCGCGCGAGGGGTACACGCTGGAGGTGACCGACATGTCCTGCAGCAGCGCCGTGGCGGCCTGCTGGCGCAGCGTGGCCTTCGAGGCCTTCCAACCGAAGCGGCCCAGGCGCACCGCGCCGCTTTCAGGGTCGTACACGTAGTTGGGTGTGCCTTTGACGCCATCGGCATCCGGCACGGTGCGCGCACGGGCCAGGATGTCGGCTTCGGGCACGGCCTCCAGCAGGCCCATGCCGATCATGGGCGGCGCGGCGCGCAGCGAATACACGGCGGGAACGGGGCCGTCAAAGCCGAGCACGGGCCTGCGCAACTGCACCACGGTGCCATCGGCCAGGCGCACATCGCGCGTCTCGAACCGGGCCACGCGCACGCTGTTGCCCCAGTCCTGCGCCTCGCCGGTGGCGGCGCGGGCGTTCATCTGCAGCACGCTGCCGTAGCGGGCGTGCGGCTGTGGCTGGCCCGTGCTGCCCAGGCTGGCCGCCTGCAGCGACATGCTGTCCAGGCGCTGGTTGACCTGCATGGGGGCCGGGCTGCGCCCGTTGTTGACGTGGCAGGCCACGCAGACGGACTGGTTGAAGTGCGTGCCCTGCAGCTTGGCGGCGGGCAGGTACGGGTCGTTGCCCGACTCGCTGTGCGCGCCGGTGGCGAAATGGGTGTGGATCAGCCGGCGCCCTTCGACGAAGCGCTGCATGTTCCGCATGCCGACGTTGTTGAACGGCTGCTGGAACATCGACGCGCCGTTGTCCGAATAGTTGTACGAGACCGAACCCGTACCGCCCGACAGGGCGGCCACCGGCAGCGGTGCCGAGTTGAGCCGGGGCTGCACGCCATACCAGGGCACGAGGCCGGTGCCCACCACATAGAGCCATTCGGCCGAGTAGTAGCGGATGCCGCCGCTGTCGCCCTTGGCCGCCATGGATTCACGGGTGCTGAACATGGCGGGCGAGACTTCGATGGAGTCTCCCACCACCAGCGCCCGCGAGGGGACGTTGGTTCCGTTGGGCAGACCATCGGCGCCCAGCCCGCCGTGGCCCGGGTACTGCCGGATGCGCAGCGTGCACGGCCCGTTGACGCCGTCGGGGCTGGCCAGCCGCCCGTTGGCGGGGTAGGGCGTGGGCAGGCAGACCTTGACGTTGCGGTCGACCAGCTCGCCCGGGTTCATCCAGCCGTAACCGGTCACACCCGGGCGGTCGAAGGCACGGAAGAACGCCGTGTCGCCCGGCAAAAAATCCACCGTGGTGTAGCGGTTGACCACCAGCGTGGGCTTGGTGACGCCCGCCACGCGGCTGTTGTCGATGATCTCCATGCCCCAGGTGCGGTTCTGGAAGTACTGCGTGACGAAGGTCAGGTGCGCGCCGGGGCCCTTGTCCACCGCGGCGCCGGTGGCAGGGTCCACCGTGTCGTTGGGGCCGTAGCCGATCTCGTTCCATTCTTCACCGCGCTCGCGGCCGTGTCGGCCCAGGGCCCGCGCGCCGAAGCGCGTCACCAGCGTGCCGTCGGCCAGGCGGAACTGCGTGGTTTCGGCCGGCTCGGGGGCTGCCGGCAGGGGCGTTAGCCCTTGCCCGTTGGCGGGGTAGCGCCAGGGCGACGTGGACGCCACGCCCTGGGTGTTGTCCGTGCCGGGGGTTTTGAATTCCACCTCGAACAGCGAATAGCCGTAGCCACCGGCCCGCGCCACGCCCTGCAGGCGCAGGTAGCGCGCGCTCATGCCCAGGTTCAGGAATTCCTCGGTGCCGCCCTTGCCGCTGGTGACGTAGCGGATCTGCGTCCAGGTTTCGCCGTCCTGCGAGGTCTGCAGGGCGTATTCCTTGCCGTAGGAGCGCTCCCAGATGAGCTTCATGGCGCCCACATCGACCTTGGCGCCGAAGTCGAACTGGATCCAGGCGTCGTCCACGAAAGTGCTGCCCCAGCGGCTGTTCGGGTTGCCGTCGATGGCAGCGCTGGCCGACATGCCCGGGTTCTCCACGGCCGACGAGGTGGCCTTCACCGGCTTGATGGGCACGCCCGGCTGGGTGGGCGCTGCCGCCGGTATCTGCGCTTCGGATTTTTGCTGCACGTACGCCGCGTCGGGCGATATCTGCGACATCTGCACGGCCTGCTGGCCTGTGCCGCCGGTGGTGCTGTCACCCCCGCCGCATGCCGCCAGCGCTACCGCCACAGCGCTCAACGCGCACCAGTGCGCAGCCTGGCGCGCAGGGGTGTGCGCACCCTTTTTCATCGTGTGTTTCATGATCTTCCCGCCCTCGCATCACAGTGCGTTTTGTGAATCGATCATAGGCACGCAGACCATCGGGCTGACCCCGGCAGTTGCGCGGGCGCAGCAGAAAATTTGCGTGAATTAATTGCGAAACGTGAGCAAACGCAACATGGAAAGATCGCTTTTGGATGCGTGTTCATCTGCGCAGCCGCGTACTGTGTGGGCCTCCCGGTTTTGGGGCAGTTGCATATGGATGCAATGTGGCCGCGGCCGGGTCGCAGTGCACGGGGGTGACCGCATCTTTATGCTGGCTTCTTTACCAGACGGTGCAGCCAGCGGGGCTGCGTGCGAAGATGCCCAGCGAATGCCTTGCCCGGCCTGTACTCCCCTGCGCGCCCTGCGCACGGCATCCAGCGCCGCTTCTCTTCTTCAACCACCGACATCACGGACCCAGACGATGACCCAGCTGCATCCGCACCCCACCCTTGCGCTCAACGACGGGCGATCCATCCCGCAACTCGGCCTGGGCGTCTGGCGCACGCCGGCCGACGAAACGGCGCAGGCCGTGACAGCCGCGCTGGGCGCCGGCTACCGGCACATCGACACGGCCGCCATCTATGGCAACGAGGCAGGCGTGGGAGAAGGCCTGCGCGCCAGTGGCGTGCCGCGGGGCGACGTCTTCATCACCACCAAGCTCTGGAACGCCGAGCAGGGCCTGGACACCACGCTGCGCGCCTTCGATGCCAGCATGAAGCTGCTGGGCCTGGAGCAACTGGACCTGTACCTCATCCACTGGCCATGCCCGGCGCGGGGCCTGTATGTGGACACCTGGCGCGCCTTCGTGCGGCTGCAGGCCGAAGGCCGCGTACGCTCCATCGGGGTCTCCAATTTCGAGCCCGAGCACCTGGACCGCCTGGTGCAGGAGACCGGCGTCAAGCCCGTGCTCAACCAGATCGAGCTGCACCCACGGTTCCAGCAGCATGCGCTGCGCGACTACCACGCCGCCCACGGCATTGCCACGCAGGCCTGGAGCCCGCTGGGGCAGGGCCAGCTGCTGGCCGACCCAGCCATCGTGGCCATTGCCAGGAAGCACGGCAAGACGCCCGCCCAGGTCATCGTGCGCTGGCACATCGAGATGGGGCACGTGGTGATTCCCAAGTCGGTGAACGCAGGCCGCATTGCCGAGAACGCCGACGTGTTCGGCTTCACCCTGGATGCGGGTGACATGGCGGCGATAGCCGGGCTGGACGATTCCGAGGGGCGTATCGGCCCGCACCCCGCGACCGCGGCGTTCTGACCGCAGGCCAGCCTGCCTGGCACAGCGAGGGCTGCCTTGCCAGCCCCTTCCGCGTCAGGCGTGCTCCGCCGTGAAAGCAGCCGCCGCCTCGCGCAGCGCCTGCGCAAACTGCGCCACCTCGGCATGCTGCGCGTCCCGCTGCCGCTGGAACAGCGTGATGGGCGGCAGCGTCCAGCCGAAGCGGTGCGGCACGATGGCCACGCCGGCGATGCGCACCAGCTCCTGGGCGATGTCGGCCGGCACGATGGACACGGCCCGTTCGCTGGCCGCCACCAGTTCGCCGATGACCTTGGACGACAGGCTTTCCACATAGGGCTGCGGCGGCACCACGCCCGCGCGCAGGAAGAAGTCGGTGATCTGCTCGCGCATGGGCGTCTGCCGCGCGCCCAGCACCCAGTCCAGGTCCGCCAGCTCGGCCCAGGCCAGGGGCTTGCGGGCCAGGCGCGCCGACAGGCGGCGGTGGGCGATGAGGCGCGGCTCCTGGTGGTAGAGCACCTCGTGCACCAGCCCGTCCATGTCGAGCACGGCGGAGGTGCGGCCGACCACGCAGTCGAGCTCGTGCCCGCGCAGGCGCTGCAGCAGGTGGTCGCTGGTGCCTTCGTGGATGCTCACCGTGGCACGCAGGCCGCGGGGCCGCGTCTGGCCAATGGCCGCAGCCAGCAGGCGCCCCGGCACGAACGGGATCACGCCCACCTGCAGGTGCGCCGCGCGGCCAGCGCTGGCGGCCTCCATGTCGCGCGCCCAGTGGCCCAGGTCCTGCAGCAGGGTGCGCGCACGGGCCAGCGCCACGGTGCCCAGCGCCGTGGGCACCATGCCGCGCGTGGACCGCTCGAACAGCGGCGCGCCGAAGATCGCCTCCAGCTCGGCCAGCGCATGGGTGATGGCCGGCTGGCTCGTGGCCATGTGGTGCGCCACGCGGGTCAGGGTGCCATGCGCCTCGATCTGCTGCAGCAGCACCAGGTGGCGCATCTTCAGGCGCGAGGCCAGGCGGGCCTGGACGGCGTCGGGATCAAGCGGCAAATGCGCAGGCATGGCTGGTTTCGGGCTATTAGTAAATCAATATGGCTTGATATTAATTGCTGATGCTTTGCTTATGAGAACTCTCCACAATGCACGGCAACAACGGAGGGGAAGGTGATGGACTCATCTGTGCTGTGGGTGGTGGCCCTGGGGGCGGTGGCCGCGGGATTTGTGCAGGGCCTGTCGGGCTTTGGCTTTGGCATGGTGGCCATGTCGTTCTGGGCCTGGACGCTGGAGCCGCGCCTGGGCGCGGTGCTGACGGTGTGCGGCGCACTCACCGGCCAGCTGGTGGCGGCGTTCTCGGTGCGCCGGGGCTTTGACAAGGCGCGGCTGCTGCCCTTCGTGCTGGGCGGCCTGGCGGGCATTCCGCTGGGCGTGGCCGTGCTGCCGCGCCTGGACATGGACGCCTTCAAGCTCGTGCTGGGCACGCTGCTGGTGCTGTGGTGCCCGGCCATGCTGATGGCCAAACAGTTGCCCCGCATCACCCGCGGCGGGCGTGTGGCGGACGCGGCGGTCGGCCTGGCCGGCGGGGTGATGGGCGGCCTGGGCGGCTTCACCGGCGTGCTGCCCACGCTGTGGTGCACCCTGCGCGGCATGGACAAGGACGTGCAGCGCGCCATCATCCAGAACTTCAACCTGGCGATGCTGCTGGTAACTTTTGCCACCTACGCGGCCACGGGCCTGATCACCCGCGAGGCCCTGCCCCTGCTGGCCATCGTGGTCCCCGCCATGCTGGTGCCCACGCTGCTGGGCGCCCGGCTGTACCACGGCATCAGCGACGCGCGGTTCCGGCAGATCGTGCTGGGCATGCTGACGCTGTCGGGCGTGGCGATGCTGGTGGCGAGCGTGCCGAAGGTGCTGGCGCGGTGGGTGTAGTGGCACACCGTCAGAACCCTGATGGCCTGGCAGCGCGGCCGCGCGTTCGGGCCTAACATGCTCCCCGGCACACGCCCCGCTGCACGCAGGCGTGGCCGCCGCACCAGGCTGCATCGACGTCAACGCCAACGCCAACGTCAAAGCAACCGCAGCCGCGGCTTCATCCACCGAGGAGACTTCATGACAACAACACACGACAAAACCCTGGCCCGCGCTGCAGGCGCCGCCGTCGCACTGGCATTGGTTGCCGCGCCGGCGCTGGCCGACGTGTTCACCAAGGAAGAGCTGATCAAGGCCAACAAGGAGGCCGCGGGCGGCGGCAAGGGCACGCTGGTCGGCGAATACGCCTTCACGCGCGACAAGGCGCTCAAGGACCACGCGATCAAGGAGATCAGCTGGCTCACGCTGCAGCCGGGCGACTCCATCGGTTTTCACAAGCACACGACCAACGAAGACACCTACATCATCATTTCCGGCCGCGGCACCTTCCGCGACAAGGACGGCAAGGACGTGGCCGTGAAGCCGGGCGACGTGACCATCGTGCGCAAGGGCGAGTCGCATGGGTTGGCGAATACGGGCAGCGAGCCGCTGGTGTTTGTGGATGTGATTGCCGAGCAGTGACGCCAGCGCCGGCTGTGCCGTGTTGGCATGGCTGGGTGACGGCTCCAAGAGCGTTCTGCACCGTGATGGCAGAACGCTCTTTCTTTAATGGCTGCTGGCGCTTGTCCAGTGCGCGGTAGCGGCACTTTTTCTTGGGATTGCGTGCCACCCTGGGCGCATCCATATGGCTGGATAGCCGCTCGCCGAATTTTCCCAATCCTTTGGACCGGTCCGCATGATCACGAAAGCCCCGAGGACCGTGCCGATCGGTACCGCAAAAAGCAGCAGGATTCCCAGGGTCCAGGACAAGCTGCGACCCCACAGCAGCCCATTGCGAACGCCCCTCAATGCCAGGGCGTGGAGTACCAGCGGTGTGCCGAACACGGCTGCAAAAATGAGCACGCCGGTAGCGCTGGCCTTGTCGCCTGTGAGGTGGATCGCGCTCAACAGTGCCGCCAACAATCCGTAGAAGATGGCCAATCCGAGATGAATTCGGGCGAGTGATTTGTTCATCGTGCGTGCGCTGTTGTCTTCGTTCAGTCGCCCATCACCACACCCTCGCGCCGCGGGTCGGCGCCACCCATCCACAGCTTCTTGCCATGGGCGTTGCCCAGGGTGATGGCCTGCAGGCCGCTGGTCATATTCATCTCGCGCACTTCGGCGCCGCGGGCGCGCAGGGCTTCCACAGTAGCGGGCGGGAAGCGCTTTTCCTCCAGCAGCGTGGGCCCGTTCATGGAGCCGAAGTTGGGCAGGTTGATGGCCTGCTGCGGCATCAGACCCCAGTTGAGCACGCCGTACAGCGTCTTGGCGGTGTAGTGGATGATGGCCGCGCCGCCGGGGCTGCCGCCGCTCATCAAGAGCTCGCCCGTGGCCTTGTCGAACACCAGCGTGGGGGCCATGGACGAGCGCGGGCGCTTGCCGGGCTGCACGCGGTTGGCAATGGGCTGGCCCTGCGCGTCGGCGGGCGCGAAGCTGAAGTCGGTGAGTTCGTTGTTGAGCAGGAAGCCCCCGCTGCGTGCGGCGCTGGTGGTCACCATCTGCCGCGCGCCGAACTGGTCTTCGATGGTGGTGGTCATGGCCACGGCGTTGCCGAAAGCGTCGACGATGCTGATGTGGCTGGTGCCGTACTCGGGCTGGTCGGGCATGGGCGCGTAGCTGGTCTTCACCGCGCCGGGGTTGCCGGGCTGCGCGACCTTCATGCTCTGCGCGCCGATGAGCTTGGCGCGGTCGGCCAGGTAGGCGGGGGCGAGCAGGCTGCTCCAGCTGCCCGCGGGGGGCTGCACGAAGTCGGGGTCGGCCACGTACTGCGCGCGGTCGGCGAACGCCAGGCGCGCAGCCTCGGTGTACAGGTGCAGCCAGTCGGCCGAGGGGATGCCGTCCTGCAGCGGCTTTGCGGCGGCGTCGGTGTTCTTGAGGATGCCCAGGATCTGCCCGATGGCGATGGCGCCCGAGCTGGGCGGCGGGAAGCCGCAGACGCGGAAGTCCTTGGTGGCGACCTGGTAGTCGTGGCACAGCGCCTCGCGCTTTTTAGGCTGGTAGCCGGCCAGGTCGGCCAAGCTGAGCTTGCCGGGGTTGGTGGGGTGCTTTTGCACCTTGTCGACGATGGCCTGGGCGATCTCGCCCTCGTGCAGGGCCTTGCTGCCTTCGGCGGCGATGCGGCGCAGCACCGCAGCCAGTTCGGGGTTGCGCAGGTTCACGCCCACGTCGCGGGCATCGCCATCGGCCTTGTAGAAGTAGGCGGCGGCCACCGGGTCCTTTTTGAGGTGCGGGTCCGCCGCCACCAGGGTGTTGAGCCGCGCGCTGATCTTGAAGCCGCCCTCGGCCAGGGTGATCGCGGGCTGGAACAGCGTGGCCCAGGGCAGTTTGCCGTGCTGCTTGTGCGCCAGCTCCAGCATGCGCACGGTGCCGGGCACGCCGACCGAGCGGCCGCCCACCACGCCGTCGTAGAACGGCACGGGTTTGCCGTCGGCGCCGAGGAAGAGTTTTTCGTCCGCAGCGGCGGGTGCGGTCTCGCGCCCGTCGTAGGCCTCCACCGCCTTGCCGTTGCTGTGCAGCAAGAAGGCGCCGCCGCCGATGCCGCTGGACTGCGGCTCGACCAGGGTCAGCACCATCTGCACCGCAATGGCCGCGTCCACGGCCGAGCCCCCGGCCTTGAGGATCTGGTAGCCCGCATCGGTCGCCAGCGGGTTGGCGGCGGCCACGGCGAACTTCTCGGTGGCCCAGCCCGGTTTTTCGGTGTAGCCCGACGAGCCCTCCGGCTGGGCCGGCACGGTGTAGGCGAACTGCGAGGGGCTGATGGTGCCAGCGCAGCCCGCCAGCAGTGCAGCGAGCGCGGTGCCAGTGATCAGGCCCGGGCGCAAACGCCGGGGCGATGCCGAGGATGGCGAGACGATGGGGGACATGGGCTTCTCCTTCGTGGCAGCAAGAAGCGGCCATCGTACGGTGCGCAGCCCGCGCAAGGGCTCGGCGTTACATTGCGCTACAGGCGCTGGGTTTGAAGCTTTTCATGGCCCTGCCGCTGTCTGGACAAGCGCGACCAGCTATCAAAAGAGGAGCGATCACGCCGCCACGGGCCCGGCGCGCCCGTCTTGCACGACGAACTTGGCCAGGGTGCTGATGCCGCTGTCCGCGCGCATCGGGTCGTCCACGGTGTGCAGGGTGGTGGTCCAGCGCTCGGGCGTGATGTCGGCAATGCCGTAGCCGCGCAGGTCGCAGCGGGCCAGCAGCACGTGGGGGTTGTGCCGCACTACGGCGTCCACCTTGTCCTGCGTGGTGCCCGAGCGCGAGCTGATGGAGGTGCCGCAGAACTCGCTGGCGATGACAGGCGAATCCGGGCGGTCCGCGTCGGCGTGTACGCGGCACACGTAGTTCTGGTGGATGTCGCCGCCCAGCAGCACTGTGTTGCGGGGAGCATGGCGGGCCACCGATTGCAGCAGGCGCGCGCGGCCGGCGGGGTAGCCGTCCCAGTTGTCGGTGGTCACCGTGCCGGAAGGGTAATGGCGCGGCGAGAACAGCGTCTGCTGGGCCAGCACGCTCCAGCGGGTGGCGTCCGGCGCGGCCGCGTCGCTGGCCAGGCCTGTGTCGAGCCACTGCTCCTGCGCCGCGCCAAGGTAGGTGCGGGCCGGGTCGACCAGCTCGGCGCAGGCGCCGCCGCGCACGGCCCCTGCGCTGGCGGAATCGGGCGTGCGGCAGGCCTGCCAGGTGCGGTACTGGCGGCCGTCCAGCAGGTGGATGTGGGCCAGTCGGCCCCAGCGCAGCCGGCGGTAGACCTGCAGCGCGTCCCACCGGGTGTCGGGGAAGGGCCGGGCCAGGCTCGTGGCGCGCAGGGGCATGTTCTCGTAGAACGCTTGCCACGCGGCGCCGCGCATCGCCAGGAAGTGCGGGGTGTCGCCCCGGCCTGCGCCCGCGGCGTAGTCGTTTTGCACTTCGTGGTCGTCCCAGGTCACGGCCCAGGGGCAGGTGGCATGGGCGGCCTGCAGGGCCGGGTCGCTCTTGTGCAGTGCGTACCGGTCGCGGTAGTCGGCCAGCGTGGTCGCCACCTTGAGGGTGTGGGTGCGCGCCAGGTCCGATGCATTCTTGGGCGTGGCATATTCGTAGATGTAGTCGCCCAGGAACAGCACCAGGTCGGGCTGGTCGGCCGCCAGGTGGCGCCACGCGGCGTACTGGCCGTGCTCCCACCGCTGGCACGACGCAAAGGCCACCCGCAGCGCATCCGGCAGGTCGCCCGCCGCAGGCGCGGTGCGCGTGCGGCCCACGGCGCTGACCGCATCGCCCAGCATGAAGCGGTAGTGGTACCAACGCCCCGGCGCTAGGCCGCGCAGCTCCACATGCACGCTGTGGCCCAGCTGCGGCAGGGCAGGCGCCTCGCCCTTTTGCACGATCTTCGCAAAGCGCGCATCGTGCGCCACCTCCCACCGCACGGTGTGGGCCGCCTGCAGCTGCGCCGCATCGGCCAGCACCAGGCGCGTCCACAGCACCACCCCGTCCGGCGCCGGATCGCCACTGGCCACGCCCAGCGCGAACGGGTGGGTGGACAGCGAAGGCGCGTTGCTCCACGCCCAGCGGGGCAGGGCAGTCGCTGCGGCCGCACTGGCGGCGAGTTGTAGAAATGCGCGGCGGTCCATGGTCGGTGACGTTTCAGGTGATGGGCAGCAGCAGCCCGAGCAGGCGCTGCTTTGAGCAGCATCCTAATCAAGCGGACGTCGATACCGGCGCGCCCCCAGGCCAGTGCCACCGTGGAACTGGCTCTGCCAGGCCACGGGTGGCGTCCCCCTGGGGGGAAGGCGCCGCAGGCGACTCAGGGGGGAGTGACTACGCGGGCATCACCCGATTCTTGCCCGACCGCTTGGCCAGGTACATCCCCTGGTCTGCGCGGCGGATGGCGTCGGCGCTGCTTTCGCTGTCCACCAGTTGGGCCACGCCAGCGCTGAAGGTGATGAGCACCTTCTCGGTGCCCTGCAAAAAGAACCGGGTGGTCAGCTCGCGCTGCAGCCGGGTCATGGCGGCCACGCCGCTGTCGACCGTGGTGTCGGGCAGCACCAGCACGAATTCTTCACCGCCATAGCGCGCCAGCAGGTCCTGCGGGCGCATGACCTCGCGCGTGACCTGTGCCAGGTGCACCAGGGCCGCGTCGCCGCCGGAATGGCCCAGGCGGTCGTTGATGGTCTTGAAATTGTCCACGTCGAGCAGCGCCAGGCACAGCGGCGAGCCCAGGCGGCGCGATCGGGCGATCTCGCGCTCCATCGCCTCGTCCAGGCCCTTGCGGTTGAGCGATCCGGTCAGCGGGTCGTGCCGTGCCTGGGCGCTGGCGCGGTCGAGCTCTTCCTGCAGCTTGGCCACCTCGGCGCGCTTGGCTTCGGTGCGCTCGCGCAGGTCCTGCAGTTCGTCGTGGGTCACGCGGCTGTCCAGGGCCATGGAGCGGGTCGCGCTCATCACCTCCTGCAGCACCGGGGCGATCTCCTCGATGGTGTTGGCCTTGCCGATCAGGTCGGCGCAGCGCTCCATCGTGCCCTGGTAGGTGGTGCTGGAGGCGGTGATCCGCGCCAGGCGCTCGATGAAGGTGGTGAGCATTTCCTTCATCTGCTCCTGCGCCTCCACCGTGCGGGCCTTGGCCTCGGCCTGCTTGAAGATCACGTCCTTCAGGCGGCGCTGCACGTCGTCCAGCCGGCGCAGCGTCAGCGGCGGGGTGGATGCTGCCATCAGCGCCTGGGCCTGGCCCTGCAGCCAGCGGTCTTCGGCGCTGAGCACGGCAATGTTCTCGAACACCATGTGCAGCAGATTCAGCAGGCCGCTGCGGATGGCGCCTTGCTCTTCGGTGGCGAAGGACAGCCGGTAGGTGAAGTTGCCCAGCATCAGCTGGGCGGTGGATATGGGGGGCGCGGGCTCGCGCAGGAAGGTGACGAGCTGCTGCGCCATCTCGATCACGCGGGCGTCGTCGTCGCCCAGCGCGGGCAGCACGTTGTCCACCAGGCGCGCCAAGAGCTGCGCAAACTCGTCGGGCAGGATGGCGGCGGGCGGGGCGGCGTCCGCGGCCGTCTCGATGGGCGTGGCCGTGGCCGACATGGGGTTCAGCCCCAGGTTGGCGTAGCCGACCATGGTGCTTTGCAACGACGACCAGTCCTTCTGGATGATCGCCCGCTCGAATTGGCCCAAAAGGCGCTTTTGCGCTGGGGTCTGCCCCGGCAGCACCCGCAGGATCTGGCTCAGCGGCCCTTCGGGAAAGGGCTGCGGGCTGCGAGTTTCGGCGATCTCGTCATACAGCGCCAGGTAGTTGTCGGGCGTGGGCTGCAAGCGGCGGATGGCCAGCTGCTTGAGTGTCTCGCGCGCGATTTCGGAGGGTGGACGGTCGGCCATGTGCTGACACCAGGGTCTGAGGGGGCGAAGTCCCCAAGTGTGACACAGCAGCCGCTGTTTGGGTGCCGCCCCCGGGGGGCAAAAACGCCGGTGACCCGGGGTGGCGGGCGCGGGTTGATGCGCCCTGCCGCTGTCAGTTGACCATGACCAGTTTGCCCATCACGCCGCGCGACCCCATGTGCGCGTAGGCGGCTGGCAGCTCGGCCATGGGCATGGTGCGGTCGATCACCGGCTTGATCTTGCCTTGGGCGTACCACTGCGCCAGCTCGCCCATCATGGCGGCGTTGGCCTTGGGTTCGCGCTTGGCGAAGTCGCCCCAGAACACGCCCACGATGGACGCGCCCTTGAGCAGCGCCAGGTTGAAGGGCAGGGCCGGGATGGGGCCGGACGCAAACCCCACCACCAGGTAGCGGCCGCGCCAGGCGATGGAGCGGAACGCGGGCTCGGCAAAGTCGCCGCCCACCGGGTCGTAGATCACGTCGGGGCCCTTGCCGTCGGTCAGTGCCTTGATGGACTCGCGCAGGTTGTCCTTGCTGTAGTTGATGGTGGCGTCCGCCCCGATGGAGGTGCACAGCGCGCATTTCTCGTCGCTGGAGGCCGCTGCGATCACGCGCGCGCCCATGGCCTTGGCGATCTGGATGGCCGAGGTGCCCACGCCGCCGGCAGCGCCCAGCACCAGCACCGTCTCACCCGCCTTGAGTGCGGCGCGGTCCACCAGCGCGTGGTAGGACGTGGCGTAGATCATGATGAACGCGGCCGCATCCACGTGCGAGAAGCCTTCGGGCAGCGGCATGCACAGCGCAGCAGGCGCGATGGTGTGCGTGCCGAAGCCGCCCGTGCCGGACAGGCAGGCCACGTTCTGGCCGACCTTCAGGTGCGTCACGCCGTCACCCACTGCCGCTACCACGCCGGCATATTCGGAGCCGGGCACGAAGGGCAGCGGCGGTTTCATCTGGTACTTGTTCTGCACGATGAGCAGGTCGGGAAAGTTCAGGCTGGCGGCCTTGATCTCGATGAGCACCTCGCCGGCTTGGGGCGTGGGCGTGGGCAGTTCGGTCCAGGCCAGGGCGTCGACGCCGACGGGGTTGGTGCAAAGCCAAGCGTGCATGGGATGGGTCTCCGGTCAATTTTGTTGAACGGATGATAGGTGGGGGGCCCGGGCGCGCGTTGTCCCACGAGCGACCGCCTTGGCTGGCGCGCGAGGGCGGGGCGGGCGGGGCACTGCGACCTACAATCGGTTGCAACCCCCTGCTGCAACCCATGAAAATTCTGATCTCCAACGACGACGGCTACCAGGCTCCGGGCATCGTGGCATTGCACGATGCGCTCAAGACCCTTGACGGGGTCGAGGTGGAGGTGGTCGCGCCAGAGCACAACAACAGCGCCAAGTCCAATGCGCTGACGCTGCACTCGCCGCTGACCGTCACCAAGGCCTACAACGGCTTTCGGTACGTGAACGGCACCCCAGCCGACTGCGTGCACATTGCGCTCACCGGGCTGCTGGGCTACCGGCCCGACCTGGTGGTCTCCGGCATCAACAATGGCGCCAACATGGGCGACGACACCATCTACTCGGGCACCGTGGGTGCGGCGATGGAGGGCTATCTGTTCGGCGTTCCGGCCATCGCGTTCTCCCAGGTCGACAAAGGCTGGGGCGAGATCGAGGCGGCTGCGGCCAAGGCTCGCGAGATCGTGGAGCAAATGCGCGCCCAGCAGCTCGTCAATGAAACACCCTGGTTGTTGAACGTGAACATCCCCAACCTGCCTCTGGATGTGCTCAAGCCCATCAAGCTGTGCCGGCTGGGCCGCCGCCATGCGGCCGAGCGCGTCATCGTGCAGGAAAACCCGCGGGGTGAGGCGATGTACTGGATCGGCAGCGCGGGCGCTGCCAAGGACGATGCAGAGGGCACCGACTTCCACGCCACCGTGCAAGGCCATGTGTCGATCACACCGCTGAAGGTGGACCTGACCGACCACGACAACCTGGGTTATTGGGCGCAGACGGCGTCGCGACTGGCGTCAGGGGCAGCCCACGCCCCGAAGGCGTGACGATGCAGCAGCGCCGCCCCGGATTTCCGGCCCGTCTGCCGGGTACGGCGGCACCGACGCCAGCGCGCCCGGCCCCTGCGGCGCCGCTGGGGGGGCGGCCGCCGGCACCTTCGCCGTCGGGGGTGGGGCTGGATTCCGCGGCCGTGCGCGCGCGCATGGTGCAAAAGCTGGCGGCGGGCGGCATCACGTCGTCCGCCGTGCTGCAGGCCATGGGGGCGGTGCAGCGCCACCAGTTTGTGGACAGCGCGCTCGTCAACCAGGCGTATGAAGACACCAGCCTGCCCATTGGGCTCGGCCAAACCATTTCAAAACCCAATGTGGTGGCCCGCATGTGCGAGCTGCTGCTGGGCGCGGACATTGCACGCTCCGGCGGCCTGGGCCGGGTGCTGGAGATCGGCACCGGCTGTGGCTACCAGGCGGCGGTGCTCAGCCATCTGGCGCGCGAGGTCTACACGCTGGAGCGGCTGCGCGGGCTGCACGACAAGGCCCGCAGCAATCTGCGGCCGTTTCGGCTGGCGAATGTCCATCTGCTGTTTGGCGACGGCATGCTGGGCTATGCCAAGGGGGCGCCTTACGCGGCCATCATCGCGGCCGCAGGCGGCGACGCCGTGCCGCAGGCGTGGTGCGACCAGCTGGCCGTCGGCGGACGGCTGGTGGCCCCCATGGCCGTGGCGGGCGGGCAGCAGATGTTGCTCGTGATCGACAAAACCCCGCACGGATTGAAACAAAACGTGCTGGAGCCCGTACATTTTGTCCCCCTAAAATCGGGGGTTGCCTAGAAGGGCTCGTGCGCTGGCACGCGTCCTCCCTGGGGCATGAGGTCAGCGGTTGCCACGGCGCGAGCGTTGATCTCATGGTCCAGCGCATGGGAACAGCCGGGAAAAGGTCCGGCTTCTGCATCGCAGCCCGCTTGCGGTCTTCATCTCTTGGCGCATCGCGCGCCTTGTTGCCGGGCCTTTTACCGGTTTTCGTGAGCACGTGAGTGCACAACACGGTCCAAAGGGAAATGCTTATGTTCGTATCGCGTGGTCTTGTGGTTGGGTTTACCGTGGCGCTGGCGGGGCTCGCGCTCACCGGTTGCGGCACCCGGCTGAACAGGGCTCCTGTGGAAGACCGGGGCACGGCGTCCCAGTCTCCCGCGCCTTCTGCCGGCGCACAGTCCGGCGTGGTGGTGGGCACGCCCATCAAGCCCCTGCCGGGCGCCGAAAACGCAGGCAAGCCGGGCTACTACACCGTCAAGCCTGGGGATACCCTCATTCGCATCGGCCTGGAATCCGGCCAGAGCTGGAAAGACATCGCCCGCTGGAACAACCTGGAAAACGCCAACCTGATCGAAGTCGGCCAGGTGCTGCGCGTGGTGGCTCCCGGGGCTGCATCGCAAGCGGTGGCGTCCGATACCGGGGTGGTCACCCGCCCGGTGGCGTCGTCCTCGGTGACGCCGGCCACGCCGGCCAGCGGCCCTGTGCCGCCTGCCAGCGCAGCCAAGCCCGGTGCGCCTGCGGCTTCGGGCCCGGTGGTGGCGGCTGCACCGGCGCCTGCCGCGCCCAGCGCTCCCGCCGCTGCAGGGGGAGACGACGAACTGGCCTTCATCTGGCCCGCCCCTGGCTCGCTGATCGCGGGCTTCGACGAGGCGCGCAACAAGGGCTACGACATCGCTGGCAAAGCGGGCGACCCCGTGCTGGCCGCGGCCGATGGCCGCGTGGTGTACGCCGGTGCCGGCCTGCGCGGCTACGGCAACCTGGTGATCCTCAAGCACAACAACACCTTCCTGACGGCCTACGCCCACAACCAGACGCTGCTGGTCAAGGAAGACCAGGCGGTGCGCAAGGGCCAGAAGATCGCCGAGATGGGCAGCACCGACGCCGACCGCGTGAAGCTGCACTTCGAGATCCGCCGCCAGGGCAAGCCTGTCGACCCGTCCCGCTACCTGCCAGCGCGCTGAAGCCGTGGCCACCCCGCCGCTCAGCGGTATGAGCCCCGCTGCGCGGGCGGTTCAGGCCGGCGACAGTGACCTGCTGCCTGAAGACTCCGACGAATCCGAAGATTCCGGCGGCCTGGCCGAAGGCGCTGCCGGCGAACTGCGCACCATGACCGTCGCTGTCGCGCAGCACGGCGCGCGGCTCGACCGGGCGCTGGTCGAGCTGGTGCCCGAGTTTTCGCGCAGCTACCTGCAGCAACTGCTGTCGCAAGGCATGGTCCGCCTGCAAGGCGCGCCGGCACTGAAGGCATCGGCCAAGGTGAAGGCCGGCGATCAGATCGTGCTGGAAATGCGGCCGACCCTGCAGAGCCAGGCGTTCAGGCCCGAGCCGATGGACATCGACGTGGTCTACGAAGATGCCCACCTGCTGGTCGTGAACAAGCCTGCCGGCCTGGTCGTGCACCCGGCGCCCGGCAATTGGAGCGGCACACTGCTCAACGGCCTGCTGGCCCGCGACGAAAAGGCGCTCATGGTGCCGCGCGCCGGCATCGTTCACCGTCTGGACAAGGACACGAGCGGCCTGATGGTGGTGGCCCGGGATCGTGCCACCATGGACGCTCTGGTCGCGCTGATTGCCGAGCGCCAGGTCAAGCGCCAGTACGTCGCCTTGGCGCACGGCGCCTGGAGCGGGCCCACGACCCGCGCTGTCAACGCGCCCATCGGCCGGGACCCGCGCAACCGCCTGCGGATGGCGGTGGTGGACCTGGCGGTGCATGCCGGCAAGGCGGCGCGCACCGACATCCGCTGGCTGGAGGGCTCGGAGCAGGGCTGCTGGGTGCAGTGCACCTTGCACACCGGCCGCACGCACCAGATCCGCGTGCACATGGCATCGCTGAAACACCCGCTGGTGGGGGATGTGCTGTACGGTGGCGCGCCCGTGGAGGCGATGCAGCGGCAGGCGCTGCATGCCTACCGCTTGGCCTTCGCCCACCCCGTGACGGGCCAGGCCCTGGAGTTCATGGCCCCGGTGCCCGAGGATATGCGCCAGGCCCTTGCTGCATGGGGCCTGGGCTACAATGCGCCCTGACGGCCCCACAGGCCCCCAGCCCGAAGACGGAATCCCGCCGGGCCCTTGCGTCGCGCCGGCGCCTTGCACAGTGCGCCATTGCTATTGATTGCCCCCTGCTGTTGATGTGACACCCGTCGCGACGCGTGCCACTTTTCCAGGAATCGCCAAACCATGAACACGGTGGATGCCAAACGGGTCCTCGAAACTGCGCTGATCTGCGCGCAGCAGCCTGTGCCTTTGCGCGAGCTGCGCGTGCTGTTCAACGACGCACTGGGGTCCGACACCTTGAAGCTGCTGCTGCAGGATCTGCAGCTGGACTGGGCGCAGCGTGGCGTGGAGCTGGTGCAGGTGGCCACAGGCTGGCGCTTTCAGAGCCGCCCGGAAATGCGCGAGTACCTGGACCGGTTGCACCCCGAAAAGCCCCCGCGCTACACCCGGGCCACCATGGAGACCCTGGCGATCATTGCGTACCGCCAGCCGGTCACCCGCGGCGATATCGAGGATATCCGGGGCGTGACGGTCAACAGCCTGATCATCAAGCAATTGGAGGACCGGGGTTGGGTCGAGGTCATCGGCCACCGGGAGACGGTGGGCCGGCCGTCGCTGTTTGCGACCACGCGGCAGTTTCTGGACGACATGGGCCTGCAGTCGCTGGACCAGTTGCCAGTGCTCGACGACCCGTCTGGCAATGCGAACGTGCTGGAGGCCATGGCGGCAGCGGCGCAAGGTGTGATCGAGCCTGAGCCTGAACCCGAAGCCGCGCAGGCACCGGAACCGGGGCTGGGGGTGGAGGTTGCCGAAACCGTGGCCGTGGCACCGGAGCGTGAAGAGGAGCAGGTGGAACCGCAGATTTCGCCAGAGCCAGGGCCA
>NZ_JBITVD010000028.1:0-18845 GCF_044542805.1 Acidovorax sp. NPDC077693 | reverse complement strand
TCCAGAGCCAGAGCCAGAGCCAGAGCCAGAGCCAGAGCCAGAGCCAGAGCCAGAGCCAGAGCCAGAGCCAGAGCCAGAGCCAGAGCCAGAGCCAGAGCCAGAGCTGCGCAGGGACGATTTTTTTGACAATGTGGAGACAGGTCTCCACGATGACGACGCCGATACCCCCGGTGGTATCCAGGGAAAAACTTGATGAACGATTCGACCCCCGACAACCCGGCCACCGAGCCGGACGCAGAGCCCGCTGTAGCGGCCAAGAAGCCGGCTGCCAAGCGTGCGCCCCGCAAGAAGCCCGCCCCGGCCGTGGTGGCGGCGGACGCGCCGGTGGATGCGGTGAGCGTGGACTCGTCGTCCGCCGAGGCTCCACAGCCGTCGGAGCAGCCTGCACAGCTGGACGTGGCTTCCGCGCCCGCCGGCGACGAGGCTCCCCAGGGTGAAAATCCGAGTGCAGTGGATGCGCCGGATGCCGCGGATGCCGCCGAGGCAGCCGACGTGCCTGCGCGTGGCGACCGGCGTCCTCCGCAGGGTCAGTCCCGCGGCCAGCGCCCGCCGCGCCCTGAGGGCGAAGGCCGTGGCCAGAAGCGCAACCAGCCTGCGCTGGCGGTGGATGGTTATGAGTTTGCGGATGTGGTGTCGGGCCGCTTCGACGACGAAGAAACCTCTGCAGAGGCCGTGCCCGCCAAGCGCGTGCTTCTGCCTCAGGTGGAAACCCCCAAGCTGCACAAGGTCTTGGCGCAGGCGGGCCTGGGCTCCCGGCTGGAGATGGAGCAGCTCATCCTGGAGGGGCGCATCTCCGTCAACAACGAGCCGGCCCACATCGGCCAGCGCATCCAGTACGGCGACCAGGTCAAGGTCAACGGCAAGCCGATCCGCTACCGCATCGACCCGCCGCCAGCCCGTGTGATCGCTTATCACAAGCCCGTGGGCGAGGTGGTGACGCACGACGATCCGCAAAACAGGCCCACCGTGTTCCGCAAGCTGCCGCGCCTGATGCAGGGCAAGTGGCAGTCCGTGGGTCGCCTGGATCTGAACACCGAAGGGCTGCTGCTGTTCACCAGTTCAGGCGAGCTGGCCAACAAGCTGATGCATCCGCGCTTTGGCCTGGAACGTGAGTACGCAGTGCGTGTGCTGGGCGCGCTCAGCAACGAAGAGAAGCAAAAGCTGCTGGACGGCGTGCGCCTGGACGACGGCATGGCCGCTTTCGGTTCCATCGAAGATGGCGGCGGAGAAGGCTCCAACTGCTGGTACCGCGTCACGATCTCCGAAGGGCGCAACCGCGAAGTGCGCCGCATGCTGGAGGCCGTGGGTCACGCGGTGAGCCGCCTGATCCGTATCCGCTACGGCGCCATGGTCTTGCCGCGCGGCCTCAAGCGGGGCGCATGGCTGGAGCTGGACGACAGCGACATCCGGGCCCTGGTCCGGGCCGCAAGTGCCGGTGCGCCCGAAGGGGCTCCAGCGCGCGCCGAGGGCCCGGCCGGTGCCCATGGCGATGCGGGTTCCCGCAATGGTGACAAGCGCCAGCGGGGCGGCCGCAATGCCTCGCGCGGCAATGGTCCGCGCCGCGACGGTTTCCCCAGCCCGACCGGAGCGTTTGGCGGGCAGGCGCCCGCACGCGGACAAAAACCGCGCCGCGATGGCGGTGGCCAGGGGCAGGGCGGCCGTGGCAATGGCTCGGGGGGCAGTGCGCAACCCGACCCGATGAAGACCTCGGTGGGCTACATCGGCACGGACAGCCTTGCGCGCCATCGCCAGGACAAGCGCCGCCCCGGTGGCGGTGGCAGCGGCGGTGGTGGCCCTCGGCGCGGTGGGCGTTGACGCGCCGACCCGTCGGCGCTGCCGGTTAGAATCGAGGGCTTTGTCCGCTGGACAAACGAATCACAGCTAAATCATTCATTCAGGAAATCAACATGGCAATCGAACGCACTCTCTCCATCATCAAGCCCGACGCAGTGGCCAAGAACGTCATCGGTCAGATCTACGCCCGCTTTGAAGCTGCTGGCCTGAAGGTTGTGGCCGCCCGCATGGTGCACCTGTCGCGCCTGGAAGCCGAGCAGTTCTATGGCGTGCACAAGGAGCGTCCTTTCTTCAAGGACCTCGTGGACTTCATGATCTCCGGCCCCGTGATGATCCAGGCCCTGGAAGGCGAGAACGCCATCCTGAAGAACCGCGAACTGATGGGCGCCACCGACCCCAAGAAGGCAGAAGCCGGCACCATCCGCGCTGACTTCGCCGACAGCATCGACGCCAATGCGGTGCATGGCTCCGACGCTGCCGAAACGGCTGCCGCAGAAGTCGCTTTCTTCTTCCCCGGCCTGAACGTCTACTCGCGTTGATATGGTGATCCCCATGCCTGTTCCCGCCATGGTGGGATGCCTGCGTCATGGGGAGCACTGCGCCCGGCCCCATGGGAGGTCGGTGCGATGACCACGAACCTGCTCGAATTCGATCTCGACGGCCTGGCGGCCTTCTGTGAGCAGTTGGGGGAAAAGCGCTTTCGCGCCACCCAGCTGTTCCGCTGGATACACCAGCGCGGCGCCAGTGACTTCGACGCCATGAGCGATCTGGCCAAGGCCTTGCGCGACAAGCTCAAGGGCTGCGCCCGGGTCGAGGCGCTGCCTGTCATTTCTGAACACGTGTCGTCCGACGGCACCGTGAAGTGGCTGTTCGACGTGGGCGACGGCAATGCGGTGGAGGCCGTGTTCATCCCCGAGGATGACCGCGGCACGCTGTGCATTTCATCCCAGGCGGGTTGCGCCGTGGGGTGCCGTTTCTGCTCCACGGGACACCAGGGTTTCAGCAGAAACCTGACCACCGGCGAAATCATCGCCCAGCTGTGGTTTGCCGAACATTCGCTGCGCAAGCGCCTGCACACCGACGAACGGGTGATCTCCAACGTCGTGATGATGGGGATGGGTGAACCGCTGCAGAACTACACCGCTCTCGTGCCGGCACTGCGCGCCATGCTGGACGACCACGGCTATGGCCTGTCGCGCCGGCGCGTGACGGTCTCCACATCGGGTGTGGTGCCCATGATGGACCGGCTGTCCCAGGACTGCCCCGTGGCCCTGGCGGTGTCGCTGCATGCGCCCAATGATCCGCTGCGCGACAACCTCGTGCCGCTCAACCGCAAGTATCCGATCGAGGAGCTGCTCGAGGCCTGCAACCGCTATCTGGCGCATGCGCCACGCGACTTCATCACGTTCGAATACTGCATGCTCGACGGCGTCAATGACCAGATCGAGCATGCGCATCAACTCATTGAGTTGGTGCGTCCGGCGCGCGGCGCTGGCGTGCGCTGCAAGTTCAACCTGATCCCCTTCAATCCGTTCCCCGCATCAGGGCTGTTGCGTTCGCCGCAGAATCAGGTGCTGGCTTTTGCCAAGGTCTTGAGCGATGCAGGTATTGTCACGACAGTGCGCAAGACCCGCGGCGATGATATCGACGCCGCCTGCGGGCAACTGGCGGGTGATGTCAAAGACCGCACACGTGCCGCTGAACGCATGGCAAAGCAGCGCACAATCGTTCTCAAACCGGTGAATTGATCGACGGATATCGGCTTACTTCAAGGAGGCGCTACATGGTGGGATTGGTTGGACGCTGGCAGCAATGGTGCCGCTGGACACTGGTGGCGTGCGGGTCGGTCGCCTGCATGGCGGTCCTTCAAGGCTGCGCAACCAATTCTGGCGGTGCCGCCAATGATTCGGATGCCGGGCTGGTGACCCCATCCGACGAGCCCGAAGCACGCCGCCGCGCGCGCATTCGCTTGGAACTGGCGTCCAACTATTTCGAAAATGGGCAGACGGCTGTGGCGCTGGATGAAGTGAAGCAGGCGCTGGTAGCTGACCCCAGCTACACGGACGCTTTCAACTTGCGCGGCCTCATTTACATGCGCCTGAACGATCTTATTCAGGCCGAGGACAGTTTTCGCCGGGCCCTGGCACTGCGTGCTAACGATCCGAACCTGCAGCACAACTATGGATGGTTGATGTGCCAGCAGCAGAAGTATGCAGAAGCGGACCAGCAGTTCGTGCGTGCATTGGCCAATCCAGCGTATCTCACACGTTCGAAGACCTTGATGGCCCGCGGGCTGTGCCAGTCGGGCGCGGGCCAGTTTGTGGAGGCCGAGCAATCGATGCTGAAGGCCTATGAGCTGGACGCTGCGAATCCCGTCGTTGGCTATCACCTTGCTTCGCTTCTTTTGCGGCGCGATGAGCTGACCCGTGCCCAGTTTTACATCCGTCGCCTGAACAACAGCCAGTTTGCCAATTCTGAATCGCTCTGGCTGGGTATCAAGATCGAGCGAGCGCTGGGCGATACGGTGGCGATGCGGCAATTGGTAGACCAGTTGCGCAAGCGGTTCCCGGAATCCCGGGAACTGGGTGCATACGAACGCGGGGCTTTCAATGAGTGAGGTTGTGGAGGGTGCTGTGACGGTAACGGCAGGCGGGTTGCTGCGTGAGGCGCGCCAGGCGAGCGGAATGCACATCGCGGCTTTGGCGGTGGCACTGAAGGTGCCCGTCAGCAAGCTCGAGGCCCTGGAGGCCGACGACTATGCGGCGCTGCCGGACACCGTGTTCGTGCGGGCACTCGCATCCAGCGTGTGCCGGACGCTCAAGGTGGACCCGGGGCCCGTCCTCTCCCTTTTGCCCCAGAGCCAGAGTCCGCGTTTGTCTGCCGACAGCGCCGGGCTGAACGCGCCGGTCAAGGTAAGTGCCGGAAAGTCTTCGTCATCCTCGGCATCGTTTTCTTCCGGCGGCAATGCGCGGTCGCGATCCGTGTCGTTGGTGGTGCTCGCCTTGCTGGTCGGGGCTGTGGCTGTGTTCTTTTTCCCCCGCCAGCCTGGCGGCTGGTCGTTCCTTTCTTCCGGGCCTGCAACCCAGCCCGGCGCGGGCGAGCCCGTGCCGGCATCGCCGCCCACCGAGCCTGCGTCGGTGGTAGAGCCTGTGGCAGTGACTGCGCAGACAGTGGCCAGCGATCCCGTCGCCACGGCACCCGGCGCACGCCCGACCGCCTCGGCTCCTGTGGCGGGTGCGGGGCCGGCTGCTGCTACCGCTACCGCTGCTACGCCTTCGCCTGCGGTGGCAGCCAGTGAACCGGCCAGTGCGGCTGCGGTGGCTTCCGGTACCCTGGTGCTGCGTGCGCGCAGCCAATCCTGGGTGCAGGTCAAGGATGCTGGGGGTGCTGTGGTGCTGCAGCGCAACCTGGCGGCAGAAGAGTCTGTTTCCGTGAGTGCTCCGGCGCCTTTGGCGGTGGTGATCGGCCGTGCCGACGCCACCGAAGTCTTTGTGCGTGGCAAGCCTTTTGATTTGGCGGGTGTATCGCGTGAGAACGTCGCCCGTTTCGAGGTGAAATAGTGGAAAAGCTCCCAACTGAGTTCGGACCCATCGCGGTCGCGTCTGCATTGCCCCGCCGGTCGCGGCAAGCCAGGGTGGTGTGGGGTTCGCGCGTGGTGACCGTGGGCGGTGATGCCCCCGTGCGCGTGCAGTCCATGACCAACACGGACACGGTGGATGCCATCGGCACCGCCATCCAGGTCAAGGAACTCGCGCAGGCCGGGTCGGAGTTCGTGCGCATTACCGTGAACACGCCCGAGGCGGCTGCGGCTGTGCCGTACATCCGCGAGCAGTTGGACCGCATGGGCGAGAGCGTTCCCCTGGTGGGTGACTTTCACTACAACGGCCATCGGCTGCTGACGGACTTTCCGGATTGCGCCCAGGCCCTGTCCAAGTACCGCATCAACCCCGGCAATGTCGGCAAGGGCGACAAGCGGGACAAGCAGTTCGGCCAGATGATCGAGGCCGCCATGCGCTGGGACAAGGCAGTGCGCATCGGTGTGAACTGGGGCAGCCTGGACCAGGAACTGTTGGCGGACCTCATGGACACCAATAGCCGGCGCGCCACCCCCTGGGAGGCACGCCAGGTCATGTACGAGGCCCTGATCACGTCCGCCATCGAGTCCGCGCGCCGCGCCGAAGCCATGGGCCTGGACGGCAACCAGATCATCCTGTCGTGCAAGGTCAGTGGTGTGCAGGACCTGATCTCGGTGTACCGCGAGCTGGCACGCCGCTGCGACTATGCGTTGCACCTGGGCCTGACGGAAGCCGGCATGGGCACCAAGGGGACGGTGGCGTCTGCTGCGGCGCTGTCGGTGCTGCTGCAAGAAGGCATCGGCGACACCATCCGGGTGTCCCTGACGCCGCAGCCTGGCGAAGCGCGCACCCAGGAGGTGGTGGTGGCGTCCGAGATACTGCAGGCGCTGGGCCTGCGCGTGTTCGTGCCCAGCGTCACCGCGTGCCCTGGGTGCGGCCGCACGACCAGTACGACGTTCCAGGAGCTCGCCAAGCAGATCGACGATTTCCTGCGTGCCCAGATGCCGGTGTGGCGAGTGCGTTACCCCGGCGTCGAAGGCCTGCGTGTCGCGGTGATGGGCTGTATTGTCAATGGCCCGGGCGAGAGCAAGCATGCAGACATCGGCATCAGCCTGCCGGGCACGGGCGAGGCCCCTGCGGCCCCCGTCTTCATCGATGGTGAGAAGGCCCTGACCCTGCGTGGCGACAACATCGCCAACGAGTTCCATCAAATTGTCGAGCAGTACATCGAGAAGCGTTTCGGCGCTGCGGTGGCTGTGAACTGACACCCCGCGCCGCACCTGCCCACGGGCCCGTGGGGGAGTGCGTGGCGGCGGCATTCTTACCCCCTGCAAGATCACGGAAAAGAACAGTTGTGAGCAACGAAAAAATCGCCGCGTCACCCAAGCCTGAAAAGCTGGTGGCGGTCAAAGGCATGAACGACATCCTCCCACCCGAGTCTGCCCGGTGGGAATGGCTGGAAGACAAGGTGCGCCAGCTGATGGCACGCTACGCCTACCGCAACATGCGCACCCCTATCGTCGAGCCTACGCCGCTGTTCGTGCGCGGCCTGGGGGAAGTGACCGATATCGTCGAGAAGGAGATGTACTCCTTTGTCGATCAGCTCAACGGAGAACGCCTCACGCTGCGCCCGGAAGCCACCGCAGGCGTGGTGCGCGCGGTGGTCGAGCACAACATGCTGTATGAAGGCGGCAAACGCCTGTACTACATGGGGCCCATGTTCCGCCATGAGAAACCGCAGCGTGGCCGGTACCGCCAGTTCCACCAGGTGGGTGCCGAGGCTCTGGGCTTCGGAGGCCCCGAGGTCGACGCCGAATTGATCTTGCTTGCCAACGCGCTGTGGCGTGACATTGGCCTGCGCAATGTGCGCCTGGAGCTCAACAGCCTGGGCCAGCCCGAGGAGCGCAAAGCGCACCGCGCGGCCCTGATCGCCTATTTCGAGCAGAACGCCGACCAGCTCGATGAAGAGGCGCGCCGCCGACTGCATGCCAACCCGCTGCGGATCCTGGACACCAAGAACCCTGCCATGCAGGCGCTGGTGAATGCGGCGCCCCGCCTCATCGACTTCCTGGGGGCGGAATCGCTGGCCCATTTCGATGCGGTCAAATCCATCCTGGATGCCAACGGCGTGGCATGGACGGTCAACCCGCGCCTGGTGCGCGGCATGGACTACTACAACCTCACGGTGTTTGAGTTCATCACCGAGCAACTGGGCTCGCAGGGCACCATCTGTGGTGGTGGGCGCTATGACTATCTCATCGAGCAGATCGGTGGCAAGCCCGCGCCCGCCGTGGGCTGGGCATTGGGCGTGGAGCGCGTGCTGGAACTGCTCAAGGAGCAGGCCGGCGAGATCCCTGCGCTGGTGCCTGACGCCTACGCCATCATTCCGGGCACGGCTGCGTTGCCGGTGGCGGTCACGACCATCGAGCGCCTTCGCGGACTGGGCATCAGCGTGCAGATGCATGCGGCTCCTGCGGCAGGCGGGGGTATGGGCAGCATGAAGTCGCAATTCAAAAAGGCAGACGCCAGCGGTGCACGCTACGCGCTCATTTTTGGCGAGGACGAACTCGCCAGGGGCATGGTCGTGGTCAAGTCGCTGCGCGATGGCGCGGGCGGCGCACAGACCGAGCATCCCCTGGACGCGGTCTCGCAATGGGCGTCCACCCTACAATCCAATAGCTAAACCGAACACATCCATGGCAAAACATCTCGACCTTGAAGAACAAGAACAGCTTGACCAGCTCAAGCACTTCTGGAACACCTGGGGCACCCTGATCAGCTCGGTGCTGCTGGTGGTGGCCGGCTCCCTGGCCGCCTGGCAGGGCTATCAGTACTGGCAAAACCGCCAGGCCAGCCAGGCTGCGGCGCTGTTCGACGCCGTGGACGTGGCGGCCCGTGCAGGCGACCAGGCGCGAGTGGCGCAGGCGTTTGGCGATCTCAAGTCCAAGTACGCCGGCACTGCGCAGGCCGCACAAGCGGGTCTGACCCTGGCCAAGACGGCAGTGGATGCGGGCAACGCAGAGGCTGCCAAAGAACCGCTGAGCTGGGTGGCTGAGCATGCTGGCGACGAAGGCTTGAAGGCGATTGCCAAGCTGCGCCTGGCCAGCGTACTGATGGATCAGAAGAACTACGACGACGCGCTCAAGCAGGTGTCGGGCAGCGTTCCTGCAGAGTTCGACGCGGTGTTTGCGGATCGCCGGGGCGACATCCTCGTGTCGCAGGGCAAGCGCGCAGAAGCGATAGCCGAGTACACCAAGGCCTACAAGGGGCTGGAAGAGGGCGTCGAGTACCGCCGTCTCGTCGAGATCAAGCTGGGTGCTCTGGGCGTGTCTCCCCAGGGTGTGGCGGTGGCCGCAGCGGCTGCGCCTGTCGAAGGGGCCAAGTAACCATGAATCTCGTCCATAGCAACAGCCCTGTGGGCCATCGTTTGTTTGTGCGCAGCGTTTGCTCGGCCTTGCTGCTGGGCGCGCTGGCGGGTTGTTCGCTGTGGAACAGCGGCAGTTCGAAGCCAGTGCCTGCAGACCTGGGGGCCAATGTGGCCGTTCTCGGTGTGCGGCAGGCCTGGACGGCGCGCATCGGCAACGTCGGCGGTTTGCCGCTGGATGTGCATGCCGCTGGCAATGTCGTGACGTTGGCCTCGGCCGATGGCGTGGTGGCTGCAGTGGATGCCCGCACCGGCGGTGATCTGTGGCGTGCCACGCTGGCAGAGCCTCTGTCGGCGGGTGTGGGAAGCGATGGCAAGTCTGCCGCCGTGGTGCTGCGCAGCAATGCGCTGGTCTTGCTGGAGTCTGGCCGGGAGCGGTGGCGGGAACCGCTGGCAGCGCAGGTTTTCACGCCTCCCCTGGTGGCTGGTGGGCGCGTGTTCGTTCTGTCGGCCGACCGTTCCGTGGCGGCCTACGATGGCGCGACGGGGCGCAAGCTCTGGAGCCAGCAGCGGCCCGGCGAGGCCCTGGTTCTGCGGCAGGCCGGGGTGCTCCTGGCTGTCGGTGATACCCTCGTCGTGGGGTTTTCAGGCCGCATGGTGGGTTTGAACCCTGACAACGGCAGTGTCCGCTGGGAAGCTCCCCTGGGCAGCTCGCGCGGCACCAACGATGTGGAGCGCCTGGTGGAGCTGGTAGGCCGCACCAGCCGCGTGGGCGACAGCATTTGCGCCCGCGCCTTCCAGGCGGCCGTGGGCTGTGTGAACGCCGCGCGTGGGTCCACCATCTGGACGCAGGCCGCCAGCGGCGCTGAAGGAGTGCACGGTGATGGCGATGCGGTGTTCGGTTCTGAAAGCAATGGCTCCGTCGTTGCATGGCGCCGCAGCGATGGCTCCCGCCTGTGGGCGACGGACAGGCTCAAGTACCGCAAGCTGACGGCCCCGCTGCTTCTGGGGCGTTCCGTGGTGGTGGGTGACGATAGCGGGCTGGTGCATCTGCTGTCCCGTACTGACGGTGCGCCGCTCAATCGGGTGGCCACAGATGGCTCCGGTATTGCGGCAGCGCCCGTGGTGGCAGCGGACACCCTTGTCGTGGTGACGCGTAACGGTGGAGTCTACGGATTCCGCCCTGATTGATTGATCGGTCTTATTCAATGAAGCCAGTTATCGCCCTCGTGGGGCGTCCGAATGTCGGCAAATCCACGCTTTTCAATCGCCTGACGAAGTCCCGCGACGCCATCGTTGCAGACTTTGCGGGGCTGACGCGTGACCGGCACTACGGCAATGGCAAGCAAGGCAAGCACGAGTACATCGTCATCGATACCGGCGGTTTCGAGCCTGATGCGTCCAGCGGCATCTACCGCGAGATGGCCAAGCAGACCCAGCAGGCCGTGGCAGAGGCCGATGTGGTCGTGTTTGTGCTGGACGCCCGTGCGGGCCTGTCTGCGCAGGACCACGACATCGGCAAGTACCTGCGCCGGCTGAGCAAGCCTTGCATACTGGTCGCCAACAAGGCAGAAGGCATGCTCGAAGGCGTGCAACTAGCCGAGTTCTACGAGTTGGGTCTTGGCCCCGTTTACCCGGTGTCTGCCGCCCACGGGCAGGGGATTCGTGATCTGGTCGATAGAGCGCTGGAGCCGCTGAACCTTCCGGACCCCGACGAGGCCGATGCCGAGCACGACAAGAGCGTCATCAAGCTGGCCGTGGCGGGGCGCCCGAACGTCGGCAAGTCAACCCTGATCAATACCTGGCTGGGAGAGGAACGGCTGGTGGCGTTCGACATGCCGGGAACGACACGCGATGCCATTTCCGTGCCCTTCGAGCGCAACGGCCAGCGGTTTGAACTGGTGGACACGGCCGGCCTGCGGCGCAAAGGCAAGGTCTTCGAAGCGATCGAGAAGTTCTCGGTGGTCAAGACGCTGCAGGCCATCGAGTCCGCCAACGTGGTTCTGCTGCTGCTCGATGCCACGCAGGGCGTGACCGACCAGGATGCCCACATCGCTGGCTATATCCTGGAAAGCGGCCGCGCGGTGGTCGTGGCCGTGAACAAATGGGATGCCGTGGACGACTACCAGCGCCAGTTGCTCGAGCGTTCCATCGAAACCCGGCTCGCCTTCCTGAAATTCGCATCGATGCATTTCATCTCCGCCAAAAAGCGCCAGGGCCTGGGGCCGCTTTGGGCGTCCGTGGCACAGGCGCACAGGGCGGCCACCTGCAAGATGTCCACGCCGGTGCTCACGCGTCTGCTGCTCGAGGCGGTGCAGTTCCAAAGTCCCAAGCGGGCCGGGATGTTCCGCCCCAAGATGCGCTACGCGCACCAGGGCGGCATGAATCCTCCGGTCATCGTGATCCACGGCAATTCCCTGGAGCATGTGACGGATGCCTACAAGCGCTTTCTGGAGGGGCGGTTCCGCAAGGAGTTCGACCTGGTCGGCACTCCGCTGCGCATCGAGATGAAGACGTCCCACAATCCCTTTGCGGACAAGGACGAGTCCTGATCCAAAAGCCGGGGCCTTGAAGGGCCTTGCGTTCAGTGGCTGGCGTGGCCTCTGGCGTGTGTTAAGGTGACGGTTTACAACAACAGTTTTGAACACGGAGAATATCGTGAGCAATAAAGGCCAACTTCTTCAAGATCCCTTCCTGAACGCACTGCGTCGGGAGCACGTTCCGGTCTCCATTTACTTGGTGAACGGGATCAAGCTGCAAGGGCAAATTGAATCCTTCGACCAATACGTTGTGCTGCTGCGCAACACGGTCACGCAGATGGTGTACAAGCACGCCATCTCCACCATCGTACCGGGTCGTGCCGTCAACTTCTCGACGGCCGACACTGCGGATGCAGACACCAGCAGCAACGCCTGAGTCCCCGCATCTGACTGAGTTTTCGTTTCTGGCCCGCATGGCGCTGGTGGGGCACCTTCCTTGAGCTCTCCCACGTCTTCTTCTCCAGGCGGCACGCCTGTGCTGCTGGTCGGGGTGGACTTCGGTCTGCCCCACTTCGACGGCGATCTTGAGGAATTGGGCCTGCTGTCTCAGACCGCGGGCATGAATCCTGTCGCGCGGATCACCTGTAAACGGAAGGCGCCCGATGCGGCGCTGTTTGTGGGCAGCGGCAAGGCGGACGAAATTCGGACGTTGGCGCAGATGCACGGCGCGGTGGAAGTTCTTTTCGATCAGGCACTCAGTCCGGCGCAGCAGCGCAACCTGGAGCGCCACCTCGAGCTTCCGGTCAACGACCGGACGCTTTTGATCCTGGAAATCTTCGCCCAGCGCGCGCGCAGCCACGAAGGCAAGCTGCAGGTGGAGCTTGCCAAACTGCACTATGTCAGCACACGGCTGGTTCGCCGGTGGTCCCACCTGGAGCGCCAGACGGGCGGCATCGGTGCGCGTGGGGGGCCTGGCGAGAAGCAGATCGAACTCGATCGCCGCATGATCAGCGATGCCATCAAGCGCACCCGTGAGCGGTTGGTCAAGGTCAAGCGCCAGCGTTCCACGCAGCGCAGGCAGCGCGAGCGGCGCGACACCTTCAACATATCGCTGGTGGGGTATACGAATGCCGGCAAATCGACGATTTTCAATGCGCTGGTAAAAGCCCGTGCTTACGCGGCCGACCAGCTGTTTGCGACGTTGGATACCACGACCCGGCAGTTGTACCTTGGCGACGCGGGGCGGTCGGTATCGCTGTCTGATACGGTGGGATTCATCCGGGATCTGCCCCACGGGCTGGTGGACGCTTTCCAGGCGACCTTGCAGGAAGCCGTGGATGCCGACCTGCTGCTGCATGTCGTGGATGCGTCCAATCCCGGCTTTCCAGAGCAGATGGCCCAGGTTCAGAAGGTTCTGCACGAAATCGGGGCGGCAGACATTCCGCAGATCCTGGTGTTCAACAAGCTCGATGCGCTGCCGGCCGAGCAGCGGCCGCCCCTTCTGCAGGACCACTATGAAGTAGACGGGGAAATGCTCCCTCGACTGTTCGTCAGTGCGCGAACAGGTGAGGGGCTGGATGCGCTGCGCAGTGCCTTGGCGTCCAAAGTCATCGAGGCTGCGCGGCAGGACATGACCCCTGATAGCGCCATTGAATTGCCGGGGGCTTTGCCCTGATTGGGCACAATGCCGCATTACCAATGCCATCAGAGAACCAGAGACTTTGCGCATGACTTTTCAAAATCGCACCCTACGCTGGGCTTCGCTTCCAGAACGTATCCGGGGCATGTTCAATCTGAACGATCCCCGTTGGGGGCGAGGCGATGACAACAAATCCGACGATGGCGCGCGTCCTGACGATCGCCCGTCGAACAACCAGCCTCCCGGCCACCGGGGTGGGGATCAGCAGCGCCCTGGCAACAATGGCCAGCCGCCGGATCTTGATGAACTCTGGCGCGACCTGAATCGCAAGCTGGGCGGTTTGTTCGGCGGCAAGAACGGCGGCGGACGTGGTATTGGCGGTGGCAATGGTTCCGGCGGAGGGTTCCAGCCCGACATGAAGAATGCCGGTGTGGGCGTCGGGTTGATCGCGGGCATTGCCTTCGTGATCTGGATGGGCACGGGCTTCTTCATTGTGCAGGAAGGCCAGCAAGCCGTCATTACCCAGTTCGGCAAGTACAAGAGCACCGTGGGGGCGGGTTTCAACTGGCGCCTGCCGTACCCTATCGAGCGCCACGAACTGGTGTTCGTCACGCAGATCCGTTCCGCCGACGTGGGCCGCGACACGGTCATCAAGAGCACCGGCCTGCGCGAATCGGCCATGCTTACGGAAGACGAGAACATCGTTGAAATCAAGTTCGCGGTGCAGTACCGCCTGAGCGATGCACGTGCCTGGTTGTTCGAGAGCAAGAACCCGACCGACGCAGTAGTGCAGGCGGCCGAGACCGCCGTGCGCGAGGTGGTGGGCAAGATGCGCATGGACACGGCCTTGGCCGAAGAGCGTGACCAGATCGCTCCACGCGTGCGTGCGCTCATGCAGACCATCCTCGACCGCTACAAGGTGGGTGTGGAAGTGGTGGGCATCAACCTGCAACAAGGCGGTGTGCGCCCTCCGGAGCAGGTGCAGGCGTCTTTCGATGACGTGCTCAAGGCTGGCCAGGAGCGTGAGCGTGCCAAGAACGAAGCGCAGGCATACGCCAATGACGTGATCCCGCGTGCCGTCGGCTCTGCCTCGCGCCTGAACGAAGAGGCGGCTGCCTACAAGGCCCGCATCGTGGCGCAGGCACAGGGTGATGCGCAACGCTTTTCCTCCATCCTGGCGGAATACCAGAAGGCTCCTCAGGTCACCCGCGACCGCATGTACCTCGAGTCCATGCAGCAGATCTACGGCAACGTGACGAAGGTGCTGGTGGAATCGCGCCAGGGTTCCAACCTGTTGTACCTGCCCCTGGACAAGATCATGCAGGGCGTGGCCAGTGGCACCGGGACGATCGATGCGCCAACAGCAAGCCCCGGTGCGCCGGCTGCAGCACCTGCCGTGCCATCGTCCACCTTTTCGAATGACCCCCGGGCTCGCGACAGCAGTCGCACCCGCGATCGTGAATCTCGCTAGGAGCTGCTCGTGAACAGAGTCGGATTTATTGCAACCACCCTGCTGGTGGTGCTTGCCCTGATGAGCTCCATGCTTTTTGTCGTGGACCAACGCCAGTTCGGCGTGTTGTATGCACTCGGCCAGATCAAGGAAGTCATCACCGAGCCTGGGCTCAACTTCAAGCTGCCGCCGCCGTTCCAGAACGTGTCGTACATCGACAAGCGTCTCCTGACCCTGGACAGCAGCGACACCGAGCCCATGCTGACGGCTGAAAAGCAGCGCGTGGTCATCGACTGGTACGTGCGCTGGCGCATTTCGGAGCCAACCGAATACATCCGCAATGTGGGTCTGGATGAAAGCGCAGGCGCCATGCAGCTCAATCGGGTGGTGCGCAACGCATTCCAGGAAGAAATCAACAAGCGAACGGTGAAGGAATTGCTGTCCCTCAAGCGCGAGGCCCTCATGGCCGACGTCAAGCGCGAGGTGCTGGAGACCGTCCGTGGTGCCAAGCCGTGGGGCGTCGATGTGGTGGATGTGCGCATCACCCGCGTGGACTATGTCGAGGCCATCACCGAATCCGTGTACCGCCGCATGGAGGCGGAGCGCAAGCGCGTGGCCAATGAGCTGCGCTCCACCGGGGCCGCCGAAGGTGAAAAGATCCGTGCCGATGCGGACCGCCAGCGCGAAGTCGCTCTGGCCAACGCGTACCGCGATGCGCAGAAGATCAAGGGTGAGGGCGATGCCGAAGCTTCGCGCATCTACGCCGAGGCATTTGGCCGCGACCCGCAATTCGCACAGTTCTACCGCAGCCTGGAAGCCTACAAGGCGAGCTTCAGCAAGAAGAGCGACGTGATGGTGCTGGACCCTTCGTCGTCGGAGTTCTTCAAGACCTTCCGTGGAGGCACCTCCACCTCGGCGCCTGCTGCTGCTGCTGCGCGCAAGTAGTTTGATCCGTCGGCCCTTGCCTGTTGCCTTGCCGTGAGTTCGGAGAGCCTTTGGATTGCCTTGGCACTGGTTCTCGTGATTGAAGGGGCCTTGCCCTTTCTTTCACCGCAAGGCTGGCGGCGCGCCGTGGCGCACATCGCGCAACTGCGGGATGGTCAGATCCGGTTTTTTGCCTTGCTGGCCATCCTGGCCGGTCTGGCGATGCTCTGGTTCTGACTTCCCGCTTCACCCTTCGCCGGATGACTTTCGGGGCCGTTCTCGGCTCCCGGTAGAATCGCGGTTTTAACAGCCTCCCCTTTTCTCATGTCTGCTTGGGTCCTTCCGGATCACATTGCCGATGTCTTGCCGTCCGAAGCGCGGCACATCGAAGAATTGCGTCGCGGGCTGCTTGATACAGCCCGTTGCTACGGCTATGAGCTGGTCATGCCACCACTGTTGGAGCACCTTGAGTCCTTGCTGACAGGCACCGGGGAGGCTCTGGATCTGCAGACCTTCAAGCTGGTGGACCAGCTCTCCGGCCGTTCAATGGGCCTGCGGGCGGATACGACGCCGCAGGTGGCGCGCATAGATGCCCATTTGCTCAACCGAAAGGGCATCACGCGGCTTTGCTATTGCGGGCCGGTCTTGCATACCCGGCCCGACCGCCCGCACGCCACCCGCGAGCCACTGCAGTTCGGCGCGGAAATTTACGGACATGCCGGGTTGGAGGCTGATCTGGAAGCTCTGCAACTGGCACGGGAGTGCCTGCGAGTCGCCGATGTGCAGAACACAACGATCGACCTGGCGGATGTCCGCATCGTCCGCAGTTTGCTGGCCGATGTTTCGCCGAACGCGCAGCTGCTGAGCGCGATCCATGCGGCGCTCGCGGCCAAGGACATCAGCGAGTTGGCATCCTTGACGCGGGACTTTCCCCGCGATTCGCGAGATGGTCTTCTGGCACTGCCGCACCTGTACGGCGATATCCGGGTGCTGGACGAAGCGGAAAAGGTACTCCACCGCTTTTCCGGCGTGCCCCAGCTGCTATCGAATTTGAAGTGGCTGGCATCTCGCCTGGATCAGGCTTCCGTCACTTTTGACTTGGCGGATTTGCGCGGTTATGCGTACTACAGCGGCGCCCGGTTTGCCATCTATGCACCAGGCGCCAGCGATGCGCTGGTGCGGGGCGGGCGTTACGACGAAGTCGGCGCCGTGTTCGGACGCAATCGCCCTGCAGCAGGCTTCAGCCTGGACATCAAGCAGGTGGTCGGTGTCGTATCTCCGCGCGCCTTGAAGGCCGCGATACGTGCACCCTGGGGTGAGTCCGCCGATGTCAATGCGGCCATTGCGCAACTGCGCGGGGCAGGGGAGACGGTGGTCTGTGTCCTGCCAGGGCATGAAAGCGAAGTGGATGAATTCCACTGTGACCGGGAACTGGTGCAGATTGCGGACCGCTGGGTCGTGCAGGCTGTTTGAGCAATTGAATAATTGAAGTGGTTTAGAGATGAAAGCAACCAAAGGTCGCAATGTAGTGGTCGTCGGAACCCAGTGGGGCGACGAAGGCAAGGGCAAGCTGGTCGATTGGCTTACGGAAAGCGCCCAGGGCGTCGTTCGCTTTCAAGGCGGCCACAACGCCGGTCACACCCTGGTGATCAACGGCGTCAAGACTGCGCTGCACCTGATCCCCAGCGGCATCATGCGCCCTGGCGTCAAGTGCTACATCGGCAATGGAGTGGTGCTGTCGGCCGCCAAGCTGTTTGAAGAGATCGAAGGCCTCGAAAAGGCGGGGGTTGAAGTGCGCTCCCGCTTGCGCATCAGCGAGGCATGTCCATTGATCCTGCCCTTCCATGCCGCGATCGACGTAGCGCGGGAAGCTGCGCGTGAGCAGGGTGGCACAGAGAAGATCGGTACAACGGGTCGAGGTATCGGTCCCGCCTACGAGGACAAGATTGCACGCCGTGCCCTTCGCGTGCAGGACTTGAAGTACCCCGAGCGCTTCGCAGCCAAGCTGCGCGAGTTGCTCGATCTGCACAACCATGTACTGACGACCTACCTGCGTTCTGCTTCGTTTGTCTTCGGCGACGCCTTGAAACCCTATATCCAGGACGGCAAGGTGCAGTTTGACGTGGTGTATGACGAGGCGATGCGCCATGCAGAATTGCTCAAGCCGATGATGGCGGACGTCTCGCGTGAACTCAACGAGGCCAACAAGGCCGGTGCGAACCTGCTGTTTGAAGGCGCACAGGGCACGCTGCTCGATGTGGACCACGGAACCTATCCGTATGTCACCTCCAGCAACTGCGTGGCTGGCAATGCCGCCGCGGGCTCCGGTGTGGGCCCTGGCATGCTGCACTACATCCTCGGCATCACCAAGGCTTACTGCACACGCGTGGGTGGCGGTCCGTTCCCGACGGAACTCGATTGGGAAACGCCTGGCACGCCGGGCTACCACATGAGCACCATCGGCGCCGAAAAGGGCGTGACCACTGGCCGCAGCCGTCGTTGCGGCTGGTTTGATGCCGCATTGCTCAAGCGCAGCGCCCAGGTCAACGGCCTGTCGGGCTTGTGCATCACCAAGCTGGATGTATTGGATGGCCTGAGTGAGTTGCTGCTCTGCACAGGCTATGAACTCGACGGCGAACGCATCGACCTCCTGCCGATGGGCGCTGAGGACATTGCACGCTGCACGCCAATCTATGAAACCCTGCCAGGCTGGAGCGAATCCACTGTGGGCGTCACCGATTACGCCAAGCTGCCGCAGTCTGCGCGCAACTATCTCGAGCGCATCGAGCAGGTCACCGGGGTTCCGATCGACATGATCTCGACCAGCCCCGATCGCGATCACACCATCATGATGCGCCACCCCTACGTCGCGGCTTGAGTTGAGTTGCGCCGCGCGAGTTTTGCAGTCGTTTCACCCATAGCTATATAAGCAGGAGCCATCCCCATGTTGACCGAAGACGGCAAGCACCTTTACGTGAGCTACGACGAGTACCACAGCTTGATTGAGAAGCTGGCGCTCAAGGTGCATCAGTCTGGTTGGGAGTTCGACACCATCTTGTGTCTTGCGCGGGGCGGCCTGCGCCCTGGTGACATTCTCAGTCGCATCTTCGACAAGCCACTGGCCATCATGTCGACAAGCTCTTACCGGGCAGAAGCTGGAACCGTGCAGGGCCACCTGGACATCGCACGCTTCATTACCACCCCCAAGGGCGAGATCGCAGGCAAAGTCTTGTTGGTGGATGATCTGGCGGACTCGGGTCACACCCTCCATGCCGTGATCAACATGCTCAAGACCAACTATGCGCCCATTTCTGAATTGCGCAGCGCTGTGATCTGGACCAAGGGCCTGTCGACTTTCACGCCTGACTACTCGGTGGAGTTCCTTCCCTCCAACCCATGGATTCACCAACCCTTCGAGGGCTACGACAGCCTCAGTCCTGAAAAGCTGCTGGAGAAGTGGCGAGTCTAGGGCGAGGATTGACAAGGTAGGTCCAAGTTTTTTGCACTTTTCCTTGTCACCGCCAAAAACGGTGCTATAGTCGAGGGCTTCGCTACTGAGACGGCTGCTGCAGATTGCAGGAGATGTTGAAGTTCAGGAGGTTGGTTGGTGATGAAGGCT
>NZ_JBITVD010000027.1:0-55469 GCF_044542805.1 Acidovorax sp. NPDC077693 | reverse complement strand
GTGGATGGCAAGGACTCTATCAACTCTTGCAAAACCGAGCGGGCCATGAAGAGTGGGTAGCGTTTTGGATCTATGCAATCATCCGGGATGCGACATCTACTCTTTATCTCGAAGAAAGGGTGTGCAATGAGGACACTGCTCCTTTTTCGTCTGTGGCCTGGACCACGCAACGGTCTGAGTATTCCAATTAGAGCGTGTTATGCGTTTTGAGCGATGCAACCGCGGTATGGCTAAAGTGCGGCAATGCCCCGTAAGACTTACCCGACGGATGTCAGCGACGAAGAATGGAGCTTCGCTGGCCCCCACCTGACGTTGATGGAAGAAGCCGAACGGCAGCGTCGACACGACCTACGCGAAGTCTTCAATGCCATGCGCTGGCGGTGCGTGCAGGTGCGCCCTGGCGTCTGTTGCCCATTGACTTCCCACCGTGGAAGGCGGTCTAGCAGCCGAGCCGACGCTGGGTGGAGGCAAGCTGTTTCGGCGATGGTCTCGCATCTGCGCTCCATCATCCGCGTGGCCCAAGGCCGGCAGGGCAACCCGAGCGCTGTGGTGCTCGGTGGCCGCACGTTGCAGTTGAGTTGTGAGAGCGGGCCACGCGCGGGCCTCTGCGCCGCGGTGCAGCAGGCCACGGGCCACCCGGTCGAGCTGGCATGGGCGGATCAGGGCTACACCGGTGAGAAAGCGCGCGAGGCCGCACAGGAACACGACATCATGCTACAGATCGTGAAGCTGCCTGAGGCGAAGAAAGGCTTCGTGCTGCTGCCCAAGCGCTGGGTGGTCGAGCGCAGCTTCGGCTGGCTGGCGCGCTTTGCCCAATGCCGCACGGCTGCTGGCTTCTGCCGGTAGTTCATAACACGCTCTAGGCGCTTTTGCATGGGGTGGAATCACCGGACATTGGGCACGCGTTGCATAACTTCATAACTCACGTCTGCGCATCAGCTCTCATGTGCCACTTCAACCAACTCTTCATTTTCGCGAAATTTCACGACCAAGAGCTGATCGCTGAATTCCTCGCCTGGGCAGTAGTCTAGAGAAAACGCGATATCTTCTCCAGCTTCGTGCAGATGAAAGCCTATTCCCCTAAGATCGAGATTCTGCAGCAATAGATTTCGATCAATCTTCGAATTTCCTATCTTTGCGCCAATTCCGGATTCAAATTCTTCGAGATGAAAGTCGATAAAGTCAATTACCAGACAATTTTCCTCCTGCAGTTCTTTGAACAAACGCGCTCTCGCCCTGCTATCAAATGCATCAATATTGTCGATCAATTCTGCAATCCTCAAGCATTGGGCTACATTCTTCGAGAAATCGACAGCAATATATAGACCGCAATTCTGAGGTAGTCCATTTATTTTTATCTCTCGCTTGATGTAAGCCGCCGATTCCCCGATTTCAATGGACCCAAATGTGCTGGTCCCAATATGCATTGGCAATTCCTGAATGTGAAAAATTTTGGCGCGTAATACTTGAATTCAGCGGCCGGTGAAGCCGGTCCGCTGAAATGACGAGTTAGAAATGTTGGCCGACAAAGCTACGCACCTTAAGCGATGTGCGAAAGCCATTGAGCAGCCAACTTCTCTGCCCAATCTCGAAGCGAGATCACACCCTCAACTTCCAGTAGTGTATCTTGTTGATAATCACCTGATTTGTAGCGCCATTGGTAGTCCCGAGAAGGGTATGCATAATCGAAACAATGATCACCAGCCACCAGCAGCACTCGGTCGTTTTTTCTTCGGTCATAAAGAAGCTCGTTGCCGTTGGCTTCTTGAGCGAAACAAACCCATTCCGGTGCGGAAAAATTAACGTAAGGCGAAATGGTTGTCCCGCTATCGTGGTTCTGGTAATCGTAGATGTACGACTCAACCCAGAGTTTAGTATCTGCTGGCGACTCGCAGCCAAAGATGAAATTTTGATTCAATGCGAAATTTTTATTCTCTTGGTCTAAACCTTCGTTCTCAGATTGACAGCAGCCTCCCCAATTAATCCCGCCGACGTGCCGCAATATCTGTCGATGATCGTCGGATATCAAAGTTAATTCAGGTTCTGCTATGGATGAGATCGGTGAGGTCGACCAAGCTGCAAATTTTCCGGAATGAGTGGTCCACGCCCATAAGCGATAAATAACTTCATCGCTAGGGAAAATTTCTGCTTTGGAGGGTTGGTCATCAACGAATTTAGTGCAAATTTGAAAGTCCGTAATACGCGCCGACTTTAACAGTTTCGTTAGTTTTGGGAAGCGCTCAGAAAAAACCGGATCAAATTCGATGGTGTTTGGTGGCAGAGTTTTAACGATGTTGATCTTCTTTTCTCCAAGACCAGCCCACGATTTTTCTTTCAAAAAACTATCAATATCATTCATTTGCGAAGAGGAACAGGACATATTGGAGGTGCTGGCATGGGACCTAAATTGGCCAAATAAACGGCGGCGTAGCCGTCCGCTTGATTGAGCAATTAGAGAATAATTTATTGGCAGTAAAACCGTGCGGCTGAATTACCGGTCGAACGCCTGCGCTACAAATAGCATAGCAGCTTGCGTAGGTGTCGCATCCCGGACAATCATATGTAGGACTTGATAAACGATCCCTGATCGCAACACCATCTGGCGCTATGCCATGCGATCTGATTCGAGGGTGCTACGGCACTGCTGCAAGGCGTACATGCCTAGTTGCAGCGGCATGGCTACATCGCTCGCGGCGGGCAAGCCATCGATGCCACCCTGGTGCCCGCACCACCCTAACACATTGGCAAGCAAGACAAGGACGCCTAGCGCAAGGCAAGGACCCTGACTGGAGCGCTGCCAAGCAGAGACAAAAAGACCAGGATGCCACGCACACCAGGAAGCACGACAAGGAGGGTAAGCCAAGATAAAACCAGTTTTCACTCATAAGAGTTCAGGCTATTTGGAGTCCGTGCTTTTACAATCCAGCGCTCAATCTGAAGGCTGAGGTGCGTCCAGCGGTTCAAGGAAGCGCAGCGTGGAGGCTCCGGACGGTCAGTGAGGTACCCATCTGGATGGTGCGCCTGCCGGAGACTCAGTCAAGAATGCTCGCGTGAAGCGGTATTTGGAATAATGAGTAGATTCGTGATAATCAAATCACATATGTACTATAACTGGCTTTATCCTGGCTTGCCGCTATGGGGGCTTGCAGCATATGGCGCTTGGGCAGCTGCAGGATCTGCAAGGCCTTGGATGGATCGATGGCACGGGGTGAGCTGGTGGGCTTCGATGATGCATCGGCCATGCCCGCCTCGCCCCCTGCCAGATAGCGACCAAGCCACTTACTGGCCGTTGGGGGGTGACACCCCTGCACAGTAGCGGCTTGAACAGCGCTGAGGCCTTGAAGTGTCATCTGCTAGACCATCTCCAGGCGGCGAGCAAACGTAAGTCGGGCATGCTTATGGGTGTTCATTCTGTTGGGTGTCCTGAGTTGATTGGGTGTTTGGCGACTTCCAGTCTCTCAGACCCAATCCGGATGAACACCGGACACAACCTATTGAATACTCACACCTAGCCCCTTCACCGCCATCATCCCCCGCAGCGCCCCGAAGTTTGACGTGTTTGCTGAGGCCTCGCGCCAAAACGAGATGGATTCGATAGGTGATCCGCTACAGGTGATCGCTCGGCACATCGCGTTCGACAGCTGGCCCGGCTGGTGGATGCCCGCATCGAGCGGTCGATGTAAGCAATGGCACGTGCCTGCAAAAGTCAAGCCATTCAGCTGCAGGTGCGCATTGGCCTGCTCAACAGCTACAGCCAATTGGGCTGCACCAGGACGGTTGCTGCGGCATGCCCCGGCTAGGGGCCACTATGCTGCCTGCAACCGTGTTAGGAACAACTACTTGCGGCTGAGAGTTGGAACTGCCTCATGGCTCCGGCCAGGCGGTTAGCCTGGTCCTTGAGACTCTGGGCGGCAGCGGCGCCCTCTTCCACAAGTGCCGCGTTCTGCTGAGTCATGTGATCGAGTTGGGTTACGGCCTGACTCACTTGGCCGATCTGGCTGCTCTGCTCGCTGCTGGCGGCGTTGATCTCAGACATCAGCGTAGTGACCTGCTGCACGCTATTGACGATATCCTGCATGGTGGAGCCCGCAGTGATCACGAGGCGCGCGCCGTCGCTCACCTTATCCACACTGGTGGCGATCAGGGTCTTGATCTCCTTGGCTGCATTGGCGCTGCGGCCCGCAAGGTTGCGCACCTCGCTAGCCACCACCGCGAAGCCCCTGCCCTGCTCGCCCGCACGGGCGGCTTCCACCGCAGCATTTAGCGCAAGGATATTGGTCTGAAAGGCTATGCCGTCGATAATGCCCACGATATCGGCGATCTTCTTACTGCTGGCGTTGATCTCGTCCATGGTCTTGACCACTTCGCCTACTACCTCGCCTCCCTTCTTCGCCACCTGGGCGGCGCTGTCGGCCAGGGTATTGGCTTGGCGTGTGCTGTCGGCATTGGTCGCCACGGTCTGCGCTAGCTGGGCAATGCTGGCAGCCGTCTGCTGAAGGCTGCTGGCTGTGTGCTCGGTGCGTGCACTCAGGTCGGTATTGCCCGCCGCGACCTCGGAGCTGGCGACATGAATGGACTCACCCGAATTGCGTACCTCAGTCACCACAACATGCAGGGATTCCACCATGCTGTTGAGAGCGGTGAGCAGCTCGCCGATCTCGTCGGTTCGGTCTGTGGCCATGCGCACCGTGAGGTCGCCCTGGGCAACCAGAGCCGCCGCGTCGGAAGCCTGGCGCAGAGGCCGCACGATGGAGCGGCGCAGCAGCCAGCCAAACAGTACCGACAGCCCCACCACGAAGACCACCGCCAGCGCGCTGACCCACTGAGCCCGCGAGGCATCGGCAATCATCGCATCAGCCGCCGCGACAGATGACTTCTCTGATTCGGCCAGCAACTGGTCGATGGTCTTGAGGTACTCAGTGAGAGCTGCTGCATGCTCCTGCAATTCCTTCTGGCTAATGACCTTCGATTCGAGTGAGTTCTGCACCAAAGTGTCGCGCAGGGAGGAATACTTTAAGCGCTGCTCCTGAGCCTGCTTCCAAGCGGGTACGGTGCTGGCGGCAGACGTTGAACCGGTCAACGTCTCGTCGATGCGCTTGCGCATCACCTCCTCTGCGGCTATCTGAGTTCGCATCTCCGCCACTAGCGGGAACACGTCGGTCGAACTGGTCGTCCGTAGCGCGATCTGGCCGATGTACATCGACTGCGTCTTCCATTCCCGCACCGAGCGCTCGATCGGCAACTGCTCTGCCGTGAGTAGCCTTGCCTGTCGCGTGGTACCCTGACCGGTAAGCCATGTGGTAGTGCCGAGCAGCGCGACAGCAACCCCCAGCAGCCCGAAAGCCGCTGCAAGCTTCTGGCCCACCGTGAGCGTCCGTTTTCCTCGAGAGGGTGACAAGTTAGGGCGGTTTTGTCCTGCGCCATTGTTCTCAGCCCCTATAGGCGCATCAGCATGAGCAAGGGTGCCAGTTGAAGCTGAAGTGACTTGAAGGTAGTTCATAACTATTCCGTGCTGTTGCGTAGGGTCGCACCACCACACGACGTGTTGATACACCCTTGCCTTGCAAGCCCTGTGCCAGAGCCGAAAGGCCGCAAAACAGACGTCAGTAAACGTCAGCCAACGATAGTACGAGCACAAAACTCACCGACGCCAGCGCGGATATCTGAGCACATAGCCAGGCTTAATCAGCGCTGCACCGGTGCGTGCCAGGAGTTTCATTGCCTTAGCGCGGTCGGCGAAAAAATTTCCAGATTCGCCAGGCAACATCTGGCAAGTCAGCGGAATTTATTGCGTCAATCGGAAATGCGTTGCTTATGACCGTTTCGCCAATGCCTCCGAAACATTTGCATTAAGCCTAAAAACGGCAACCAACTCCATTAGCTTAGCCGCTTCCATTTGCAGAGTTTGAGTTGCCGCGGTGGATTCCTCTACCAGCGCCGCATTCTGCTGAGTAACCAGGTCCATTTGCACCACAGCTTGGTTGACCTGCTCAATACCGATACTTTGCTCATTACTAGCAGAAGAAATTTCAGCAACAATACCATTGACGCTTTTGACGTTCGTAACGACTTCGCGCATCGTACTACCGGCACGCTCAACCAATTTACTACCCTCTTCCACTCGCTCAACAGAAGCATGTATCAACAACTTGATTTCTTTTGCTGCTGTAGCGCTACGTTGAGCAAGGTTTCGCACTTCAGCAGCCACCACGGCAAACCCTCTGCCTTGCTCCCCTGCACGCGCAGCTTCAACTGCAGCATTCAAGGCCAAAATATTTGTTTGAAAGGCTATACCATCAATAACATCAATGATGTCCACAATTTTGTGTGACGCTGCATTGATATCTCCCATTCTGACCACAACATCATCGACCACTTTCCCACCGCGTGTTGCGACATCTGAAGCTGTCACCGCGAGTTGGTGAGCCTGACTGGCATTGCTCGCATTTTGTTTGACGGTAGATGTGAGCTCTTCCATTGAAGCAGCTGTTTGCTCCAGAGAGCTAGCTTGTTGCTCAGTTCGCGCAGATAGATCCACGCTTCCAGCGGCGATTTCCGACAGAGAGTGCGTGATTGCATTTGTCGTATGTTGAATGCGTGTTACCAAGAGGGCAAGTTGGTTTCGCATGCCCTCTATGGCAAAAAGCACACTGCCTTCAACGTAGGCAACCGGACTTCCGGTTGATAGATCTCCGCTTGCAATCCGTTGAGCGATCGCCGCAGCCTCTACAGGTTCGCCACCGACGGCCCTTAAAATATTTCGAGCAAGTCCAGCAGCAATTAGAGAAATCAGCACTCCGATAATCGCCAAAGCGATGCCCGACTTCATCAACGCATCATAAAATGTCTTCTCAATATCATCCACATAGTCACCAGCCACAAGATCCCAGTCCCAAGGAACATATCGCTTAACGAAAGAGAGCTTAGCGCTAGGCTCCTTGGCACCAGGCCGTGGCCACCAATATGAGATATATCCCGACGCTTTGGATGAAGCACCCGCCTTCGCTATCTCTCGGTAAAGATACCCTCCTTTTGCGTCTTTGAAGTCCGACATGTTCTTGCCGTTGATTTGTGGACTGAGTGGATTGTTTAGAACCACCATATCTTTGCTCACGATGGTTACATACCCAACGCCGTTTGCGAACCTTAGCGACCCTACACGCTTCAACGCGGCCAAGCGCGCTTCCTCCGGTGTAACTTTCCCGGCCGCAATTTCTGCATCAATACCAACAAGCAGGGTATAGGCCATCTCAATGACGTCCGCCAGCGCCTGCTCTCTAGCTGCGTAAGCCTTGGTCCTTGCGTCGACCGCGTTAAAGACGGTGAGTGCGAGCAAAGCGGCCCAACACAGGATCAAAGGGAACCAGAGTTTTTGTCGGAGACTGAGACGGTGCATAGCTAAACAATGTGAGTTTGGAAATGGCACAAGCCAAGGCGAGACACCGCGAGCTTGTAAAAAGCGTCTGAAAGTAACTTCACAAGTTTATGATCGTATAAATTTGTTGCAAAGGCAACGGCTTCTGCGGGTGCGAAGTTAGTATGTGGTCTGCCTGAGACGGATGCAGCAACCAAGAATGGAGGTTTGCTGACGGCGGCCTGACACTTACGCAAGTGACTGGGCTGCAGCACCGCTGCGACCTGCGCCAAGCCTTTACGCCCTGCCCTGTCCGGTTCGTGCACGCGTTTTGGCGCGCGCTGCTCAATGACTGCCCGCAGTGGAAGGCGCTCTACCAGCAGTGCCGGCGATGGGTGAAAGGAGGTTGCTGCGAGGCCATGATCTCGGATCTACCCTCCATTGTCCTTGTGGACAAAGGTCAAAAGGTCCAGCCGAGTGCGATGGAACTTGAGAGCCGCTCGCGGAGTAGGAGAGGTTTCGCGGTGCTGCCCAAGATCGTGTGGTGGAGTTCAGTTTCGGCTGGCTAGCACGCTTTAGGCGACTGTCCGTTGTGTTCATCATCTTCGCTGTGCCCATGCTGCCCGATGCCGCACGGGTGTTAGCGTGCACTAGTAGTTCCCGACACGCTCTAGCCCAGCGGATGCCACCGCGGGACCAAGTCCGTCGCTTGCTCTACTCCGGACACTACGCCAGGTTCAGAGCCATCCAAACAGCCATTACCAGCATCGCCAGCGCTATGCCCACATCCAACATCCGCCAAATGCGAGCGTTGGCCATCCAGCGCCGCGCGTGGCGGGCACCTGCAACCCACGCCACAAACCACAACAGTGAGGCACTCACGGCGCCAGTTGCGTAACCCAGCCTTGCGCCGGTAGGCAGGGCCGCGCCAACCGTGCCGATCACCAACACAGTATCGAGCCAGGCGGCTGGATTTAACAGTGAGACGAACAGAAGCTGACGCAAACCGCGAGAACCAGAAGCACCTGTTAGGTCTGCTGCAGTCGGAGCAACATGATCGGGGCTTAGGGCGCTTTGTGCTGCCTGCACGCCGTGCCACAAAAGCAGTGCGATGCCCAGAATCCGTGCAGCAAATTGCAGTTTAGGCGCGGACTGCAAGGCCGCAGAAAACCCGAGTATGCCCATCGCGATCAGCACCACATCGCTTCCTAGGCCAATGCAGACCAGTTGCGCAGGAGAACGCCCGGCCAAGGCTTCGCGGAGGATCAGAACGTCTTTGGGTCCGGGGCAGATAAACATGCCCAGTCCGAGAAGGAAACCTTGCAGTAGTGCAGAGAGGTCGATCATAGCGGCTCGCTACCGACAACCTCTCAAGCTGGACCGGATCAAATTAGATAGCCCAATATGATAAGCGAGCTATCACACGACAAGATTGAACGTTTGTGCGTAGTCCGCCAACGGTGATCAGTCAGTCCAGCGACACGAACTGCAGACGCGGATATCCTAGGTCACCGGCCGCAACCGGCCTGTGGCGGCAGATTGAACCGGACGCCCCACGTCGGAATTCAGCTGACCAGCCAACGGATCTGGCGCGCCTCGGCTGCAGTGGACTGGTGCAATTCCTTCCACTTGCCGGGCTCTGGTGATTTGGACATGTAGACGTCGCGCTCGGCTTCAGGACGCGACCGAACCAAGGGGCCAATACATGCCAATAGTCTTTGCTCTTCCCCATGCGCCAACCGATGCTTCCTCAGGGAGTTTTCGAGAAGGCAATCCACACATGCTGCATCGGGTAGCGCATGATGCTTAACGTTTGACGTGAGGGCTGGCCAGACGGCGAGGCCCTTGTGGCCACCCCCCAATGGAATGTTTAGGTTTCATTTTCACCGCAGCACCTCACGGCTGTTCTCCAGCCCTTCAAAGCTGACCGGCGGCCAATCGCGTGCATCGTGACAAAGAGACTGAAAGAAGCGCAATGCTCGCCAAATCGGAAGCAATACGCCCTCCCTGCTTCCTACGACCGACGCGACCTCAGACTCTGAACTATTTTTCGACGCGGCCGCGAAAGTGCACTCGAGTTGAACTTGCGATTGCAACGGGGAGAACTTGAAGTAGTAACCGTCTGGCTCAAGGTGCCACCAGACAGTTGCCTCTAGTCCTCTTGAGCTGAGCGCGAGGGCGTCTACCAGTTGCTGCATAGGGTTGTTCGGAACGTCAGAAGCAACGAACTCGATGGACTTGCCCCCAATAGACAGATGAACTTCCACCCAGCCGTGCTTTGGCTGCCCAAATGCCAAGTGCACAAGTGCCATCTTCTATGAAGCCTAATGTTGGAATTCAACGTCCGCCATGGGGAGTACGCTGCAATGATGGGTTGGGCGGCTTTGCATGCAACTCTACTCACATGGTCTCGTAAACGGTCGTTCCAAATGACGCGATCACAACCATCTGGACAGATATGGCATTATCCATTGCAGCCATCTCAGCGGCAGCAGACGCCAAAAGATGGTCAGTTCAGAAAGCGGGATTCGGCCCCTCATAACCACACCGTAGTCAAGGGATTCTGCGTGTGGAAAATAACCAGGCCTGCATGCCACAACTGTCCTGAAACCCTTCTTCCAGTAGTAGCGCAGTTGCGGGTCACAAGGGACACCTGCCCGGCATGCAAAAAAATAGTTTTCGACACTTTCATGTGGTCTCTGCCGCCGCCAAGAGGCTAGACCAGGCGCAGGCGATCCAAGATAGATGTGCCTCCATCCACCTTTAAGAGCACGCGGCCAAAAAAACTCGAAAAGTTTCTCAACAGCTTTTGCATCTGCGCTACTGAGACTGATCCCGAAAAGATCGCGAAATGGCTTTTTTTTGCTTATGTCAACAGCGTTAGCACAATCAGCCCAAGTCTGTGCCTTAAGAACCTGCGCTTCAGAAATGGGCTTCATGAACAGCGACGCCAGTATCTTGCCCGACTGTCCAGCAAAGGCTCCGATACATAGCTCCGGATGTTCCTGAATACGCCGCTCTATGGCATCTGCATCGGCGGCTGCTCCCTCGCTCCACTTACATTGCTCGAGTACCAGCAGTTGAGGGATGTCCCCCATTTCTAACAACCTTACCTCGATGCCTCGATCTCTCGGCGATCCGTACGTGTGCATTTTAGCTAGGCTACGCAATGGCAGCGCATATGCCAGCCAAGCAAACAACATACGAACAAGGCAGAAGCCTTGGCTGATGACAAAATTCAGAAATGATGCAACACCATCACTCCACTTCAAACGGCCATGGTAGCGATCAGTCCGGAAGAAGCTCCAAATGTGTCGCGCCACGTCCCCGAAGAGTATCAAGGAAGCCAGCACGTAAATTACCATACGGCGGGAGTATCCCAAGCCCCTCACCTTAATCAAAAATTGTAACGCAACTCGGTAGTGTTCTAATTCTTCCGCACAGTGCCAGCGCCAAATATTAGCCTGTTGGGAGTTGTCGTCGACCAACCATCCCTGGCCTCTGAGGGAATAGTGAGAGATCATTGCCGTCAAATACTCCAGTGCGGCCGCTAGGGCCAAGCGGTCTCGCCAGCCTAGATTTTTCTCTAAACCTCGAATCGCCAAAATTATCCGTGCTTCCAGAGCTTCTGCATCGTATCCCTGCGCGGCGAGTCGTCTATTGTATAAATAATGGGCGCTTTGATGTGCTCGCTCTTCACGGACGAACTGAGCGACTGAGGAACTAAGCGAATCGCTACATGAAATACGCGCCGCGGCATCCTGCATGGATTGGATGACGAATTGCTCCCCGGATGGCAGGAGTAACGAAAACGCATTGAACAAATACGAACGGAAGGAAGTTCCATTCCAAAACCTGTGGTCCGCCCCTAAATCTACCCTCACGCTTCACCTCCTAAATCTTACGACTAGGGGGAATTTAGCGGCAAGTGGTGACTTTTATGTGACACTCGAGGCCATTGACGCAAGGATCAATATCGCCGTCCTCCAGCATACCAACAATTACTTATGGTTTTCGAGCAGCCTATATTGAACAGCCCCGGTTATCGCGAAGGATCTGAATGGTCAGAAAGATGAGCAAGCTCTCGCCCGAAGGGCGTGAGCGCGCGGTGAGAACGCATAGACGCTCAGGGAGTAAAGATGGCAGATACAGCAGCGAGCAAGGGCAATGGCGCGGCAGGAAAGAATAACGTATATATCTTATATTACCTGCTCGCATTACTTCATTGCGGCGACTACTGCCAAGGTGAACAAGCGCTAGCGGAAAATCAACGTGCAGGAGCACTGCTTACCTGGATTGAAGGGCATTGCGAGAAAAATATCAACACCCGAAATTCCATCATGCCAGACCTAGCATTCAATTTAATACGTGCACGTAATTGAGGGCTAAACAATCAAATTTACCAAGCCGAGAATATTGCAAATTTAAACAAAGACCAAAATATTCTCGTCACCGTCTATCGCAAATTTTCAGCGACCTGGCAACGAGAGTCGCGCAAATCACCGCAGAGCAAGAAGTCATGCAGCGGTGTGCCGCATGCTCCTTCAATCACGATTATCTTGCGATGTTATTTATCAATCTTGATCACTGAGTTTTTCGGATTGTCCAAGTGTCGTCATACGTAATCTTATGATTGGGTTTATCTCTGACTGTAACGGTTGTAATTTGCGAAATGCACTTTGAATCCTGCTTGGTTCTGATTGTTTGCCAGCCGCCAGGAATACGAGGCGCATTCGTTCGACTCCCGCAAACGTCAATCTCAGTCCCTACGGGAATATTCGGATCGGCGAGATATACAAATGACGGTGTGGGATGATAGCCATTTGTCGATTGACAGTATTCCAAGTCGGGGTTGGTGTCCCGTAAAACCCACCCAGCAGCACCCCAATAAGGACTAGGCAATTGGCAAGCGTTGCTCGACTGCACATTAAAAACATATGGCTGAGGACCACCATCAAAAACAACATCTACAGAATTTTGCAATTCGAAACTTGTATTGTCTGGATTTATGAAGTATGCCCTCACAGTATGCTTTTTATTGTCTAGGAATTCATAAGGAATTGACAACGTTCCATTGAAGCCGTGTCCGCCCCCATCACGACAAATTTCGCCAATCGCAGCTTCACGCTGCATCCCAGCATGGAGTGCGCCGAGAAACTTACCATCATCTCGCCAAAAATGAACCCATCCAGAAAACTGTGGAATATCTGGATTGCACGCCCATCCATCGTAAGCGAACTTCGTCGGAGCGGAGAAGTAACCTGCCGCACTAGAACTTGCACAGAAGAATACACAAGAAGCAGCAAGAAACGATTTTTTAAAAAATGTCATATCAACTCCACATTGAATAAAATCACTGGTCACTTTTAGTCTCCATACAAATTCACCAAGCAGCATTCAACACAAAAGCAGCAATTCAAGTCGATGATCAACATCATGCCGCCATTGCAAAAAGTTACCCAAGCGAATCAGATGAGCGAGAACTCAAAACAGTCCCTCGTGCAACCATTTTAAAATGATCCGAAAGAAAAATGAAGCGACTCTATGTTATGCAAGCCATAAGCGGATGTTTCTATAATTCAAATCAGTAATTTTAAAAAAGATGCTGAACATGAATTACCTTGAACATTTTTTCGCAGCGAATAGAAGCACGTGTAACATGTTCTCGCCAATAGCATACAGTTTTGCAGAAAGTGCTGCAATTCGACTTCTGCGCGAACGTATCAGGCCAGAGAGGTCAAGGAGTTCAATGTGAATGGCCACATATGCCTGCTGGTCTGCACGAAGTCTGGTGTGAGTACGTAGTATTTGCCTCCAGCCTTGATCACGTCGTACTTGTCGCCAAGGTATTGCTCGACGCTCTGACCACTGCTCAAGGTTTCAATCTCCCCTGACGTCGTATTGACGAGATGATCGTTCGCACCTACGTAGCGACGTCTTGGATGCCTCGAACAAAGAAATCCTCACTATTGGCGCGTACGACCCAGTAGTCACCACGCTCAGATAGGGTGCACGACTGAATGGCAAAGCGGTCCCCGCCATACGAGGAGCCTTCACAGCGACAGAGGATCAGACCTTTTGCTTGGTCGGCGTCGATCATGAGACCTTTAAAGTTCGACGCAAGGGGCCTGCTGAGACAGGTCCCCTCGACAGAGGGGTGAGGCATATACTTTAGGAGCGGCGAGGCATTGATAGCGCATTGCGGCAGCAGAGCTGGCCTCGATCAACAAACGCACCAAGCTCAGATTGGTATGGCTCAGCCCTATGAGATACCGGTTGAGAAACACCGCCCGATTGGCTTTAAGGCAGCCGTCCATTTTTTTGGGGCAGTTTCAAACCGAAGCAATCGTGGCGATCCTCCTTCGACCCGAACGCTACAGCCTCACTTTACAATTAATTGCCACGGGTTGGGGGTATGCCCCAACTGGAGCACGGTGACTTTCCAGCGATCATAACCCCTGATTTATTTTACGATGTCTGAGTGCTCACTTGGCAGGTACCACACTGCGACTTTTGCCATCGACCAATCTTACGGAAATGGCTTCAAGCTCAAGCCCCTCAACACAGCATGCATTGATACTCAAAAATTCAGGGTTTGTCCTTCGTCGATGATAAAGGTAAATTCCACAAAAACCACAGAAATAATGCCGTGCCACTTCACTATTCCAAGTGTAGAGAATCAAAGCGTCTTGACCTTCAACAATCTCAAAATCGGCTCTTGGAACAGTCACCATAAGTGCATTGCGCTTCATGCACAACGAGCAATCGCACCGGATGATTTCTTTCACTTCACTTTTGAAGCGAAAGGACACTTTTCCACAATGGCACGCTCCGGTGTGTTTCATCTCTGACTTTCAAAAATTTCTTTGGCGAATATTTAGACTTCTTCGCTAGATGAGGCCTCGGGGATGGTGGACACTTAACGGTCCTCCACAATAACTTACCACCGCCGATTGCAGCGCTCTTGCATTGCCCCGCACCCGCTGCGGGCCTAACGCACTTGTCCAGTTTGATGTAGAGGTCAGCAGCTTAGATACGAGCGTCATCAGACAACAGGAACTACCTACTGGTCGTCCACGTTTTCGTCCACACTCCAAAATCAGCAAAATTCGGAAATCAAGAGGTTCCGGCTGGTGGAACATGCGCGTGAGATTGTGATCCATTGCACGCCTGCCGCCATCTCAAAAAAAATCTTATGCCAACCATAAGCCCCTCCCCCTTTCTTTTGCTTGTGTAGGCAGCGACCATATCGTCGCTCCGCGGAGAAGAACACCATATGTAATTACCCGCGCGCAGGTGAGGACGAGCTGCGCGACGCTAAGCGGGCCGGTGCTTTAAGGCTTGCTCCCTTTGCATTGAGCCTCGCCGGCCTGCTCAAACGGAGCCAAGCTGATCCCGCAATCAACGGCGCTATGCTGCTTACTTGTTTCTACTGCCTGCTGCCTGCGCCCTTGACACCTCGCGCAGCGTAGCTGGCGAACACCCTGTGGTGCTGTTCTACCTCTCTACAGAGGGCGGGCATGTGGACCGGATAGCCGCCAGTTTTATCGATTTCCTTGAGAAATACCTTGAACCGTATCTAGGAGCGCTTCCAGGAGAATAAGCCATGAGCCCGGAGGAATACGAGTGGCTGAAGCAGGACAGCAGCACTGACCGCAAAGCGCCATGGCAAACCCCACACTGATGACCGAACTAGTCAGCGTGTGTCTTATGCCCGAGAGAAGGGAGATACCATGGAATCAGACGGAAAAGAATCTCTGGCCGTTCCATTTCGCGCGCTGGGCTTGGCGCCCGAAACCATTGCGCATATCAAGAGCGCGCTCGATCAAGGCGATGGTCGCGCTCTGCTGCATGAATTGCTGCTTCGAGGCCTATGGGACAACGTAGTCGACGAAAATTGGCCCCAACCGCAGTGGCTTGAACAGTGGCGCACGCTGGGCGCCAACGGTTTCCCGATCATCAATGCTACTGCGCTGGAACGCCTGCTGCAGGGAGGCGCTGACCCGCATGACCTGACCGACCTGGTGCGCTCCGCGCAGGTCTTGGCCATCTACAACCTTGCCCAACTGCTGGACTACCCAACTCAGGCGCTGGGCTGTGAGATTCCCGAGTCCGCGAGTGTGCAGCTGCATTGTGTCGTGGGCCAAGCCGGCGACGGCCGGCTCGTGCCGCATCACAATCTTACCCCGCTGCATTCTGAACTACTGGCGCGAGACCCCAGCGGCCGCCAAGGCGAACCCCGCTCGCTCGAACGGCGTCAGTTCCAGGCACTTCCTGCGGAGTGCCAGGCGCAAATCCTGACGCTCGTCCGGGCTCGAAATATGTCGAAGGCCGCTGCTCTGTGGAAAAAACAGGTGGGCGGAGATTTGGGTCACTCCCTGCACACCGTGCAAGCCCTTGCCGGCCAATTGGGACTAGCAGATGCTAATGACCAGGCTTCCTGAAGACGTATTTTTTCGATGCTCGCCAGAACACACACTCTGTTATTAAATATTTAATTATGATTAAATTTCTTATTGTTTTCTCTATTTTTTTGCCTTCTTACACACTGGCACAGGAGAGAATTAATGCTTCAAAACTCGATGCGCCTCAATTCACGCTTGGCTATGTCGGTTTTGTTGGACATATTTCCGAAGCAGAGCTGTACATGAAAAGTTTTTCAAAATCACCAAATGCTGCAAAATCATTTGCCGAAGTGATAGATGACAGTACTTCAACGAGTGTAGCAAAACTATATGCGCTTTGCGGATTTAAAAAGGCTGGCGGCACCGAAATCGATGTTTATGCACGGAAACTAAGGGAAAAAGGCGTAATGGTTTCCACCATGCATGGCGATCAAATGAAAAAAGAGGCCATCGGTTTTTTTGTGGATCGCATAATACATCAAACATGTGACAAATAACGATCAAAAAATTTAACCTCGAAAGTTCTAACTCAATAAGGAAACCTCTCAAAACCGGTACTCAAACTGGGGTACTGCGCCATACCCGAGCCACGGCATGATCACGTCCTGTATGCCTCTGACGTTCCACCCCTTGCCGACGCCTTTCGCCAGCGCAAGATTGACAAAGTGGGAAACCCGCTGCGGCGCATAACTTAGGCGAACTGGTTCCGGTAGGATATGGACAGGAAGGCGGAAGCCCGGCCTACCGCACCGAAGTGACGGTGCGTGTACTGATCTTGAAGAGCCTTTGCAACATCTAGGACGAACAGATGAGGCACCAGTTGTTTGACCGCATAAGTTACCAGCGCTTTTACCTGCTGCGGGACGAGTTGAAAAGCTTTCACCGCAGCATCATCTGGCCGTTAGCCCGGCGCATTGGCACCGACAGTTCTGCGGAGGTGTCGCATGGCTTGGATACCCGTTGAGGCGCCATAGTTTCATCGCCCAGAGCGGGCAGGCATAGAACACCGCGTTATTGCGCGCAACGCGCCCGCACATCCGCAAGGAAGACAAGGGCAGTCTAGCGCAGGGCCGGCAGCCCAATAGGGAGCCCTGCCAAGCGCTGACAAAAGGCCTGACTGCACCCCGCGCCAAAAAGACGGAAGAAGCCACTTCGGCCAGATCTGCGTGAGCGTAGATCTCAAACGCGGCTTCATGTGCGAAATCGCCCCCGGCCAGCTACCGAACACGATGGCCGCCACAGCGGGTGCTACTGGACGAGCACAAGTCTCATCGGGACGTATACCCGAAAAGGCCTACCCGTCAAAGCGCAGGTAGGAGATGCTTCAGGTGCTCGGTTGGCTCGATGGTCTGCAGCCCAAGGCCGTACAAGACAGACCATGAGCGGATGCCAAAGCAGCGCAACCGCAATCGCGCGCAAGCGGGCCAAGGTCGAGCACGGGTTCGTCGGCATCCGGGATCTAGGAGGCAGCTTTTCTGCACCATTTGGGGAACCCCAGACAGATACCGCAATGACGCTGTTGGCCGCCCAGTTTTTCATCTGCTGACTTAAAGTCGATGCACTGGGCTGCTCCGTTTAAATAACACACCAAACTTTTATTGATGCAACTCATAAGTTGCAATGTCTGTATTTTTCGAAATTCTCCGACCAGACTCCTCTGCAGGGTATTCAATGATCCAAGCAACACCGCCAATCAACTCGATGCGCACTGGGTCGCGAACCATAAAAATAGCTTAATTTTGGCGGTATCTAAATCGCACCCAAAAAATCCTGGCGCGCACTGTAAGTTTTCGACGCACATTGCGCAAGCAACTAGATTATCAAATTTTTCCTAAAAAACAATGAGTAGCAACCAAATAGAACGAAGTCAAAAATGGAATTTTCGTTTCCAATTTTTCCAAAATCACGGCTCGCCCAAATCAAAAAATTATAAAGATGCTTTGAAAACAATAAGCTTCAGAGAGAGGTTGCTTGTCAACATCAATTGGTACGGAATTTGTTTTGGATTCGTATATTTTTTTGTCTTGGGATTATGGCGCAAAGGGCTGAGCATGTTGGGCGGCTTGATAGTCTCCGTATTAACATTTGGCGCAGTTTCGGAAGGATTGGCTGATGGTGCTGGAATCGTTTTCTCCTTATTGGCGGGAACAACAGCCAACTATGCATACTTTCTTAAAGAAATAAAAGGAAGAGACAGCTGGAACCCCCTAGAAGGGGTCTATTGGTAGAAGAATGCGCCCTTTTCGCAGTTGACACCATCAAATTAACCACTGCTGGATCGTTTCGCACCTATTGATGAGAAGCCGCACGCGGAGAGATATGTCTCGTCCTGAATGTGCCTCGTGCTGCACTGATCTATCCAAAACGCCGTCTGAAGCGGAATAGTAAATTCTCGGAGCCTTTGTGAATAGCGCCAATCATTTCACCCCCCTCAGCGGAAGCCGCCTGGAAGTTTTCCTCGATGACACAGAGGAAGCTGTTGATGAGCAACTTGAGGCAGGGATTTCTGAAGACAGCATTCGGACTGGTTTAGCCGCCGCCCTGCGTAGCCAGTTGTGCCGCGCCGACAGTATGTCTGCCGTCTATAAGTTACACCGCTTGTGGCTGCGTGCCGCAGAATGCGATGAGGCGCTACGCGTGCTGGACGAACAGGGCCCCGCTTCGGTTGAGGCCTTGCCTTTGGACGAAAAGACATCGGCCAAGATTGCGCTGGCGTTCTGGCGAGTTTCCGCGCACAGCCAAGCTCACAGGCAAAGTGGCAACTCCGAAGGGTTGGCGGCCAGCCTGATGGCTACGGAGGCGCTGCTTCGCAATCAACCGCTTACTTCCCGATCAACCGAAGATTGGGACAAGCTGGCATATTTTTCCCACGGATCCGGTGACTTCGAAATGCAACGGCGATGCTTCGCCGCGATCCATGAGTGCGACACCGCCCAGCAGGGCCGCTCAGCCTACCGCGCCTGGGACGATGCGGTTTTGGCTTTGCGCAGGAGCGAAAGCTACGCGGACCAGGGCAATGCTACGCAGGCGAAAGCCTGCGCGCAGGCCTGCCTGCAGGCGCTCGCCGCGACAGAGCCAGGACAGGATATAGATCACCACGACTGGCTCAAGCTCAGCGACAAGCTCATCGCTCTGGCGCCAGAAAGCGTAGGGCTTGTGGTCAAGAACATCCGTGACCGTATGCCGCCAGACACTTCGTTGCCGGTGAAACGCGGCATCGAAGTGCGGCTGTTCCGGCTTGAAGCCAAGGCTGCCGCCGCGCAAGGACAGATGCACGATGCGCTAGCTAAGGCCCAGTTGGGCCGCTATGCCTTGTCCGAAGACGATGATGACGGCTTCACCTGCCTTGTGATGGACTGGCTGCTGGCAACCGGCCAAGATGAAGCCGCTGCAAAACTTGGCTTTGAGTCTGTTCACAATGCGCGCTCAACTTCCGCCGAACACGCATGCAGGTTGGCACAAGTAGCGCTTGCGCGGACGGACGTCTCGCAGGCGCTGGGCCACCCGTATTGGGCGCTCACGATGGCCTGCGCTGTTGAGGAAGACGAGTTGCACTGGATTTGCGGCGACGAAGACCCGCGTGCCTTCGGTGACAGACACCTTTCAATGGCCGAGCGAGCGGCTCCCGGCAACGCTGCCACCGCTGCAGTGCGCGCCGCACGGTTGTTGCGATCCGATGGCAACGAGCATCAGGCTCTGATGCTGCTTGAGTCTGCTGTCGCGCAGCCCGAGTTGGCAAATAGTCGCAACATCGAGCAGCTTTGGTTCCTACGCATGAGGCTCCATGGCGTTGCGAAGGCTCTGACCTTGCCCGTGGTGGAAGCCACCTCGGGAGGCTGGTGTTACAACGTGGGTGTAGCGCTGAACCATCGGTTGCCTCAAGAGTTGCCCGCAAAAACGCGATACGACGCTAATGCTGTGGCCGACTTAGCCGCCCGATACTATGAGATGGGTCTCCGCCGCTATGAAGCGTTCTTTGACAGCGGCAGAGGCCACTATAAAGACGGCGACGTGCATGCGTACGCCATGCTGTGCAACAACTTGGCCATTCACTACAGAACGCGCAAGGGCGCGCCCCAGCATGCGCTGCCGCTCCACCATAAAGGCATCGCTGCCAGCCCCTTCGCCGAGCACTATCATGGGTTGATGGTCGCGTACTACGATCTGGATCGCAAAGCCGACTACGTCCACGCCGCCGATCAACTCTGGCACTTTGCCCAGGAGAATGGATACAGCCGCCATGATCTCTCTGACTATGCAAGCTGGGTGTGCGGAGCGCTCATCGCTCTAGACCGCCACGCCGAAGTGCCGATCTGGTTACAGCGCCTCGATGAGTGGTGGTCAGAGTGCGGTGACGAGCAGGACAAGGAGGCGCTTGTCAGCTACCTAAGCGCACTGACCTCCATCTTGGCCAAGATGTCGCGCGATCAGCCGGAAGACGCACTCGCTCGGTTGGAGCCCGCACTGATCAAGGTGACGTCTGTGCAGGACCCTTGCTGCAGACGCTTGGCAGGACTAACTTTGGAGAACGCTGGTCACCGCGATCATGCGCTCCAGTTTTTCGAGCAGGCCAGCCGGTTGGGCGACGACGGTGAGGGTGACCGCCAAGTTCGCGAGTATGCCCAGGAGGACATCCGACGTTGCAAAAGCGCCATGGGCATTCCGGACAAAAAGCCCTGGTGGAAAGTCTGGTGAGCGACCACAAAGCAACGCGCTCCCAGGACGGCGCATACGCGCCGAGGGACGTGGTCAACGCTCCCGCCTTGAAGGCCAGTATCGCGCGGCGCAGCACGAAACGCTGCGACTCTCTCGAGGTGGCTGCTTGGTTGGCCAATCATTTCTACCGCCACGTGGTGGGCAACCTGGACGCGCCGGCGCCGCAGCTGCGTGCCCTTGAATCGATGGAACAAGCCCGCGCCGCGCTGGCTCCAACGGCTGTGCCGAGTTGGGTGTCCGCACGTCTTAGCAAGGCCAACAGCGCCACGCTTTGGTGGATCGATCCGGAGGCCCCGGCGCTGCTTGAGATGGAGGGCCGTCTTGTCGAATTCCTCAATGCGCGCCAGGGCACCTCGTTGCAAGGAAAGCTGATGCGCGTGACATGCCCGCAGGCGCTTGCCCTGTGGCACGCGGAGCATGCGCTGTTTGAGGCGCAGACGCGCTCAGGCCAGCGAGTGCACCTTCCGTCCGCGGTTGCAGAGCGTTGGCGTGACGATCAAGGGATGTTCGTTGAGCTGCTCGGCGGTTCATCTTCACGCAACTCTGAGTTACGCGGCGAGATGGCCTACGAGAGCCAACTCATGCGCCACTGCCTTGGCCAGTTCGCCGACCGCCGTAACCTGCAAGGCGGCTATGGCGAGCACTACGCAAGCCAATGTGAGGCAGGCAAGCTGCGAATCTTCAGCTACCGCACCGGGCAGAACCATCCCCACATCACTATCAGTGCTCTGGTCAATGAGTCTGGTCTCCTGGCCATTGATCAGGTCAAGGGAAAGCAAAACCGGCCTCCAGTAGACCGCTATCGCGACGCTGTGCTTGACTTCCTGAACTCACTGCCGACCGCCGAAGGCGCCTGTGCCGATGCTGCCGCCCTCGGCTTGGTGCGGGTCCGCGCCGGCTGGCGCAAGGTAGGCGATGTAGTAGACGAAGCCGATCAATTGCTGGTCACCAAAAATCATTCCTATATGCTTCCACAACTGCCATCGCCCTCGCCGCTTGTGCAATGGCTGGCAGCCGCGAAGGACCCCTCGGGCTTGAGCGGGATGGCGCTGGCGCCGACGGTCGCCTATGCAGTCGCCCAAGCGACCAGCCACACTCCGGGAGTAACTGCCTCATGACTTGGGTAGTCGGTTTGCTTGTTGGCTGGTTTTTGGCGCGTTGGCTGATGAAGGCCGACGAACAGTCGGACGCGGACGCGCCAGAGCCGGTGCCCTCGGCACAGCCGATGCCTGGCCGTGTAACTTACGGCTTCGACCAGCAGCGCAATTGGGCGCTCAGCCTGGCCCATCCGATGGCGACAGCGCGCGTGCGCTCTGCTTTTGCTGATCCGAATGAGCCCGTACCGCGGGAAGAACTGTTGCGCACGCTGCGGCCCGCCCTTCTACACCTGTTTGGCTTGCGCGCCGACCTCGATGACACCCAGGCACGAGCTGCGGTGACGGAGTGCCTTCGTCGCCGCTGGTTCCGCATCGATCTTGATGCACTGCGTGATCAGGACGACCCACGCAGCGCCATGGCGTTCGCCTGCGCACGGGTGGCTTTCGTCACCCGTGTGTCCGGCTTGTTAGGCTGGGTGGACGAGGCGACGCAATGGTACGTGCTGATGCAGAACGCCCAGCGGGCCAACGAATGTTTCAGTGGCTGGCGCGACTATGGGCAAGCCTGGGCCTACGGTCGCAGGCAATGGGTCGCCGGAGCCCGCGCCGATAGCTTAGGTACCTCGTTCGACCAAACAAAAGTCGATGAGTGGCTGACAGACAGAAAACATCCTTGGTCCACTCAAGCTTGGCTGGTATCGCCGCTCTTTCGTGCTCCAGACAAAGTACCGGTGACACTTGCAACTGACAGCCCATCCTAAGCTTAGCTGGGACGCCAATGGGTCTGTTGGAGCACAGCCTCAGTCCGAAAGGCTCAGCCCTGCTTTTTCACCAACTGTCACGTTCTCAAATATGTGAGACGTTTACAAAAATAGCTGAGACAAAATTCTAATGAATTCGTGTTTGTGAGAAGTAAATTATATATTAGCAAACTAAGACTTGCCAGGTTTCGCGATATTTTATATTAGTATATTTTAACAGAAGATGGGCTCTAAGCCCCTTTTGGGGTAACAAGCGTCCAGGCTATGGCGCGGTTTTGCCGCCTATATTACCATCGGAAATTAACTCTATGATCCGCCTTTATGCATTTGCTATATTAATGATTTCGGGCTGCATGGCCGCCTCTCGATCAGATTCAATACATTATTCTGATCTAAAGCCAAATGCACTATGGAATGACAGTGGCAAGAATCGCAACCTTGCGTTCTGGCTTTACAGCACAACAGGATCATGTCCGTCTATCCGCAAGAACGATCCAATCGTCTTTGCATCTAAGAGTGATTTAGCAGGAGCGACCGCAAAGGAAGTCAGTGTTACCGACTTAAAATACTGTTTTGAGCTGTTCCCTAAGGGCTCTAGGATTGGAGGGGACAATTATTGCAAATCTGGAAACGTTTCGTACACATATATACCTGACCAGAAAATGTACTCTGGAACCTATAAATTCAATTTTTCAGATGAAAGCGTATTGCAAGGAAAATTTCTTGCTGAGTATTGTCCCGCGGAAGACCACAAATAGTTCTGAGTTCTCGGTCAACCCGTTTGTTGCCCACTAGAGTGGCGACCACCTTTTTCGGCATAGAGCGGCGCAGCGCCGCCGCGGGAAGAACTGTTGCGCACGCTGCGGCCCGCCCTTCTACACCTGTTTGGCTTGCGCGCCGACCTCGATGACACCCAGGTACGAGCCGCGGTGACGGAGTGCCTTGTTCGGCGATGGTTCCGCATTGATCTTGATGCACTGCGCGATCAGGACGACCCACGCAGCGCCATGGCGTTCGCCTGCGCAAGGGTGGCTTTCGCCACCCGTGTGTCCCGCTTGCCAGGCTGGGTGGACGAGGCGACGCAATGGTACGTGCTGATGCAGAACGCCCAGCGCGCCAACGGATGTTTCAGTGGCTGGCGCGACTATGGGCAAGCCTGGGCCTACGATCGTAGGCAATGGATCGCCGGAGCCCGCGCCGATAGCTCAGGCACCTCGTTCAACCAAACAGAAGTCGATGAGTGGCTGACAGACAGAAAACATCCTTGGTCCACTCAAGCTTGGCTGGTATCGCCGCTCTTTCGTGCACCAGACCAAATGCCGCTGAAGCTTGTGTGAGACAGTGCCATCCCAAGCTGAGCCTGGCCGAATCACCCTCAGAATTGGAGGCACCGCCAAGCGCCTGAGCGAATGGCTAAACAGCTCGGCAATAGAACCTGCCAGTAGTCCGATCTGTTGCCCAGGATCGCCACCGAGTTTTGATCCTTATCCGTCCCGCAGGATCTGAAGCTCGATCGCACCTCCAGGGTAGGCTTGGGTGAGCAAATGGCGACCACCTGCGCCAGTCTCTGCGCATCGCTGCCACAAACGATCAGGCTTCTCCGAGCTCAATGTCTAGCAAATGATTTTTCTCGGCGTAAGGCTGCGCAGCTCACTCATGTGCCTGTTGCAGCATTTAGCTCAGATTGACCAGAGCGTTCACACGCGGGCTGCATTTCATAACCGTGGCCATGTCGAGTAGATTATCGGCCATCCAGCCCAACTTTGCAACCCGCCCGCTTATCAATCGCCGGCTCAGGCAACTTGTGTTCGTTGCCAGAAGCGAGTTGTAGCATAGTCTGCGCAAGGTGAATTGCCGACTGCGGATTTCGGATATCGTGACCGGATGGCAGTTATGGCGCCGTGGTACGCAAGGTTGGCAATCGTCATCTGCCGTACGCATAAATGTGTCGAAAATTTACTTCAGTCGAGCTTGCCAAATTTAACAGCATCATCGTCCCGATGAGGCCCTTCGATGCGACCAACCGAGCCGAGTCGATAACTTACTAAGGATGCAATCACAATGAATTGGACTTCAACAGTTGTCGATATTCAAAAAATGCAAAACTCTTCCTATCACTTAGCACTTGTTGGAGCGGAAAAGAACCACTTTAGTGCCTCTGCCGTGGTCGTAGTTGATCTCAGATCGAGTGAATTGTTAATTGGCGTAGAGATTCAGCCAACTCCGTGGCCCTGGGTTTCTATGGCGCAAAAATGCGCTGGGAATGATTTAATCCTCACAGGTGCTAACTTCATGCATCACACGTGGAACAACGGAGCCCTGGTTGAACACCCACAAGAGATTTTTTTCCGTAGCGGCCGACTATGGAGAGCGTCAGACGACTGGGCCAGTTACTGTGGAGGAGACCGTGTGGTATCGATAACGCCAAAATTTACAAAAGAGGATGTTTTAAAATACCACCCGCGCATATCTCACATGCATGGCTTACATTCTAATTTTAAAGTACTTGTGGGTAGCTCTGGTCTTCTCATGATTAATCGTGGCAATGGGTGGTCGTGGGTTAGAGACGTTCCTACCGCAAGCGATTTCGTGGATGTATTTTGCGTCAGTGAAAACGAAATCTATCTATCGGGCGGTAATGGCGGTGTATTTCGATGGAATGGCTCTTCAGACTGGTGGCGCTACGATACAGAGCCAAATCTCTATATGAGTGAATTGTGCACATACAAAGGCGTTATATATATTGCATCATTAAACTCAAAAGCTTATCGCCTTGCAGGCGATTTCGCCGAGCTAATTTCGGAATCACTTGTCGCAGGAAGATTTAGCACGGACGGCGAATTGCTATTTGGGCTTGGGCAGCAAGAAAAATTTGAAATATTTAATGGTCGCGACTGGACAATTTGTGAATTAGACCTGTACAAGGTGTTCTCTTTGGAGCTCGAAACGATGTACGCGGCGGCAGATACACCTTGACTTCTATGCAGTTCGTCCTCTTTCCACCGCTCATCTATTGGAGCTGTAGTGCGATCCAGAGTTGGGGCAGTTTTGTTATCCAAGATTGGTGGGAAATTAAAGGCAGGCAAAATATTAGATAAGCACCAATTGCGAGGAATGACGCACACCAAAACGCACCAATGCTACAAGATAAGATAGCCGGAGATGATCATTTAGAAATCATGTCTGCCATTGGTTCGGATGCGCAACATTAAGCAGCGCACGCTCGACTAAGTGGAAGCATAAAATATTTCGAATCTCAATCCATTTCGACCACCAGAAGTCTAGGAGTGCCTGTTGCATGAGGCACATTAAAATCTGAATGAAATTTACAAGTGGGAATATCGCTCATGCCTTTACAAGACGAATGTAATCACTGATGCGGGCGATCCAGGAGAAAATTCATAATAGCCATTCAAAATCTCAAATGGCATTGATCATCGAGCGTGCATCATTAAATATAAATCAATCATTGCCATGAATAACAATGAATTTGCAATAGAAGAATTTTTAAAATTTTGTGATGACACAATTTATAAACTTCGATTAAATGGAGATATAGAGCAACGTGAAATGGAGAAATTAATAAAATTGCTAAGAAAAGTCGGGACTATATATTCGGGCAGCGATGCAATACCTAAATCGATCGCAAGCATTCTTTTTGATTTATCTACGGCGCTATATTCAGCAGTGGATTTTAAAAGCAAAGAAAAGAAAGAAAAACTATTTTTACTGTTTGATTTATTTTGCGATGTAGCTAGAGAGGTATTAAACCAATGCCGAGAGCCAAATTCACAAGAATAATCATATTTTCCACATTGATGTAATGGAGCTTTATTGTGATTGAGCTTGATATCAGTCTATCCCTGGGTAAATTTCAAGCTGCTCTTCCCGAAGGTTCTACCCCCCCGTTGACCTGCCGCTGCGGCACTATCGCCCAATTTCCCATGCCACGTGGTGCAACATGTCGCCCGTCCTGAAGCCGCTGCTAATCGTGCTGTCTGGTGCCGTGATGTGCAGCGTGGGTGCCGCAAATGCCGTCGCCAATGACAGCTCACCAGAGAGTAACAAGGTCCCGGCCCTCACAGGGGACAAGATGTTGTGCGCTGCGCCGCATGGCTTGCTGAAGCTCACGTATGAGCGAGTATCCGGTCGAGTCGTGCTGCACGCCCCCAATGCACGGAACACCGTGCTAGAGACCATCCCTCATGCTTACGACCCCGCTCGGTTAGCCGCGGAGGGCCTCATCCGCTGGCTGCCAATGCAGCTGCAGACGTATCTCAGCACGGCAAGCTCCTTTATCTCTCCGCACGCCGTTCCTCACCAGGCGATGGGCATGGCTACTGTGGCGCGGGTACCGAAATCAGCGTGATCGTGGTGAACCTGCGCTATCTGCGACAGGTCGAAGGACGGGTGCCTGTGTCCAGCTGTCTGGACAACATCAAGCTGGCATCAGGTAGCGGTAGCAACCTGAGCCCCTACGCGGCCTACACGGTCCGGAATCAGTGCTTGTTCTGGCCGCGGACAGGCGGTGGCTCAGATCAAAGATGATCTGACAGGATTTGATTTCCTGGTATCGCTAAGACTTCCGATCCGTACTCGACATAAAGCAACATGTTCGCCATGAAAAAGCTGATTCGCATCGTTCTCCATACAGCGTCACTTCTCGGTCTAATGGCCATCGCACTCACCGGGCGGAAAGATGACCTGATCTACGAGATGGATCCGTCCATCTCCCCATATGCCATCGAGAATGGCTCCGGCAACCATGTGATCGTCGCCGGATTGGTTTTTGCGCTCGTGGCGTTGGTGCAAGCAGTCCTCGGCGTTAGAACCCGCTCGACGTAGGAACGCACCTTCTCTGCCAGCTTGATCGTTCTTGGGATGGTGCTTGTGGCGCTGACTTCGGCAAAGTGACGCCGTAGGGGCGCGGTGCGCACGTGTACCAGCGGACCGACTAGTGACGGGTGCGAACGCCATTGCGGCGCATTGCGTAGCCTCGCAGGCCTCTCAGAGGTTCGAACACGTACAGTTCTGAGCTTCGGGAAGCTTAACACTACGGTCCAAGTGAGCTCCAAGAAGATCTTGATTCTCTTTCGGTTAAGCTTCTACTGCACTCTTGCACCAGTTATCAAAAATGGCACCATACCTTGTTGTGGCCGCCGATACGATCTCTTCCCCAGTGCGAGGGATATGCAAACCTCGTGCGCTTATCCATACCTGGAAGTCGGGATTGGCGAGGCTTTCTTCTACACCATAGACATCCTCGTTATGAACTTGGACCTCGTCGTCCCACGTGCCCGGGCGCAACTCATAGTATCCGATTGCCAGTAGTTGCATAAACTGATCGGCATCGACCGCCAGAACGGCATTCTCGCCCTCCGAGCCCAGAAAAACGACCGGATAGCCGCCGCCCGGGGCTTGCCAGACGGCGAATGCTGAGCCATCCGGATTCTTGCCGAACACGCCCAATTGCAATGCGGCAGCTTCGCTCGACGGTGTTGCAGGCGAGGAAAACCATACAGCGGTACTGCCTATGTCCTCGAATGAAAGCGAGAACACACCGCTCAATTCGTCGGCATCCAGCGCGCCCTCGTCTGCCGCTGCTGCCAGCGCATACAACACGGGAGGTATCGTTATCTGAGTGCCGAATGCCCGTACCAATCGCCTACCGTTCGCAGGAATCAGCCCCAACGCACGCCAGTGATCGAGAGCAAAATGATCATCACAATCAGGGACGAAACCATAGAACTGAAGCCGTTGATCGACATGTTCCAGTTCCCGCTTGGCTAGGTGAAAAATGCGAATTGCCGTATCCAAACGGTCGCCGTCGTTAAAATTGAGCTTCAGCAATGCTGCCGCATCGTTATCCGGCTCGGCATCCAACTCGATGCAAACGCTCTCAGAACCGTCAAAGTGCCTCTGGATTTCGTAAAAGTAGCGTTCACGGCGTTGGTTACCATCCGGCTTGGGTGTGGTATGGGTGACACGCAGCATTGCCGATTGTGGCTTACCATGCCGTAGCGCGCCGTCCTGCCGAAACGCACAGAAACAGGTTTCAGCCCACAACCCGCAACGTTCGTCGCTGTAGAAGTCGTTGTATGGCTGCACCACAGGCAGCGCAAGCACCTCCCGCAGCATGATCGGCGTAACAACAGTGCGCACGTACGCCTGAGAAGCGACAGCATTTAGCATTAGGGTCCAGCCGTTAAACGCTAAGTTCCGCGCGGCCTCTGGAATATCGGACGTGATCACGTGCCATGTCGCATCCTCGACCATTTCGCGAAACTCGCATGTCATCGACCATGCCTGCTGCGCTGGCTCACCACGCAGGCGTTCTAGCATCGAAGGTTTTTGCAACTCTCCTCTAACGGTGAGGCAGACAGCATAGTCGGGACTTTCGAAATACGTCGACCGCATTGCGCCATCGTCCTGGATTGACTTTCCGTTGGAAAAAGCACGTAGAAACAGTCCACGATCCCGAAACATAAATTGTGGATATCCATCTGCGTTGGGATCAGCTGTCATCCGCGAGTGGTCCGCCAGCAGCAGTAGATTGCTCGGTGTGATCTCGCGATCTCGAAAAATTGTAGGGATGGATCGCGCAGGATCTAAATCGTCTATGCTAAGGACAGAATCTTCGTTCACTAATTTTATTTCCAAAAAATTACCTTACACGCAAAAATGCCGCATAAAGCGCATTAGGCACAGATGAAGGCCATGAAATGGCGATTCTAATAATTTTAGCGCCGATCTCGGAGGAGGTTTCACGGAAACCATAGGATTCATTCGTCATTTAGATATCGTGTATTCCCACTGTTGGCGGTTGCTGACAAACATACGTTCAGTAGCGGCTTTCAATTTTGTTGGCCGCCATTGGATATATGGTTATCAAACGCAGCGTCAATCGCCATCGGATCAACTCTTGTAATCAGGTGTTGATAAGTATTGATTTTATGTCCAGCCCCAAGAAGGCTCAAGCGATCCGAATAGCAAAGTGGTTTTACACCGAGGAAGTCTTCAACCTTCCTTACCAGTGCTGCAATAATCGGCTTAAGGCATATGGTGAGAAGACGAAAAGCCTCAATGCTGGTGGTGCATACCTCGTGGAGGTCTTTGAGACGACCCTCATCTTTGCTAAGCTCCCAAGGCGCATGCATGTCGAAATACTCATTAATTTTGTCCGCATGTTGCATTATTTCACGAATAGTCCGAGCGAATTCCCGTTGATCAAGGAGTTCGGATGAGTGCAAAATGAGTTCTTGAAGAGCCGTCAACAAAGCTCTCCCGTCCTCGTTGGGCTCCCCCAAAACTCCTTCAAAACGTCTCGTTAGAAAGCCTGAGGAGCGGCTGCCAATATTTATATACTTCCCTACCAGATCGGAGTTCACTCTTAGTGAGAAGTCTTTAGAGTTGAAGTCAACGTCTTCAACATGGCTATTCAGTTTAGCGGACAAGTAGTAACGCAACCAATCGGGATTCATCCCAAGTTCGAGATACCTCAAAGGGTCAATACCATTGCCCCGACTCTTGCTCATTTTTTCGCCGTTAACATTTAAATGGCCATGCACGTAGACACTACTGGGTACCTTTCGTCCGCTGAAGTGAAGCATTGCTGGCCAAAAGAGCGCGTGAAAATAGATGATATCCTTGCCAATAAAATGTACTTGCTCGACACTCTCGTCAGACATGAATTCATCGAAGCTTTGATCTGAGCGGGAAGGCCTATGCCAATGATCCCTTGCCTGCCCCTTGTCAAAGTGATTCTTCAAGCTTGCAAGATAACCAATAGGTGCATCAAGCCAAACATAGAAATACTTGCCTGGCGCATCAGGAATTTCAATTCCAAAGTACGGCTCATCGCGGGAGATATCCCAATCAGCAAGGCCCTTCTCAAACCACTCCGCTAGTTTATTGGCCACCTCTGGCTGGAGCGTACCGCTTGACACCCAGCCGATCAAGAAGTCAGTCGATTGCTTCTGTGAAAGATTGAAAAAGAAATGCTCAGATTGCCGAAGCTCAGGGGTCACCCCCGTCAAAGCAGACTTTGGCTCAATCAGCTCAGCAGGCTGATAAACTGCACCGCAAACCTCACAGGAGTCCCCATACTGGTCCTTGGCATTGCATGAGGGGCATATCCCCTTCACGTACCGATCGGCCAAAAACATTTTTTTTACGGGATCGAGTAGGGCATCTTGAGGTAATGCATCCCTTGCATGCAGCGCGGATTGAAACACCGTTCACACTCCCCCCCAGCGACCAGATCCCAGCCGCCGCGGTTCCAGATGCGCAGTGCCCGACAGCCACCTCGAAGTTACGGCCGGGCGCCCGGCAAAGCAGCAAATACCGCTGCAACTGTTGCTCCGACAACGATCAAGTCACCGTCGCCCTGCTCTCCTGCTTCATCATCGTGATCAACCCAAAGCAGGCCGGCATTGTTTAGATCACCGCAAAAGTATATTGAATGACCACACATCACTACATCTCGCGCGTATAGATTTCGCAAAATCAAAAGGCCTGTAGCAATACCTGCGGATGTAATCGGCGCGGCCTGAGCGCTTCGATCCAGCGATCTACACAAAGATTGCCTCGTACCACCACAAGTGACTTCGGCAATCGAATGCCATCACTGTAAGCTTCGAGGCTGGAGATTTCTCCGCCATTTATGCTCGTAAGCGTTGCATCGCCCTTCTGCTACAGGACTGTTGTGCGTCGGATGCCTCGGTCGACGACCGTGCATGCAAAACGCCAAGCCATTAGTCGGCTAATTGACTGGAGACAAGTGCAAACGGACGCGGTTAAAGATCTGAGCGGTCACAAATATCCTCTCAAACTGAGGAAATAGCCGAATCCCGCTCCTGATATTCTGCGATTTATTTAAAAGAATCGCACCGGCTGGGACTGCGTCGGTTAACAGATCTTCAGATCTCGACCCTTACCACATCAGAATGGCAGCTTTGCCAAAACGGTGTAGCAGTGGGCAGGCCGATCTGTTACAGCAAGAATCCTGCGGTAGGATTCTTAACAAATCGCTTTGCAAGGCCAGCCAGGACGTAGCTCGAGGCAGATTACGGTTTGACTTGCTGCTCGTAGTCAGTCAGGTAGTGTTCCGGATTACTCTGCGCGGACAGGTATTCATCGTAGCGCACCCATGTGGACTTCTGCGAGCCGGGGACATGCAGCTCGCCGGCGTTTCCATTGAGGATCAGCAGCACGTAGGGTCGACCTTTGAGCTCTACCGTGTATCGCGTGTCCTTGGCCGTGGTTTTGGTCGTTGCGAGCAAAATCTTTTTGTCGATCGTGCTGTCGGAATCGGTGACCTGAATCAGTGCCTGGTTGTTCTCGCGCGGGCCGTAGCGCAAAGTCCATGCTTTGACGCCATCGGTAGACGCATAGGTCTTGACCTGCGTGGCGATTTCGGCGCGCGGCGTGTCTGCGTGCCCCGTCCCCACCGCACCAGTGAACAGGACCGGAAAAAGCACGGCCGTGGCAATCAATTGGCGCAGGCTATAACGAAATTTCATTTACATCTTCCTTGGCTGATAGGTTCGGGGGGAGGCATGGTCAGGCGTTGTCTACAGGATTGACAGCCCAATACACCAAGCGTCGGCCTTTACTGGTACGGTGGTTGGGTGGGATGGATAAGCACCATGTTGTATATGGTCGGACCATCACTCCATGATGACATAAGGAATCACGGCGATACCAAAGAATGGCTAATGCCTCGGATAAGGAGCGGCGCCTGGACCTGATGAATGCGCAATGGTCTAGCTGGCAGGTATTCTTTTCACCCTAGTCTGATTAGCTCAATCGGAAAACGCGGTCTTCAATCTTACGGACGCAGCTCCCACTGGCTGCGAGCCATTGGCGCTTTGTGCTGCGTGCGAGAGCAATTTCTGCTATGGGCCTTGATCGAGTAATACGCACGGGTTGAACCGCCTGAACTGACCGCCAGAAGCTGGGCGGTTGCCTCGCCGCCAATCAGGTGGTGTTTCTCAGCCGGTATCCCACCAGGCTGAATCCGTTTAATCTAAGCTTGATGCGCTCTTGGTTGTAGTAGTGAACGTAAGGAGGCTCGCGCGCTTCGAGCGCATCAATGCTGGTGGGCGCGGCAAGATGGAGATATTCGGCCTTCAGGGTGCCGAAGAAGCTTTCAATCACCGCGTTGTTGAAGCAGTTGCCCTTGCGGATCATGCTTTGCTCAAGCCTCTTCGCACGAGCATCGCTAGGGCTGCATCTTGTAGTGGCAACCTTGGTCGGAATGCATGATCAGGCCTGCAACGCAATTGGTCTGCGAGCGCGCGGCCAAAAGCATACTTGAAACCATCTCGAAGACTGGCCGCCTTGCCATGCGATACGCGACGATCTCGCCGTTGCACAGGTCCATGCACGCTGATAGTTGGAGCTTGTGGTCGTTCATATTGAAGTCGGTGACATCGGTTGCACACTTCTTGTGTTGCGCGGTCGCACGAAAGTCGCGCTGCAGAACGTTAGGCACGTGCGCATCGCTCACGCCCGGGACATGCCGGGAGCGCTTCGTCGCACGAATCAACCCACGTAGCGCCATCTGCATCAGATGCTGCACGCACTTGTGGTTGACCCGCCACCATCTATTTGCACAGCACAGCCGTGATCTGCCGGTAACCGTAGCGGCCCTTGTGCTCGTCAAAGACAGTGCGGATCCTGGCCTGGCGCGTAGCGCGCTCTGAAGGGGTGGGCGCGGCCAAGCACTACCCACCGCTGGACGCCAGCGAGGCCGTGTACCGCAGCTCCTGCAGGGTGGCGCCCGCTACCGTGATGCTTTTAACCCCATCCGCATCCGGCGCAAAGCCCTGCCGCGTGTAGAACCGGATGGCAGGCTCGTTGGCTGCCAGCACCCACAGGCTCGCCTCTGCCTTGCCACGGGCCAACAGGTGCTCGCGGGCGTGCTGCCACAGGGCATGCCCCGTGCCGCGGGCCCAACGCGCAGGGTCTACATAGATGGCCCAGACTTCGCCCCGCGTGGCGGGCGCTCCAGGGTCTCGGCAGTCGCCCAGGGCGATCAAGCCGGCTACCGCGCCGTCGCTGTCGTTCTGCGCCAGCAGCACCTCGGGTGCGCCCTGGGCAATCGCTTTGGCCCAATAGCCTTCGCGTTGCGCCGCGGACATCGCGGCCAGGTAGGCGGCGTCGATGATGCCGGTGTACGCCCCCTGCCAAGCCGCGACGTGGATGCGTGCGATGGCGGTGGCGTCGGCGGGCTGGGCAGGGCGGATGGTGAGATTCATGTCGGCAGGTGGTGGATTGATGCGACGGTGATGGTGCGGTGTCGCAGTGTCGCAGTGTCGCAGCAGTGGTGCGTGAGTGAGCCGATAGCGCCATGAAGTAGCGCCGCAGCGAGCCATGCGCCGCGCTGCTGCCGATCACACCATCGTCTTGCGCAGCCAGTCGGCAAAGGCCGCGCATTCCCAGCGGTCCATGGTGCCGGTGCGCCAGCACAGGTAGTGCGCGTGCGGGCTGGCCGTGTCGGTGTCGAACAGCCGCACCAGTGTGCCGTTCTCCAGCCACGGCGCGCCCAGCTTCAGCCGCACGAGGGCCACGCCCATGCCGGCGGATGCGGCGTCGCACATCAGGCCTATGTCGTTGAACTGCGAGCTTTCGGGCATTCTTCCTCCTGGTTGTTCGCACGTGCTACTGCTATCCGTGCAAGGCGGCACGACAGTGCAGCCTGAATGTAGTCAAAAGTGATGTTAGAGCTTACCCAATAAGCGCTTTCAGCTATCCCAAGTTGATCCAGCTCACACCCACCGCGCCAGCACCTTAGGCACACTCGCCACCAGCATCGCCACCCCCGACAGCGTCAGCATGCCCAGCACGATCTGCCGGAACCGCGCGTCGCTGATGCCGTGGTACAACCGGGCGCCCAGCAGGGTGGGCACCAGCATGGCGGGGACCACGATGGCCAGCATTGGCAGCGCCTCGCGGGTGATGAGGCCGGTGGCCGCGTAGGTGCCGAAGGTCACCAGCAGCATCGCCAGGTTGAAGTTCTGGATGATGGCGCGCTGCACGTCCTTGTCCATGCCGCGCAGGGTGCACCACAGCGTGGGCAGCACGCCAGTGAAGCCGCCCAGGCCACCCATCACCCCGCCGGCCAGGCCCACCACCGCGTCCGCCACGCGCCCGCCGTGGGTGATGCGGGGCAGCTGTTTGGCCATCAGCATGGCCGGGCACCACAGCACCAGCAGCGTGCCCAGCACGAGCTTGAAGGCGTCCATGTCCAGGCGCGGCAGCACGGCCACGCCCAGTGGAATGCCCGCCAGGCCGCCCAGCACGAAGGGCAGCAGCCGCGCCTTGTCAAAGCCCCGGCGCACCGAGAACGCCGCCACCAACTGGCCGGTGAGCGCGCCGCACACCGTCAGCACCGCGCCCAGGCGCGGCTCCAGCGTCCAGGCCCAGAAGGACATGGCCACCATGCCAAAGCCAAAGCCCGACAGGCCCTGCACAAAGCCCGCCGCCACAGCCCCCAGGGCCACCACCCACAGCACTGATGAGTCCATCGCCTTCCCCTCCGTTGTTGCTGTGCATTGTGGAGACTTCCCATAAGCAAAGCATCAGCAATTAATATCGAGCCATATTGATTTTTTGATACCTCGAAACTGCCATGGCTGCGCATCTGCCCCTCGATCCCGACGCCATTCAGGCCCGCCTGGCCTCGCGCCTGAAGATGCGCCACCTGGTGCTGCTGCAGCAGATCGAAGCGCATGGCACGCTCACCCGCGTGGCGCACCACATGGCCACGAGCCAGCCGGCCATCACCCATGCGCTGGCCGAGCTGGAGGCGATCTTCGGCGCGCCGCTGTTCGAGCGGTCCACGCGCGGCATGGTGCCCACGGCGCTGGGCACCCTGGCGCTGGCCCGTGCGCGCACCCTGCTGCAGGACCTGGGCCACTGGGCGCGCGACATGGAGGCCGCCAGCGCAGGCCGCGCGGCGCACCTGCAGGTGGGGGTGATCCCGTTCGTGCCGGGGCGCCTGCTGGCTGCCGCTATCGGCCAGACCCGGCCCCGCGGCCTGCGCGCCACGGTGAGCATCCACGAAGGCACCAGTGACCACCTTCTGCAGCGCCTGCGCGGGCACGAGCTCGACTGCGTGATCGGCCGCACCTCCGCTGTGCTCGACATGGACGGGCTGGTGCACGAGGTGCTCTACCACCAGGAGCCGCGCCTCATCGCCCACCGCCGCCTGTCGGCGCGCCTGGCCCGCAAGCCCCTGGCCTGGGCCGAGCTGGCGGACCTGGACTGGGTGCTGGGCGCGCGGCAGACGCCCATGCGCGAGCAGATCACCGACTTCTTTCTGCGCGCGGGCGTGGTGCCGCCGCAGCCGTATGTGGAAAGCCTGTCGTCCAAGATCGTCGGCGAGCTGGTGGCGGCCAGCGAACGGGCCGTGTCCATCGTGCCGGCCGACATCGCCCAGGAGCTGGTGCGCATCGCCGGCGTGGCCATCGTGCCGCACCGCTTCGGCTGGACGCTGCCGCCCATCACGCTGTTCCAGCGCCAGCGGGACGCGCAGCATGCCGAGGTGGCCCAGTTTGCGCAGGCGCTGCGCGAGGCGGCGGCTGCTTTCACGGCGGAGCAGGCCTGAAGCCGTGCGCCGCGCCTTGCCCGGCCGGTAGAGACAGCAACGGCCAGTGTCAGCCTGGCGCTCTATAGTCGGGCCAAAAATATTTCCAGAGAACACCGATGACACGACTCCTTGCCCCATGGTGCAAGTGGCTGCTGATCGCTGGTGCGCTGGCCGCAGCCCCGACACAGGCATTTGCTGTCTGAATTTTTGAGGGGCTTGTCGGCGGATACAGCCAATACCGATGTTTTGGGGATTCAACCGGAACTCCCGTGACGATCATCTCTGGGGGCGGCAGTGACATTCTCGATTTTCGCGGTATGGCCGCGGGCATTTCGGTGAACCTGTCGACAGGGGCAGCGCAGCCCGCGGCGCCCGGCTTGAGTCTCACTCTTGCGGATTTCAGCAATGCAGGCCAGAGCTATACCGTCCTGGGGCCGGCGAATGGCAGCACTCTGACTGGCGGCGACGGAAACGACACCCTGACGGGAGGCGCTGGCGTCGATAGCTTGAGCGGTGGCTCTGGCGACGAAATCCTGGAGAGTACCGCGGGTGCCCTGCTTGGCAACTTGGCGCTTGCTTGGCGGCTTGCATCAGCACCTTGATAGCAATGGCGATGGTGGCGTCCGAACATCAACAGGCTCACGCCTTTGGCGACGATGGCGAGACGATGGGTCGAGAAATCCAGATTTCAGTAACCGTTCGTACGGGTTGACCCGCACTCCAATCCAGTGCGCCGCATCACGACAAAAAATGTACTTATGGCTCGGATAACCCACGCAGCCTATTTTAATGAAGTTGTTACGAGGAAAATGACACCAAACCCTGTGACTGTGACGCGGGGCCAGCGCTCCCTCTCGAATTATTTCAAACCCTGCACCCTGTTGCACGACGGGAGCGTTTGCGCCTGTGCATCTGATGTACGGGTTTCTCTGCAACAATTTTTGGACGACTCAGTATGCAAGCAGGACGACGTTGGTCGGTTACAGGAAAATTTGCGGTGGCAGCGTCGTTATGTTGTGCAGCGAGCGTGGCTTGGCCGGCGACCATTGCCGCGACCGTGACCCGCGCTGGAGGCGACTGGACGCTGACTTGGACAGGCATCGGATGCGACTTCGTGGACTTCTTCAATACGACCGGGGCGCCCCATGTGTGGTCGCTTACGGTGGACGGTACTACGGCCGTAGCGCCGTTGGGGACTGTCACCTTCATCGGAGGGCCGCCCGATGACGGTACGCTGGACCTTACGGGGCCCAACGGCGTGCTCTCGAGGGTGACCATCGACGGCGCGACTTCCTTTGTTTGCGGGCCCGATCTGTTGACACTGCCGGGATATATAGCAGTGCCGCCAGGTGCGAAATCGATCCCAACGCTTTCGGAATGGGCTCTGGTATTGATGGCAGGGCTCGTTGGGGTTGTGGGCATCGCACGGTTTCGGCGCGGCGGACGCCAAGCCGGTCGCCGGGCTTAGAGGCTGGCGCAAGCCGCAGCTAACTACCTAAAGGCATGCCCGCCCTGACGGGTCACGGCCTCCACCACTGCCCGCAGGGGCGCGGTCAGCGTCCTGTCGTTGCGCATCACAATCGCCTGTGTACGGCGAAGGGGCGGGTATATCGACCGCACTTCCAGGTCAGGATGGTGCCCAAGGCCCTCCAGAGCCATCCGCGGCAGAAGGCTGCAGCCCAAGCCCGCTGCGACCACAGCCTTGATGGCCTCCACGCTGTCGAGTTCCATCGTTACCAAGGGTTTGCAGCCCCCGCGGACAAACCATTCGTCGATGAGACGGCGGGTGGAGGTGCCCGGGCTGAACATGACCATGGGTATGCCACTGAAGCTGCCAACATTGGCAAGGTCGGACCAGGGCTGTCCCGCATCCCTGCGCCTTACAGCCACGATGTCGTCGTCAAGTATGGGGATGTGGGTGACCGCGTCCGAGTGGATCGGTAGCGTGACCAAGGCCATGTCGATGAGGTTGACTTCCACCCATTGCACCAGCTCGTCGGTGTTGCCGGTACTGACCACCAGCTCGAGTTGCGGATAACGCTCGCGCAGCGAGCGCAGCACGTTGGGCAACAAGTACAGGCAAGTGGTCACGCCTGTGCCGATACGGATGCGCCCCACCACGCCGCTGGCATGCGCCATCACGGCGTTGAAGGCGGCCTCTAAAGCCTGATCGATGGCGGGTAGGTGCTTCAGCAGATCAATGCCGGCAGGTGTCGGAAGCACAGAGCGCCCCAGACGTTCGATCAGTCTCAGGCCCAACTGCTTTTCGAGCATGCGGATCTGTTGGCTGATGGCGGGCTGCGTGAGGTCGAGCTGCTTCGCCGCGGCAGTGAAACTTCCGAGTTGGACGACGAGTTCGAACTTTCTCAGTTGCTCAAGGTTGAAGGGCGGCGGCGCAGCGGTCCGGATGGGTTGCATGGTCCAGGCTTTTTCTACAGGGATTGACAGTGCAATACACCAAGCGTCAGCCCTCACCCGCACGGCGTTTGGGCGGGGTCGGTAAGCGCCCTCAACAGGGGCAAAGCATAGTCCCATGGTCGCATAGGCAATCACAACGATGCCAAAAAATTGCTAATGCCTTGCATAAGGGGCAGCACCTAGAATGGTCGAGTGCGCCATTTCCTACCTGCCGGGTACTCTTTTCACCCTACCCTGCAGGTAGATGAGCCCGGCCCGGCCGCTGAAGGCGTGGTCGTTCTGCGTGGACCGGGTGCTCAGGCAGTTGTCAATGGCGGAGCAGACATAGTCCTTGCGATCGCCGAACCGGATCTGTTCCTGGGCGTAAACCCCACCTGCTGCATGCTCTGGCAGAAGTCGGGCAACGGCAGCGAGGCTCCCGCACGGCAATGCCATACGCCGGGTTGAGCAGGTCGATGTGGGGCCCAGTGCCGAGCCTGCGCAAGGCGGTGCCTTTGGGATTGTTCCAGTCGACGCCGAAGAGCAGATGGTGCTGCGTGGTGCCAGTGAGTAGGCTGCCCTGCAGTTGAGTGCTCACCGATGCCTCTTCTAGCCTATCGTTCCAGGACCGGGTCATGCGAGAGAGGGTATAGCTGTCGGACTGCAGCGTGTCGCCCTACAGTGTCGCCTGTTCTCCGTGATGTCGGTGTAGCGCGGGTTTTGCCGCACGGCCCATCCATCGCCGAGCGCTAGGTCCAACCGCCCTGCTGCAGGCCTATCGGCCCAGTAGAAGCTTGATGCCGAAAAAGGCCATCAGTCCGCCCGTCACCCGGTCGATGACGGGCTTCGCGGCGCCATACCCTTGCCGGGCCATGGCAGAAGAGAAAAGGCCTGCAATTACCACATTCAATGTGAGCGAGATGGCCCCCACCACCAGGACTGCCGCGATCTTGGCCCACAGGGACAGGTCCGGCGTGAACAAGGTGGCGAATGCACTGCTGAAAAAGACAAGCGACTTGGGGTTGGCAAGGTTGGTGGCCACACCAAAGCGGTAGGCCTGCCATGCAGTCCTGCCTGCAGCCATGCCATCCTGCACGGCCAACGGCCGACCGGCCTGAAAGAACATCCGGGCCCCGATGTAGAGCAGGTAGATTCCGCCGGCGACACGCAATACCTGCTGAACCCATTGGTACTGGCCCACCACCACGCCCAGCCCCACCGCGGCCAGGCTGGCCCACGCCACGCTCGCGGTGGACACACCCAGGCCCACGCATACGGCACGTGCTCGCGACTGGCCGATGGCCGTAGCGGTGATCACCAGAAAATTGGGACCGGGACTGATGGCCAGCATCAGGTAGAGACCAGCAATGCTGGCCAGAAAAATCAGTTCATTGGCATGCATAAAATTCCTGCAAAAGCGCGCCCCCCTGCAACAACCCCGCAATGAGTTGGAATAGCGAGCCTGAGTCCTACATGAGTTCAGATGCTAGGCCAGGTATGCGCGAAAACCCAGGCAGCATGAGCTTATTGCAGCCATAAGCACACGTTTTGCTGCGCCTTAGCTACCAAAAGCATCTGTACCCCGCACCTCAAGCCACCACGGCTTTGATGGCTTCCACGCTGTCGAACTTCGTGTCAAGCCAATTAAATCACTTCATCCGGCGCATCGATAATCCAGCCAAACGATTTGAAAATCCAATAAAGAGTATTAACCACAAGAACATAGGCATAAGAGATCGCTAGCGAATAAGTGGCCAACATTACGAGCACCGCGAACGAAGTCATATGGAACATTTCGCCCATCCAGATCAAGCTACCGAGCAGCCATCCAACAGCCAACACCGGGATGAAAAACAGCGGCGCCCAATAGCTTAGATTGAGAATGCGCTGGGCGTTTCCCAGTCGCCCCACCTTTATGTAAAGAAAAATGGCGAAGCAGACGTACTGTATCCCACCAAAAGCGAGCGACAGCAGCAGGGTTGTTGCTAATGCACTGTTGCTTAGTGGTCCTAGCAATATTGGCAACACGATGGGGAAGATTAGCGCCACCCGAAAAAAACTTGTCGCCTTCATAGCCAAACAGAAATTTTTCAAAAAAAAACTAGCGCCTCTTAAATTCTGGGAAATTTTCTGTTCAAAGTACCACCTGCCCAGGACAACCACTGAATTCAACTATTCACGCACAGCGTGTATCCGCCAGTAGCTCACAACGCGATCAATGAAATCACGATTCGCCATCCCTCTCACATTAACCACTTTTATTACAATTCTATTGGTTTTTGCATTAAACCACACACGCCTCACACTATATTGAACATTTTTTATTTCAGGCTTTAAAAGCTGCACACTGTACAAGTGATTCAAATCAATGCCAATAATAATATTTTCCCATGCGGATGCACCGGCTCCGATAGTTATGTCATTGACGGCACCCCAAGGAATAGGCTCAAGTAAATCCGGATAACAAAACCCGTCCTCAGTCATCTCAAGAAATGGAGTTTTCCTTCGTCGCCATAGAAAAAAGCCAAAGGCAGCAAATCCTGCGCCGATCATTGCAAATCCCAATGCGACTCCGAGTGTCCCAGGCAAGCCTGCTGAAAGCATCCACAATGCAGGGAATAGCATGAAAATCGCAAGTATTCCAATTAGAATAACGATAAAATAACCCCCCTCATAAAATTTCTGCGGCCCTTGCTCAAAACTATCCGTCGGGCGCAAATCGCCAAAAGAAATTGACGACTTTTTTGCTATTTTTTTCATGCAATAAGAAAATTAGAATAATAAGAAAGAAAATATTTTAAAAATTTATTCAATAGAAGTCTTCATTTGAAATCGTGCCAATTTACAGCAATCACATCTCCTTCGATGATGAAAAACCAAAACAGAAAAAAATACCAAAAAACAACATGGCGCCAAAAAAAACAAATGGCGAAAGTCGTTGTGCGAAGAAAGTTCGCCAGCCACTTATTTAACCTAGTCGCTGAAGTTTAAAGATTAGCGATGCGGGACGTCCTAGTCTCTTGAATAAGATGGCTACTTCCTGCTGGAAGCTACCAGCCCAGACTCGCGAAAGCGTATTCCCAAAGTTCTAGTTAAGTGCGATTGCAGGTGCTTGGAGCTTGCCGACACAAGGCGAATGTCAGATGCGCCTGAGGCTCGCAAGCTCTAAGCGCCGTAGGCTTCAGGGGTTAGGCTTCACTGAGAGTGAATACTTTTGATGACAGTTGCGTCCACCTCAACCAGCTGGCCGGGATGGCCGAGGCATGCGACCCCAAGGAGCGTTGCTGGAGGAACTGTTCCAGAGAACCACTGTTGTACGCCAGCCCAAGCCCTTGTCAGGTCCTCATGATCACCGACGACGTAGACAACAAGGCGCTGAATGTCACTCGTCGAAAAGCTATGGGCCGAAAGCAGCGTGTTCAGGTTGCTCAAGCATTGCGCGGCTTGAGCGAACGGATCCAACACCCCCACGAGCTGGCCCGCTGAATTGTGAGGTACCTGTCCGGCGACATGAAGTTGATTCCCGGTGCGTCGCGCGTACTCATAGCCCGGTGTGGCCGCCAGACCGGCGGTTCGTTCAAGTTCATTCATTCAGTCGTCCAATCGGGAAAGACGTGGTTTCGCGTAAGGCCTAACGTGAAAGTCAACGACCGCTGCATGCACAGCTTGCCGAATGTTCTCAGGACTTGATATCCAAATACAGCGCATCCAACTTATGCGATGTATAAGTCATTTTTTTGCATACCTGCCCCGCAACTGCGGTGTCACAACGACAATGTTGGTTGGCTGGTAGGGAGGTTTTTAGCAAATACTGCTTTATGCAATTGCAGTTTGCACGACATTGCTCAAAACGTTCCATAACAATAAAATCACTAGTATCGTTTTGATATCCGTTTCAAGGGTTGAGATTGTCGAATTCTGAAATAACGCCGTAGGCATTCCACAATTGTGTGCCAAAAAAAATTGATAGACAAATGAATACCGAGAATTTTACGAGCCGTCCTTCAGCCCACTTTGCCTCTCTCATCATTACTGCTACAGCTATCACAGCTCTGGCTAGCGGTGAGATCGGAGCCACAGAACTGTTGGAATGTCCAGCCACTGTTCGACTCACCTCTCCCTTCATACAGGGAGAGAACCTGCCATCTGGCACTCGCATCTTGGTAGACACGCGCCCACTGCAACTTACCGGTTACAACGTATTTGACGGACCACCTGCACAGGGTGCTGCCCTGATCCCGCACACTGATAGGCCTCGGCATGGCAAGTCTATAGCGACGTGGAATTTCGAGGGCGATTTCCCCTATGGTAAATTTCTTTCTTGCGACTACGCTGGTGGAACCGTTCGTTTGGTAAAACGGGTGAATGACGTTGTTAAGCAATGTACATCCCAATCTAACGTCGTCAATGCTCAGAACCCATTGCAGATAAAATTTCAGTGCAGTTAAAACCGTATAGATCATGGTGACTTCAATGTAAATGGTCACGCCAAACTTAAAAATTAGTACTCAACTCTATTTAATTTAATCTGATTTTTTGAGTGACTGCTCAAATGCGCTCACACCGTGTTGGTAGGACTTGACTACTTTGCGCCAGCACAAATAGCCTTTCTACCACTTGAGGAAACAGGGGGGATAGAGCGTAGCCTAGGCGCAGCAAATACAGCACTGCGCTGATCACATCGTGATCTGCTTGTGACAGGCTTGCTGCTGCGCCGAGCGCGGCGCAGCAGCGGCTATGTCTCGGCATACTTCTCTCGACTTACGTGGCGCGGGCAAGACTTTTTTATCACCAGTCCACTGCCTTAGATCGGTGAATCGTAAACAGATTTTTAGTACTTACATCGTAAGCGGCTAGCTATGCTAGCTTAAAGGTGCATAGGTTGCTAAATTTGCGGGAGCCCTCGTCGCACACGCTCTTCATTGTACAGCGCGTAACGGAAGTCATTCGGTGACTCTGCGTCATTTAGTGCCTCCCAGATTTCTGTGTCAGAAGCTGTGACCTTGAATCCCGCCGCAACCAATACTTGTCTCGAACTTTCGAACTCTTCTTCAGGCATCGAAATTGCGAGATAGTCTGGAATCGTCGCAGCGACGATGTTGTACTGGCCCTCTGAGTCCAGCCGCACGACTGGCGCGCGATCAAGTGGTTGGTCCTCTGCGCCTCGCCAGAGGCCGACGAATCCCTCATGGTCGCGGCCGAACCACGCGATCAGCTTGTTCGTCGCAGCCATTGCTTCGACATTTGCCATGATGTCTGGATCAGCTTGATCGCTATCGTTCAGATAGCTGGTGTCGGACGGCTCAATCCACTGGGGATCGTCGACCAGTTCAAGGTCCAACGAATCGACAATCGCCGAAAGCTGATCAAAGCACTGATGCAGTCGCTGAAGGTCGGGCGTCACACTCTTCTCCATATTTTAAGCATTGCTCGTTAAAGGTTGTTTTGCGGGATTCGTTTAAGTCAGCGATGGCTTTCGTGAAATGCTGGACGATCGGAGGAATTGCTTGGGTCCGCTAGAGCCAAAAGAAGCTGGTCCTAACATACCCTGAGTCACAACATGGGGGCGGTCGCAGTCTGGCAAAAAGGCACTTCCAAAATCGACTGGAAACCCTCGGAAAGTGTCGGCGGCTCCAGCGAGGCGTAGACATTTCGCAGCGCTTGTTCACTGACAAGCTCATCGACGGGACGCTTGGAATTACGGTCAAGACACACAGTGAGAGGGGTCTGCAGCCATACAGCCACTGTGGCTACACCATGTGGCTTGATGCGGGATAGCACTTCGGCGCGCTCTGAACGCTTGACGAGGATTGCATCGAAGAACACGGAGTGCTCTGCACTGCCTTCGCACCTGACCCAAGTGCTTTTTCCTGAGCCTTGTGCTCCGATAAGCAGATAGACGTTTGCGATCACTTTGTCATTCAGTGTTTGGTCAAGTGCACGATAGGCATACTGCCAAGCCTGCTGATTGCGTTCTGCAGTCCATAAGCGCCCCGAGCACGTTTGAAGATAGTGGTCTGGATTGATATGCATGAAGAGGTCTTTTGTGCTGGCCTTCCCTGAAGCGACATAAATATACTGAAACAACTGCCTTTCGGCTTTGCATTCTGGTAACAGTCGTAGCCATCGTTCATCGAGCAGGTGATCGAATGACGAGCATGGATGCGCTGATACTCCGCAAAACAGTACTGGATGCCTCGATCGGAGTGGTGCACAAGTTGCTGGCTGGACTGTCTGTAGCGCAGGGCCATTTTCAGCGCCTGGCTGACCTGTGCAGTTTCCAACCCCTCACGTACGTACCAGCCCGCGATCTTGCGGGAATAGGCATCCGTGACGAGGCTCAGGTGGGCAGGCTTTTCGTTGGTAGGCAGGTAAGTGATGTGGACCACCCACAACTGTTTACAGCCGCTAGGCACGAGCTTGGTCGCTGCGTCTTTGAGCAGGGTTGGGATGCCGCCGGAAACGATGGTGGCTGTTGGTGGTCTTGTGGTACGCCCGCTTGTGCAAGACCAGCATCCGATTGCGACGCAGAACGTCGGACAAAGCATCGCGACCGAGCTTGATGCCCGCGTGCTGCAGCGGCGCCTTCAGGATGAAGTGCAGCTTGCGTGTGCCGATGCGCGGCTGGTGCCGCCGCTGCTCACCGACCATGGCCACCACGCGGGCTTGTTGTTCATCTCGCAGCCGCTGGCAGGCCAGGGCCTCGTAGCGCCTGTCGGCTGATGCCTATGTACTGGCAAGCCCTCACAGCGTTCAGCCCTTGGACGAACTTTTCTTGGAGGACTTGCCAGCAGGCTTTTTTGTGACGGTTACCCCATGGTCGCGCTTAAGCACATGGACCACCGCCTCGAAGAACTGCGCTTTCTCCTGCGCTTGCTTCAGTTGCACTTCCAGCTCCTTGATGCGCTGCTCGGGCGTCAGCGGCTTGGGTGCTCTCGCATAAGTCCGGGTCCTTTGGAGCCCGCTGATGCAGCCTTCCAGTCCTGATGGCCATGCTTGCGCAGCCAGACCAACACGGTCGAGGCACCCTGGATACCGTAGCGCTCCTGGGCTTGCCCATAAATCAGCTCGCCTCCTTCTACTTGCTCCACCACTGCCAGCTTAAAGGCCAGTGCATAGTCCTTCTGCATTCTCTTAATCCATTGGGCCACTTGACTTTCCTGTCTGATGAACAGAAAGGTGTCAACCTCATCCAGTACGGGTCACAACCCACAACATAGGAAACGTGAAATGCCCTTTTATTACAAATTATCTGCAGGGCTTCACCGGAAACTTAAGTGACCAGCATCAGGCTTGTGGTGGGGATGCCGAGATCCGGCGTTGAAATTCTGATTCTAGGTATCCATGCGTTATGGTGTTCAAAACTTAATAAATATTTTTCGCTTCCCTGTTCATCAACACTCAGCGTACAAGGTTGATTTCATTGGAAAATACAACCATTCGTCCAGTGGGAAATTCACCATCCCATCCACAAGGCCAGCCAGAATGCAGATATGCATATTTTATAGCCATCCAAACAGGAGATGGCTTCATCTCCATGCAACACAAGTCAAATAAATTGCAAAAATCAGAGATCATGTTATCTTGCAAATTGACTGCTGCGCAGTTGGCATTGTGAAAATCCTTCTCTTTAGAAATCAGCGCATCACCAACATATTTCAGGCGTGATCGCATGAACTCATCACCTGGCAACTCATCGATATCTCCATATCCGTAGTTTTGGACATCCCCCCAGTCTCCGAAATCTGTAACTCTATTAAAATACATATCTGCAAGCTTAGGATCCGTCACAACGAGAAAATCATCTTTGCTGCCACCATAGGGCTTTTCAAAGAATTCCTTTTTTTCAAGGAATTCTTTCAAATCATTTTCGATCCGGAGTGTTTCATGCCAATTTCTTATAATTCTGCTCCTTAACTATGAACCCAAATCCAATCTAATAAGAGGATTGTACTTTTCATACCAATCAGGATTGCCTTCTTGCTGCAAAACATATCCAACTGTGCTCAGAACATTCGATGGCACGAAGCCCTCTTACAGGCCGAAGCCCTGGAAACGGCACCTATAACCCAGTGCACTTAGCCATGGCAGCGCACAGTGCGGCTCTCTTGGCTCATATGGCGGCGCTCCGCGATTCCCTGTTGCGCATTATCCGCAGCGATCAGGCCCGCCTTGCGCACCTTCCGCCCACCAGCGCAGAACGGCCAGACGTTTCTTGAGCGTGCCCGCCGACATCCCCTCGGCCTGCGTGCGTTGGGGCAGTGAGTCCACATGCCAGCTTCTGAGCGACGACGCCCGCATCTGCCGAAACCCCGCCTCGCGAAAATGCCAGGCGACAGCGAACGCTGCTGGTCCGCCTGTGTCGCACGACTAACGTCGCGGTTGCCCTGACACTATTACCGCAGCGTAGATCAGGTCGTCCATCGAAATCCGTTCGCATTCGATCGGCCATGAGGGGGCGGGGTTGGGAGACGTTGGGTCGTTGCATCTGAGGTCAAATCCGGTCAGTGTTGATATCAACCCGGCAACAGGCGGGATCCCCGAGGGACCAGGGCCGGGTGCTCAGAGCACCTCTTGCATCCGATGAGGCACCCGCGCAGCTTCCTGTGGGAAGCTGAGGCGGGAGAAACCGGCGCAAAGCCGGTAGAACGCATGCGAAAACAGCCGGCGCGTGCCAGGACGGTTCCACCCCCGAACAGGCGTAGCGCGTGCGGGAACCTGCGCCGCTTGCGAGTCACCGAATAGGTATGGCGGGCAGTCGCAATGTGAGTGATGCATGGGAAGTTAACCCGTTGCTCCGGTGTCTGAAACCCGCCGGAAGACTACCTCTGCGTCAATGCCGGCCCCCCGTGACATCGGACGCGTACTGCAAGATCGCTGCGCCAGTACCCAACGCGCAGCACGGCTGACGTTTTGACCCATGCATCCTTGTCCTCATCCACACACCTTGTCGGGGAGGCACGCCGCGGCGGGCATCCCGACATGCAAGGGGGCTAGGGGTACCCAGGGCAAAGGGAAAGTCCCAGATTTGCCCGAATCTCGGCCCGCCAGGCCTACGCGGCCTCGCGTAGGGCGGGCGTTATTGTCGTAACCGTCGCCCTTTTTAGCCCACCGAACGAAAGATGTCCTGTGGGTCGGCCAAGTCCGCTGGGTCCCTAAGGAGCGGGTCAAAGGTTGTACTGATGGGTTACATAAGTTAGGTTGTCTTCACCTGAAATGTAAAGGGCCGCACCATTGCAGCTTCAAAACATTCTGCAAAAGAGCTAGCTCGTGCCGTCAGCAATTCAACCTATCAATGCAGCCCGTTTGTGGGATCGACTTCAGCGCATTGCAGCCTTCACCTCCCCCGGCATACCATGGACTAGACGGGCCTTCTCCAACGAATTCGTTCAGGGTCGTGCATGGTTGAAAGCCGAGTTTGAGCGCGTCGGTTTGACTACCCACATAGACCCCGCAGGCAATCTTATCGGCCGGTTGGAGGGCAGTAATGCAAGCTTAAAACCCATATGCACAGGTTCGCACACCGACACTGTTTTACGCGGCGGACGGTTTGACGGGGTTCTTGGCGTGCTCGCTGGCCTTGAGGTTGCACAGAGCTTTAAAGAGTCCGGCTCTATGCTGCGGCACCCTCTGGAAATCATTGACTTCCTTGCCGAAGAACCGACGGATCACGGAGTGTCGTGTGTCGGCAGTCGTGGTTTTGTTGGAGCCCTTGACTCCACCATGCTTGCCCAAACCGATCCGTGTGGAGAGACACTGAGCGCGGCTATATCTCGCATGGGCGGGCAACCTGACTACATTGACCAAGCCGCGCGTACCACTGGTGATGTTGCAGCCTTTTTGGAACTGCATATTGAGCAAGGGCGTGTGCTAGAGACAGACAGTCTGCCCATCGGGGTCGTGACTCATATCGTTGGAATACGACGGGTATCGATCAAGGTGCACGGTCGCCCCGATCACGCAGGTACAACGCCTATGGCTCTCCGGCAGGATGCTCTGGTAGGAGCTGCGCATGTTGTCTCAACTGTCCGAACATTTGCTGATGGCTACCGCGAAGGGCCGTCTTACGTGGTTGCAACAGTGGGCCGGCTGAATGTCACGCCGAATGCAGCGAACTCGGTGCCGGGCCTAGTAGAGATGACTTTGGAGGTTAGAAGCGATTCCTCTAGCATCTTGGAGACCTTTGCTGAATTGATCCTGGCAGCGTGTCAACCTGAGCTCGCGAGATTGAAGGTGCATGCCGCAATTGAGGAACTGACGCTGACCACTCCAACATTTTGCGACCCTATGATTAAAGTCGCAATAAAGGCAGCAGCTGGGCGCTTGGGGCTTGAGTCTCGACGCCTTCCGAGCGGTGCGGGGCATGACGCTTTGCACATCGCTCGCGTTGGCCCGATCGGTATGATTTTTGTTCCTTGCCGTGAGGGCAGAAGTCACTGCCCTGAAGAGTGGATCGATAGCGATCAAGCTGCTGCGGGCGCGCGCGTACTAGCGGGCACTATTGTTGAGCTCGACAACCTGCTGACTTGAAGCGGCCCGCCATGCTATTGCATGCTTTACAGAAGCTAGAGCAATTAGAGCGACTTGAGGCAGGCAAGCGCCAACCGTGCGAGTGTCTAGGAATGCCGGGGCGATTCAGAATCAAAACAGAGCGACAATTACGCAACTGCGTCACCACAGAAAGGCCCTGCGTGGTCGAGAGGCTTTCGGTGTTTACGGAGTTTCGTACGTTGCACGGTCAAATTGTCTGAGCCTCCTACTGCTCTGCCGAGGGTTGAGGAACGACTTGACTTCTTCGCGCAGGTTTCCCGCCACGGTGTGGCGTGGGTCAAAGCACCAACTCGATTCCTGGATTCGAAGGTAAGGTATGACGCAGGAACGGTCCAGTATGCTACTATCATGCAATTTCTATTTTCTTCTGAGCGATCGGTGACAGTCGCGGAATTCTCAGACCTCATGGGCGCGGCAGGTTGGGGAACTCAGTACGACGAAGCATCGTTTCACCGGTCATACAACGCCTATCCTTTGGTGATTCATGCTCGAGATACAGGTGGGTTGCTAGTTGGATATGTTTCAGCTTTCAGCGACGGGGTCTTCAGTACGATGTTGGGTGAACTGGTCGTTCGACCTTCGCACAAAGGCCTTGGAATCGGACGCGCGCTCATGCAGAGGGTAGAGCAAGAGTTCCCCGGCACCCCTGTCTACATTAAGGCTCTGGGTGAAGCCAAACACTTTTTTGAAGCATGCGGTTATCGCAAACCGCGGGGCGAAATGACGGTGTTGTTCAAGAAGAATTTCTCGTAACTCCCGTGAACCGCTTCGGTTACATGGAGGCTGCTTGGTTCAAGTCGGCGCACCACCCTGGTGATCTGACTTGCGATTTGCCAGCGGTAGGTCGCCTCACACTCCGCTAGCGGGATGTACCAGACGGATTTGAGCAGGTGATGGTGGTTAAACCACACAGCCATTCCAGCGTGGCGAACTCAACTGCTTCCATGGCTCTTCAGGCGCCCGGCGGTGAATCAATTCGGCCTTGTGCAGGCCGTTGATAGTCTCTGCCATGGCATATGCATAGCTGCCGCCCTTGCAGCCCCCCGAACAAAAGATCTCCTGCCGGTCGATTAGGTTTTCTGGGTCCCTAAGGAGCGGGTCAAAGGTTGAATCGTCCCGGGTTTGAACTGCCCCCAGAACTTGGACGGTCATGATTCGGCCGACCAGGGGGTGCTTCTCGGCCGGTACGCAACCGGACTGAGCCCCTGCAGTCAAGGCTGATGTGCGCTGGCATATCGCCATGCGCCGGGGCAAGCGCGCAGCGCTCGACGAGAGCGACCCCGTGGACGTTCTGATCGACGAACTGGAGCGGGTGAAGGCCAGCGTCAGGGCCAAGGTGAAGCAGCCCTTCAGGGTGATCAAGCGGCAGTTCGGCCACGTCAAAGTGCGCTACCGTGGGCTCAAGAAGAACAGGACCCAGTTGTCCACGCTGTTTGCGCGGTCCAACCTGTGGATGGCGCAGGGCAAAATGCTGGGCAATAAAGGCGGAGCATCGTGCAGTTCAATATTTGGTTCACAACTATCGATGAAATTGAATGCCAATTCTTTTGCTGCTTCAGCCCCCTTAAATGAATACTTTATTCTTAAACTCATAATAAAGCTGAATACCAAGGGGTAGGGACGAATTTTGGCATTTCATGTTTTTGATAGAAAAACTTTTTGACTCAATCAAACCAGAGTCACACTCCACTCCAGAAAATTTAATTCTCTCTTGCGATATGAATTTATTAAAAATACTCTTTCAAATGAATTTTTTTGATGATTTGGTGGTGATATCTGACAGCAGCACTCTCAGATGATTTCCAAAAAAAGGCAAAGACATAAAAATTACGAGCCACAAGAAAAACATGAGGACACAGACATACGAGACCCTTAAACAACCGTGAATTGAAACCAATTTCATAGGCCAAGATCCCTCATTTATTGCGCCCTTATTTCTCCTGACAAAAATTTTACAGAATTTCCACACATTCCATTGCAGTTGCTGCCTCTGCCGCCGTACCACCAACTACCTGCACAGGTCGATGCAGGCGGGATCAATAGAAATACCAGCCCTAATACGGAAGCACTTTTTTATTGCTTTGCCACCAATTTGAAGCTTTTTTCGAATCATTTTCGGGGCCATGGCGAAAAGGGCATTCATTTTGACCGACATTGCTCGCCAATTTTTTCGCCACCCAAAGAATCGATTCTTTTTTATTATTGCACCATTTATTTTTCCGTCAGCCACGGGTTTCCCATGAGAACCCATGAACTCAAAACTCCGAGTGACAATTTAGTGCCCCTAGCCTGACGCCAATTTCATCCTCACGAACGTCGTTGATTTCGATCATCACCCCCAGAATTATCATGATCTGTCTTTTCTTCATCATTGATCAGTAAAACATCGCGTCTGACCGCTTTCTTGAGTTTGGAGAACTTAGGCACCAATGTAAATAGCGCTACAAATCCAACAAGAATGACGACAAAGACAGTATGCCTTCCAAATACATTCCAGTAAATCAGAGCAAACTGCACGGCAAAAAAAGATAGGGCAGTGATGATTTTCAACAAGATTATTTACCTTTTGGTTCAACATATGGGCAGTCACTGACCTTAACTTGACTGCAAAATTTAACGGCGGCACCGACTGCAGGGCCTGCGCTATATCCCACTTGCCCTTGGACACCATCGCTCCCATAGGCCCCGCTCGCCGAGACACCCCCCAATATGGGCGCAGACAATTTACCTAATAGGCTTACATTCCAGCCGTCGCTCGGCGTGCCCGCGCTTACATTCAGAACCGTCACATCAACTGTTGCCGCAACCATTGGACCCACAATTACGCAGTTGTTTTGCATAAGTGCGCATGATCCATCGGTTGCGCCAACAGGGCCAATATCAGCAGAGCTTCCAACACCCAATACGCCAGTCACCCCCACTGAAGTGCCAGCCTGAACGTTTTCAGGGACCATACCTCCAATTACCTGCTTGACCTTGCTCGACGCTGCGTTCCAAACGGATTCTCCATATTGCCGAAGTCCAACCCCCGCCACTTGCAATCCTCTTGCATCCGTATAATTTATTGGGCTTGTTGGATATGGATATTTATTTGCGCCGCCATTAAGCCCGATAGGATCTTGGCTCACATACTGACCCACGACCGGGTCGTAGTACCTAAACCGGTTGTAATGCAGCCCGGTCTCCGCATCAAGCTGCTGCCCCTGCAAGCGGATGGGCTGATGGATGCGGTGGGGGTTGTACTCCTGCTCGATCTCCCCCCAGGCCCCGTACCGGGCCGCCCAGCTTACCTGTCCTGCCGCCTGTCCGTTGGCGTTGACCAGCGCAATGGGCGTGCCCAGGTGGTCCGTCACGAAGTGTCGGATGGTCAACGGGTGGGCATCCTCGGTGTGAGTTTGTGCTTTCTTGAGGAGCTGCAGTGATTGTTCCACTTGGCTTCGCATCTCCTGCGGCAGCAGGGTGGACAGTTGGTAGCCCGGCTGCAGCACTTCGGTCAGTGCCTGGTGCAGCATCTCTCTGTCGTGGCGCCGCAGTTCTTGCTCTGAGTAGCCGCTGCCGGCCAGGGCCAGCAAAGTGTCAACCGGGTTGGTCTGCCCATCTTTGTGGCGCTCGATCTGCAGCAGCGGCACAAAGCTGCCCGGCTCGTACACCGTGTGGTGGATCTGGCCGTGGGAATGGGTGTGCACCAGCCGGTCTCCATCCCACCCATAGTGGGTGGCTTGGCTTTCCTGGCCGGTCTGTTGGTGTACCTTGCTCACTCTGCGCCCGAACGCGTCGTATCGATAGCTGGTTTTGCTTTGCACCTGTCCTTGCGGGTCGATCTGCATGACGTGCCTGAGTTGGTGCAGGGCGTCGTAGCGCAGGGTGGTGGTGCTCCCGTCGCCATGGCGGGCTTCAATCCGGTTGCCCCAGTCGTCGTACCGGTAGTGGGTGGCGCCTTCGTCATCTGCGCCCTGGCTCCAGCCGATGCGGTTGTCCCGCCAGCGTTCCACGTGCTCTGTGGCAGGGTTGTCCGCGCTGGGCTGTGGCTGCAGCAGGTTAAACCGCGGGTCGTGCAGGTGCTGCTGGACCTGGGCGGTCCAGTCGGCGCCGGAGGCGGTGTTGCCGCCCGGGTGCTTGCCGGGTACTGGGTCGGGCAGCCGGTTGCCCGCCGGGTCGAGCCTCCAGCGCGCTTGCTGCTCGCCCTGGGCGCTGGCGCTGCGCTGGCCCGTCAGCCGCTGGCGGGCGTCGTACTGGTACGCGTCGGCGTGGGTGGGCGTCTGGACGCCCACGAGCTGGCCCAGGCTGTCGTAGGTGTAGCGGCGTTGCCGCAGACCACCGACGAGCGGCGCTCCACTGGAGGGGGCACTGCTTTGTCCGGGCAGGCCCTGCCAGCGCTGGTGCAGCAGGCGCCCCAGGGGATCGAGCTGTCGGCTCTGGGTGGGCGCTGTGCTGGCGCTCTCACCCGGCAGCAGGTGCAGGGTGCGGCCCACTTCGCGGTGCAGCTTGTCGCGCTCCAGCGCCACCAGGGGCGCCTGGTTGAGCAACACGCCGTGCACGTGGCCCGAGCCGTAGCTGAGCCAGTCGAGCTGGCCTATGCCCTGCAGTTCGCTCGATTCGCGTTGGCCCAGGGCCCCCAGGCGGTGGTGGATGCGGTGTTCGAATTCGATGGCCTGCTCACCGCCAGTGTTCTTGGTTTGTTTACCTGCTGCGGCAGGGCTGCAGTACAGCGTTTGCACCTCGCCAGTGGGGCGCCCCAGGGCATCGCGCTGCAAGTCCACACGGCTACTCTTGTGCAGCCGGTGGACTTGCAGGCTTTGCAGCAGGGGACTGCTTGCCAGAGTTTGGGCGTCGTGCTGTTGGCTCAGGGCACTGTGAAGCTGCTGGGTGTTGATCTCCAGCCAGGCAGCGATCAGGGCGGCTGGCGCACTAACTGCCTCAGCACCTAATGCATTGCCGTGTTCTTGCTCTCCAGACCAGCCCATCTCCCAGCCCTGCGTGTCCAGGAGTTCGCCGCTGTCGCTGTAGCCGAACTGGTGGATCTGAAGGTCTGTGTCGGGTGTGGCTGACTCTGCTGAACAAACCCTACTCACCTTGCCGGTCACGCGGTAGATCAGCCGCCCTGCGCTGTCGTAGTGGTAGCGGCTGCGCACCGTGCCATGGCCTTGGCTTTGCGCGCCCATGCCACTGTCCTGCACATCGGTCTTCTCGATCAGCTGGCCCGCTGCGTCGTAGCGGTAGCTCTGGCTGCGCCCATCGAACCCTGTTTCCTTAACCAGCCGGTCCTGGCTGTCGTAGGCGAAGCGGGTGACCGCGTGGTTCTCGTTGATCAACTCGGTCAGGCGCCCCGCCACGTCGTAGCGCAGGTGCAGGCTCGCGCCCGCCTGCGTCTGCTCGGTGACGCGGCCCCACAGGTCGTGGTCGTAGGTGATGGTGGTGGTCTGGACCGATGCACTGCGTGAGCTTGGTCCTGTGCTGGCCAGCGCTCCGAGGGTGATGGCCTGCACTTGCTCGTTGTCGCCCCAGCGGTATTGCACCAGCGTGCCGTCCGCCTGGGTCGTCTGCTGCAGTCGCCCCATGGCATCGCGCTGGTGGCGTGTGCGCTGGCTTAAGGGGTCGGTCTCTTCGATGAGTTCGCCCCAGGCGTCGTGCTGCCAGCGGCTGGTGTGGCCCGAGCAGTCGGTGTAGCTGGCAAGCTGGCCGATGGCGTTGTAGCCCATGGTCTTGCGCCCGCCCTGGGGGTCTGTGATCGCCATGGGCTGGTCCACCCAGGCGCGGGCGTTGCCTGCGGCGGCGTGGGGTGGCCCCGGCAGGTACTCCAGTGCGGTGGTGAGGGCGATGTCGCCTGCGACCACGGTGGTCTGCACGAGGCGTGCCCAGGGGTCGTATTCGTAGTGGGTGTGGATGCCGCTGGCACTGGTGCTGTGCAGCAGCAGGCCGTCGGCGGCGGTGCCGGGCAGGCCCCAGCGCTGCTGGCTGCTGCGGCCGTCGGGCCCTTGCACCCCGAGCAGGTGGCCCTGGCCGTCGTAGCGCCAGTGGGTGGTGCGCCCCAGCGCGTCGGTCGCGGCAATGCGCCGGCCTGCGCTGTCGTACTGGTAGTGTGCTTCGCTGCCGTCCGGATGCACCTCGCGGGTGATGCGCTTGAGGCCCCCGGTGCCTTCGTGGTGGTAGCGGGTCACGCGCTGCAGGCTGTCGCGCACGGTGGTGCAGCTGGCGGCCCGCGGGTCCTGGGGGTGGGCGTCTTCGTAGCCGAAGTAGTAGCTCAGGCCTTCTTCGTTGTGGTGTTCGGCCACGCGGGCGCCGGGGCGCGGCGGTGGGTTGCCGAGGTTTGCACTGGAGCGCTGGCCTTCGACCTGATCTTCGTAGACATAGGTGTGCTCGGGGCCGCTGCCCACGCGGTGGGCGACCATGCGGTGGGCGCTGTCGTAGGTGAACTGGCGGGTGCGCCGCCCGTCGCGGGCGTGCACGGCGATGAGCTCGCCCAGGGGGCTGTAGTGGTAGCGCACCAGGGGGATGGGGGCGTGCCGCTGTGCGCCCGCACCGGAGCCTGAGCCTGAGCCAGAACCCGCATGCTCGGGGTCGTGCGGGTTGTAGGTGCAGTCCACGCCCACAAGG
>NZ_JBITVD010000026.1:0-77069 GCF_044542805.1 Acidovorax sp. NPDC077693 | reverse complement strand
GCTGCCGTCAGCGTCGTCTTGCCATGGTCCACGTGGCCGATCGTGCCCACGTTGACGTGGGGCTTGGTACGTTCGAACTTACCTTTTGCCATTTTTCCGACTCCGAAAAAAATCTAAATCAACACAACAGGATCTCGGCGCAACCAGAATCGGACGCACCTGAAAGTGGTGCCCATGGCGGGAATCGGACCCGCGACCTCTCCCTTACCAAGGGAGTGCTCTACCACTGAGCCACATGGGCGCTTGATGCCGCTTGCACGACATCAAAATCTCTAACTCATCAACCAGCACAGCCAAGCAATGGAGCGGGAGACGGGAATCGAACCCGCGTCATTAGCTTGGAAGGCTAGGGTTCTACCATTGAACTACTCCCGCATCGGCTGGCAACCTTTGCGACCGCCCCGCACAAACAGAACGGCTGACACTCTCAACACTGACTAACTGGTGGAGGGGACTGGATTCGAACCAGTGTAGGCGTAAGCCAACAGATTTACAGTCTGCCCCCTTTAGCCACTCGGGCACCCCTCCGGAGAATTTCGAATTATAGCACTGATTTTTAGCCCGCCTGAAAAATTGTGCGAAGCCGCACAACTTTCGAACCCCTGGTCGTTGGACCCAGGCATCTGGCGCGGCTGGCGGGGATCGAACCCACGACCCTTGGCTTCGGAGGCCAATACTCTATCCACTGAGCTACAGCCGCGTGACTGCATCAATACAGCCCGGGATTATCGCATGCAGCGCCATGATCCCCAACAAGATCTGCCAACCCCGGCACCGCGCAAGCGGCGAGTGCCACGCTCAAGCAGACGCATCCTGCGCATCGCAGCGCCCCTGCGGCAACGACAACCCGAGCCCCACCAGGAAGGCGTCCGTACTGACACGGCCCACCCCCACCAGATCAAAGCCGCCCTGGCTGAGGATCCAGTTGCGTATCAGCCCGTCGAACAGGGCGTGCAGGCCCACCGCGGCCTCCATCGGTGTCATCGGCAATGCGACACCCTGCATCTGGGCTGCCAGCTCGAAGTCCCGCGCCAGCTGCCGCGTGAACCCTTCGGACGCCGCGATGTGGCGCTCGCGCACACCCACCATCTCGCTCACGTACTCCACCTTGTAGAGCGCCACCTCAAAGACCCTGCGCGTGCGCTCATCGAAGGCCACGCCACGCAGCACCATGGCCATCACGGCGCGCAGGCGCTGCACCGGCTCAGGGCACGTGCTGCTTTCGAACTCGCCATAGCCCTGCTCCAGGGGCAGGGTCACGCGGTCCATCATGGCGTTGAACAGGTCGACCTTGTCCTTGAAGTGCCAGTAGATGGCCCCGCGCGTGGCGCCTGCGGCCTGGGCGATGTCGCTGAGCGACGCCCGCGACACCCCCTTGTCGCCAAAGACCTGCTCGGCGGCATCGATGAGGCTGTTGCGGGTAGCGATGGCATCTTCTTTGGTTCGGCGTGCCATGGTGGCTTGTCTCCTCTGCTCCGGTCCCAATGCCCCCGCAAGAACGCAAGGGCATACACATCGCCAATTATACATTCATGGTTGTATGTATAATCGCGGACTTGTTTTGTCGGGTTCTCCGGGGAAGGCCCGTGGCCGACGCTCCATCCCCTACAACCCCATTTCCTTGACGCACATCAGAAGGACTCTCATGCGCACACTGCGTGACCCATCCGTCAGCCGCGCCCTCCCCCAGGCGCTTTCCTACCGCACGACGCGCACTTTCGTGGCCGTGAGCGCGGTGGCCCTGCTCCTTGCCGCCTGCGGAAAAACCGACGGCAAGGCCGCGGGCGGCGCACCGCCCCAGATGCCCGCGCCCGAAGTGGGCGTGGTCACTGCCACACCCGGAGATGTGGGGCTGGTCACCGAATTGCCAGGCCGCGTGGAGGCATCGCGCACCGCCCAGGTACGCGCACGCGCCGCAGGCATCCTGCAGCAGCGCCTGTTCAAGGAAGGCAGCGACGTGAAGGCGGGCCAGGCGCTGTTCCGCATCGACCCCGCCCCCTACGCTGCAGCCGCTGAAAGCTCGCGCGCCAGCCTGGCCAAGGCGCAGGCGAATCTGGCGCAGGCCAGTGCCCAGGTGGACCGCTATCGCCCCCTGGTCAGCGCCAATGCCATCAGCAAGCAGGACTTCGTCAATGCCGAAGCGGCCGAGAAGCAGGCGCAAGCCGATGTGGCTGTTGGCAAGGCCGCCGTGCGCACGGCGGAAATCAACCTGGGCTACGCCAGCGTCACGTCCCCCATCTCCGGCCGCATTGGCCGGGCGCTGGTGACGGAGGGCGCGCTGGTGGGCCAGGGCGAGGCGACGGCGCTGGCGGTGGTGCAGCAGATCGACCCCGTCTATGTGAACTTCACGCAGTCGGCCAGCGATGTGTTCCAGCTGCGCCGTGCCATGGAGAACGGCCAGCTCAAGCGCGCCGGCGGCGAGGCCGCCAGCGTCAAGCTGGTGCTCAGTGACGGCACCGAATACGCACAGCCCGGCAAGCTGCTGTTCACCGACCTGTCGGTGGACGCCACCACGGGCCAGGTCACGCTGCGCGCCGAAGTGCCCAACCCCAAGGGCGAACTGCTGCCCGGCCTGTACCTGCGCGTGCGCATCGAGCAGGCCCAGGCCAGCAACGCCATCACGCTGCCCCAGCAGGCGGTCACGCGCACGCAGCAAGGCGACACGATCAGCGTCGTGTCCGATGACGGCAAGATCTCGCAGCGCACCATCAAGATCAGCGCCGCGCAGAACAACCGCTGGGTGGTGCTCGACGGCCTGAAGGCTGGCGAGAAGGTCATGGTGGACGGCTTCCAGAAGCTGCAGATGCTGCCGCCGGGAACACCTGTGAAGCCTGTGCCGTGGCAAGCGCCGGGCGCCGCGCCAGCGCAGCCGGGAGCCTCCGCCGCCGCTGCGTCTGCGCCAGCCGCACCGGCAGCATCGGCCGCGGCCTCCAAGCCATAAAAGGCAGCCCAGCATGGCCAAGTTCTTTATCGACCGCCCCATCTTTGCGTGGGTGATTGCGCTGTTCATCATGGTGATGGGCGGCGTCGCCATCACGCAACTGCCGATTGCCCAGTATCCGCCGGTGGCCCCGCCATCGATCGTGATCAACACCGCCTACCCAGGCGCGTCCGCTCAGACGCTCGAGGACAGCGTGCTGTCCGTCATCGAGCGTGAAATGAACGGCTCGCCCGGCCTGCTGTACATGGAGTCCGTGGCCCAGGCCGATGGCTCCGGCAGCATCACGCTGAGCTTCGAGCCCGGCACGAACTCCGACCTGGCCCAGGTGGATGTGCAAAACCGCCTGTCGCGCGCCACGCCGCGCCTGCCGTCCGTCGTGACCCAGCAGGGCGTGCGCGTCGACAAGGCTCGCAGCAACTTCCTGCTGTTTGCCATGCTGGCGTCGGACAACCCCAAGTTCACCCCCGTGGAACTGGGCGACTACGCGGCCCGCAACCTTCAGCCCGAGCTGCAGCGCGTCAAGGGCATCGGCCAGGTGCAGCTGTTCGGCAGCGAAAACGCGATGCGCGTCTGGATCGATCCGGACAAGCTGCGCGGCTTCAACCTGTCTGCCGCCGACGTGACGGCCGCCATCCGCGCGCAGAACGCCCAGGTGTCCGCCGGCGTGATGGGCGACCTGCCCAACATCACCGGCCAGGGCATTGCGGCCACGGTCGTGGTCAAGGGCCAGCTGTCCAGCGTGGAGCAGTTCGGCAACGTCGTGCTGCGCGCCAATACCGACGGCTCGTCGGTGCGCCTGAAGGACGTGGCACGCCTGGAACTCGGCGGCCAGAGCTATGCCACCTCGGCGCGCCTGAACGGCGCCCCGGCCGTCGGCCTGGGTGTGCAGCTGTCGCCCAGCGGCAACGCGCTGGAGTCGGCACGCCTGGTGCGCGAGAAGATGGACGAGCTGCAGAAGTTCTTCCCTGAAGGCGTGAAGTACTCCATCCCGTACGACAGCTCGCGCTTCGTGAAGATCTCGATCTCGCAAGTGGCCGAGACCCTGGTCGAAGCCGTGGTGCTGGTGTTCCTGGTGATGTTCCTGTTCCTGCAGAACTGGCGCTACACCATCATCCCGACCATCGTGGTGCCGATTGCCCTGCTGGGCACGTTCGGCACGCTGCTGGCCCTGGGCTTCTCGATCAACGTGCTGACCATGTTCGGCATGGTGCTGGTGATCGGTATCGTGGTGGACGATGCCATCGTCGTGGTGGAGAACGTCGAGCGCATCATGAGCGAGGAAGGGCTCTCGCCCCTGGAGGCCACGCGCAAGGCGATGCGCCAGATCTCGGGCGCCATCATCGGCGTGACCGTGGTGCTGATCTCGGTGTTCGTGCCGCTCGCGTTCTTCGCGGGCTCCACCGGCAACATCTACCGCCAGTTCTCGGCCGTGATGGTCGCGTCGATCGCCTTCTCGGCCTTCATGGCGCTGTCGCTCACGCCGGCGCTGTGCGCCACGCTGCTCAAGCCTGTCGAGGCGGGGCACCACCACGAAAAGCGCGGCTTCTTCGGCTGGTTCAACCGCGTGTTCACGCGCACCGCCAAGGGCTATGAGGGCCTGGTGTCGCGCATCCTGCGCAAGGCGGCGCGCTACCTGGTCATCTACGGCGCCATCCTGGCCGTGGTGGGCATCGTGTACACGCGCATCCCCACCGCGTTCCTGCCGCAGGAAGACCAGGGCAACATCCTTGTGAACGTGCAGCTGCCGCCCGGCGCCACGCAAGAGCGCACGCTCGAGGCGATGAAGCAGGTCGAAGGCTTCATGCTCAAGCAGCCCGAAGTGCAGAGCATGGTGGGCGTGCTGGGCTTCTCGTTCTCGGGCCAGGGGCAGAACGCGGGTATCGCGTTCGTGACGCTCAAGGACTGGGACGAGCGCAAGGAGGCCGGCCAATCCGCCAGCGCCCTGGCAGGCCGCGCGTTCGGTGCGCTGTCCACGGTGCGCGATGCGTTCATCTTCCCGCTCAGCCCGCCGGCCATTCCGGAACTGGGCACGGGCAGCGGCTTCTCGTTCCGCCTGCAGGACCGCGCGGGCCTGGGCCACGACGCGCTGGTCAACGCCCGCAACCAGATGCTGGGCATGGCCATGCAGAGCAAGGTGCTGACGGGCCTGCGCCCCGACGGCCTGGAAGATGCTCCGCAGCTGCAGATCGACATCGACCGCGACAAGGCGCAGGCTCTGGGCGTGGGCTTTGACGCCATCAACAGCGCCATCTCCACCGCGCTGGGCTCGAGCTATGTGAACGACTTCCCCAACAAGGGGCGTCTGCAGCGCGTGGTGGTGCAGTCCGACGCGCCAGGCCGCATGCAGCCGGACGACCTGCTGCGCCTGAACGCGACCAACGCACAGGGCCAGCCCGTGCCGCTGTCGGCCTTTGCCTCCACGAAGTGGGTCAAGGGCGCGCAGCAGACGGTGCGCTACAACGGCTACCCCGCCATGCGCATCAGCGGCGAACCCGCCCCGGGCTACAGCAGCGGCGCCGCGCTGGCCGAGATGGAAAAGCTCGCCGCGCAGTTGCCACCGGGCTTCGGCTTCGAGTGGACGGGTACGTCGCGCGAAGAAAAGCAGGCGGGATCGCAGGCGATCATCCTGTACGGCTTTGCCGTGCTGGCGGTGTTCCTGTGCCTGGCCGCGCTGTATGAAAGCTGGACCATTCCGCTGGCCGTGATCCTGGTGGTGCCGCTCGGTGTGCTGGGCGTGCTGCTGGCCACGCTGCTGCGCGGGTATGCCAACGACGTGTACTTCCAGGTGGGCCTGATCACCATCATCGGCCTGTCCGCGAAGAACGCCATCCTGATCATCGAGTTCGCCAAGGACCTGCATGCCCAGGGCAAGGGACTGGTCGAGTCCGCGCTGGAGGCCGCGCACCTGCGCTTCAGGCCCATCGTGATGACGTCGCTGGCGTTCGGCCTGGGCGTGGTGCCGCTGTTCATCGCATCGGGCGCCGGCTCGGCCAGCCAGCGCGCCATCGGCACCGGCGTGATCGGCGGCATGATCACCGGCACGGCACTGGCGGTGTTCTTCGTGCCCGTGTTCTTCGTCGTGGTGCGCAGCCTGTTCAAGGGCAGCGCGCGCCAGCAGGAAATGAACCGCCGCCATGCAGAAGAAGCAGGAGTTGGAACCCATGACTAATCACCGCAGCACCCTCACCGCCCTGGCCGCGGCCGCGCTGCTGGCCGGCTGCTCGTTCATCCCCACGTACGAGCGCCCCGCAGCGCCCGTACCGTCGGTGTACACGACGCTCGGCGCAGACAATACCGCTGCAGGACAGGGCACGGCCGCCACGGCCCCGTGGCAGGACTACTTCGCCGAGCCCCGGCTGCGCCAGCTCATCGAAACGGCGCTGGCCAACAACCGCGACCTGCGCGTGGCGGTGCTCAACATCGAGCAGGCCCGCGCCACCTACCAGGTGCGCCGTGCCGACATGTACCCGGGCGTGGGCGTGGCCGCGAACGCGAGCCGCGCGCCCGCCACAGGCACCGGCGACCTGACCAACTCGTTCAGCGTCGGCCTGGCCATCTCGTCCTGGGAGATCGACTTCTTCGGCCGCATCGCGAGCCTCAAGGAGCAGGCGCTGGCGCAGTACCTGGCCACCGAAGAAGGCCGCAACGCCGCGCAGGTGAGCTTGGTGGCCGCGGTGGCCAACGGCTGGCTGAACCTGCTGGCCGACGAAGAGCTGCTGGAGCTGTCGCGCCAGACCCTGGCCTCGCGCGAGGAATCGGTGCGCCTGACCAAGATGCGCCTGGACGCGGGCGTCACCTCGGAGCTGGACTTCCGCCAGGCCGATTCGCTGACCCAGGCGGCACGCGCCACGCTAGCGCAGCAGCAGCGCCAACGTGCGCTGGACGAGAACGCGCTGGTCCTGCTGCTGGGCCAGGCCCTGCCCGACGAGGTGCGCGCCAGCCTGGCGGGCAGCCGGCTGGCCAATGCGCCCGCCATGGCGCAGCTGCCGGCCGGCCTGCCGTCCGAGCTGCTCACGCGGCGCCCGGACATCCGCCAGGCCGAGCAGCAGCTGATCGCCGCCAACGCCAACATCGGCGCGGCGCGGGCTGCGTTCTTCCCGCGCATTGCGCTCACCGCGCAGGCGGGCACGGCCAGCAACGAGCTGTCGGGGCTGTTCAAGAGCGGCTCCTGGGGCTTCTCGATTGCGCCGTCGCTGCTGCTGCCGATCTTCGATGCGGGCCGCAACCAGGCCAACCTGGAGAGCGCGCGTGCCGGACGGAGCATTGCCGTGGCGCAGTATGAAAAAGCCATCCAGACCGCCTTCCGGGAAGTGTCGGACGCGCTGGCCGGGCAGGCCACGCTGGGCGAGCAGGCGCTGGCCCAGCAGCGGCAGGCCGAGGCCGAGGGCGCCCGCCTGCAACTGGCCGACCTGCGCTACCGCAACGGCGTGTCGAGCTACCTCGACCTGCTGGACGCGCAGCGCTCGCTGTTTGCCACGCAGCAGGCGGTGGTGCAAGTACGCCTGGCGCAGCTGCAAAACCAGGTGACGCTGTACAAGGCCCTGGGCGGCGGCGCGCCGGCAGTGGCGGACAACCGCTCCTGAGGCAGGCTGCCCCCGCGGCCCGGCCGGGGCTGCGGGGGGTGCACTCAGGGTTCATCGGGGTGCGCGTGTGCTTTGCGGGGGACTGCAGCTCCTGGGGCCGCAGATATAATTTAAGGTTGATTTCATCAAAGCCCCCCGATACACCAGAGGAAGTCATGAGCGACACCCACCACGAAGAAGCGCACACCGGCCCCATCAAGAGCCCCAAGCAACTGCTGCTGGCGAGTTTTTTCTCGTTTGTGGTTCCTATCTTTGCCATCATCGGCCTGGTCATGTACGTCACATCGGCCGACAAACCCGCTGCTGGTGCGGCCAACCCTGAAAAGTCCATTGCCGAGCGGATCCAGAAGGTGGGCATGGTCGAGGTGCGCGATGCCAACCGCCCTCTGGCGACGGGTGAAGCAGTCTTCAAGGGCCAGTGCGCTGCCTGCCACGCCACGGGTGCGGCCGGGGCTCCCAAGCTGGCGGATGCCGCAGCCTGGGCAGAACGCATCAAGACCGGCTTCGATGCCCTGGTGCATTCGGCCTTGAAGGGCAAGGGCGCCATGGCGCCGCAGGGTGGCGGCGACTTCAACGACACCGAAATCGCACGCGCCGTGGCCTACATGGCCAACGCCGCGGGCGCCAAGTTCGCAGAGCCTGCCGCTCCGGCGGCTGCCGGTGCATCGGCACCTGCTGCGGATGCCTCTGCCGCTGCAGCACCTGCCTCGGCTGCGTCACAGTGATCCTTCGCGGGCCTTGCGGCCCGCGCTGTGGCTGCGGCACCACGCTGCGGCCAGGGGGGTGACGGGCGCATGGCCCGTTTGTCCTGAGGGACGTACGCCGTCACGGCGCCAACCCTGCCGAAGAAAGCCGACCCACCGAGGTCGGCTTTTTCATGCCCGCGCGGTGTGCGGCCATGTCCACCAGGACCCGCCGCCGCTTCAAGCCGGCGCTGACGCCGCAGCCCCACCGCCGCTCGCGGCCCAGAGCGCCCGGGGGCTCTGGATGTAGCCGTACAGCGTGGGCAGATCGGCGGCCCGCACCTCGCGTGGGGACCACAGCCCCCGTTCCACCGCTTCGGACGCGAGCAACACGTCCAGGGTGTGCACCAGGCCCAGGCCCTGGGTCGCAGTCAAATAGACCCGGCCCTCTTCGTCCAGCAGGCAATCGAGCGCCGTGGCGGCCTGCCCGGTGTGCGAGACCAGCGACAGGTCCGGCTGGATGCGCCAGACGATGGGCGTGGCCTCGAGCTCGACGTACACCCGCTGCGGCCCGTTCTGAAAGAACCACTGCCCCTGGCCGTCGGCCTCGTAGTTGCGCTCGATGAACTCGATCAGCTTTTCGTGCTGCAGCAGCGAGCCCTTGGCTTCGGGGAAGGGGCCTGCGGCCTGCACCGCGTCGTCGCGCAGGAACCAGCGTCCCCGCGCATCCAGGCCCAGCCAGCCGTAGCAGTGGGGTACGTTGGGCCATTTGGCAATGGCTTGCTTGACGATGTCATCCATGGGGCGATTGTGCGGCGCCTGTCCAGCCGCCGATGTCAGCCTGATTCGCCAGCCAGCCGCCCACGGCATCGGGCATGCCGCGCACATTGCCGGGCAGCCGCCCCTGCGCAAAGCCCACGTGGCCGCCGTGCGGGGGTTGCCACAAGGTCACGCAGCGGCCCACCTCGTGCGCCTGCGGCAGGCTGGCCGCGGGCACGAAGGGGTCGTTGCGCGCATTGACCACCAGCGCCGGCACGCGGATGCGGTGCAGCATCGGCTTGGACGAAGCCCGCAGCCAGTAGTCCTCGGTGTTGCGAAAGCCGTGCACGGGCGCGGTGAACACGTTGTCGAAGGCGTACAGGTCGCGCGCGGCCAGCAGTGCCTGCCGGTCGAACAGGCCCGGGTGCTGCGCCAGCTTCTGCAGCGCCTTGGGCACCAGGGTGCGCATGAACATGCGGGTGTAGACCTGCCGGTTGAAGCCGCGCCCGATGGCGTGCCCGCCGGCCGCCAGGTCGATGGGCGAGCACACGGCCGCGACCGCGTCCACGCTGCGCGCGGCGTCCTCGCCCACCTCGGCGGCCCAGCGCAGCAACGCATTGCCCCCGAGCGACACCCCCACCGCCACCAGCGGCCCGGTGTGTGCTGCGCGCAGGCGCTGCAGGATCCAGCCGATCTCGGCATGGTCGCCCGAATGGTAGGCCCGCGGGGCGCGGTTGATCTCGCCGCTGCAGCCCCGAAAATGCGGCAAGGCGCAGGCCCAGCCGTGCTCGCGCGCGAAGTCAGCGAACGCTTCGCCATAGTGGCTGCGCGACGAACCTTCCAGGCCGTGGAAGACGACCAGCAGGGGCTGCGGCGCCGGTGTACCGGAGCCGGTGCCGGTGCCTGGGCTGCCGTCCACCAGAAAGTCCACGTCGATGAAGTCTCCGTCCGACGTGTCCCAGCGCTCGCGGCGGTACTGGGGCTTGGGGCCGAACGCGCGGCGGGAGTAAAGGGCAGGCCAGATGGTCTGCAGCTGCCCACCCGGCAGCCAGCGTGGCGCTATATATTTCATAGCTATCGGCGCTTATTCATCCAGCGGCAGGCCGCAAAAACAGCTGCATCCATCCAGGGCCGTCCGTCCCGCTCAGTGCAGCACCGGGCGCTGGGCATCGACCCCCTGCGCGTCGGGCGCGGTGCCAGCGCTCGCGTGGTGGGCCACCATGCGCCAGCCCTCCGGGGTCTTGTGATAGACATTGGTGGCCAGCACCACCGCCTGGTGCAGGCCGTCGGGCAACATCACCTCGACATGTTCGGCCACGCTGTGCACGGCGCTGGACAAGGCCACCACCCGGTGCACCTGCACCGGCCGGGCCCGCACCGTGCCATGCGCGAACATGGCTTCGAAAGCGGCGCGGATCGCACCCGCGCCCATGAGCCGGGGCCCCCCGGGGTGCACGCAGACGATGTCGTCGTCTTCCGACCAGCAGGACATCAGCAGTTCGATGTCGCCGCGCTGCAGGGCTTCATAGAAAGCGGCCTCGGTGTCATCCGAGGATCCTCCGAGGGTGGCGGCGCTGGGGCGGGGCATGGGGGTCGGTGTGGCGTAGGAGGAGTCTGAGGGCGGCTGGCGCGCTGTGCCCATGGGCGGGCTGCGCGCAGGCTGCTATTGTGCGGTCATTGCCCAAAGCCGTGCACGGTGGCGGGCAGTTCGCGGGCAGCGCGGCGGCGGCGCAAATCCGCCCGGCGCCCGCACAGCCGGCCCTTGCAGCGGCGGCGCACCCACCCGATATCCGGCTTTCCACTTTCACCCGGTGCTGACCATCATGATGATGACGAAACGCTTTTTTGCCCTGCTGGCGGCCGTGCTGGCGCTCAGCGGCTGCGGCTACAACGACTTCCAGCGGCTGGACGAGCAGTCCAAGGCCGCCTGGAGCGAGGTCTTGAACCAGTACCAGCGCCGCGCCGACCTGGTGCCCAACATCGTCGCCACCGTCAAGGGCGAGGCCAATTTCGAGCAGGAAACCCTCACCCGCGTGGTCGAGGCCCGCGCCAAGGCCACGTCGATCCAGGTCACGCCCGAGACGCTGAACAACCCCGAGGCGTTCAGCAGGTTCCAGCAGGCGCAGGGCGAGCTGTCGGGCGCGCTGTCGCGGCTGATGGCCGTGTCCGAGCGCTACCCCACGCTGCAGGCCAACCAGGGCTTTCGCGACCTGCGCGTGACGCTGGAAGGCACCGAGAACCGCATCACCGTGGCGCGCAACCGCTACATCGAGACCGTGCAGAACTACAACGTGCTCGCGCGCAGCTTCCCCACCAACCTCACGGCCAAGGCGTTCAGCTACGCGCCCAAGCCCACCTTCACGGTCGCCAACGAGGCGCAGATCTCCACACCGCCCACGGTGGACTTCTCGGCATCACAACCCAAGCGCTGAGGCCTGCGCGCCGACACAGCCCCTCACTTGGACCTCAAAATGCCTCTACCGCGCATCTGGCGGGCGCTAGCAGCTATATTTTTAATAGCAACATCGAGCGCCTGGGCCCAGGCTGACAAGGGCCTGCAGCCCGTGCCCGCCCTGACCCGCGCCGTGATCGACCAGACCGGCACGCTGAGCACCGACGACGCTGCCGCACTGGACGCGCAGCTCCAGGCGCTGGAGCGCACCCGCGGCGCGCAGGTGGTGGTGCTGATGGTGGCGAGCACCGCGCCCGAAGACATCGCCGCGTACGCCAACCGCGTCGCCAACGTGTGGAAGATCGGCCGCCGCGAGGTGGGCGACGGCGTGCTGGTCGTCGTGGCCAAGAACGACCGCAGGATGCGCATCGAGGTCGCCAAGACATTGGAAGGCGCCATCCCCGACATCGCCGCCGCGCGCATCATCGACGGCACCATGAAGCCGAAGTTCCAGCAGGGCGACTACGCCGGCGGCCTGACTGACGCGGTGGCCGCACTGAGCGCACGCATCGCTGGCGAGGCCCTGCCCGCCCCGGCGCAAGGCAGCGAGTCCGACCCTCGCAGCCGCAGTGCCGGCGGCGGCGGCGGATTCGACTGGGCGGACCTCGCCATCTTCCTGTTCTTCGGCGTGATCGTCGCGGGCCCGCTCGCGCGCAGCCTGCTGGGCGGGCGGATGGGCGGGCTGCTCATGGGCGGCGGGGTGGGCGCCATAGCCTTTCTCATCACCTCCAGCCTGCTGCTGGCGGGGGGCGCCGGCCTGATCGCCCTGCTCTACACCTGGCTCTTCGGCGGCCGCAGCGGCCCGGTGATCCAGGGCGGCAGCGCCGGCGGCTGGGGTGCGGGCGGGGGCCACTGGGGAGGCAGCGGCGGCAGCCGTGGCGGCGGAGGTGGTTTCGGCTCCGGGGGCGGCGGCTTCAGCTCGGGCGGCGGCGGCAATTTTGGCGGCGGCGGCGCGTCGGGAGGCTGGTGAACATGCCGGCACACCCTCTGACCCTGTGGCACCGCTGCCTGCGCCTGTCCCGCCACCGCTGGGCCGATGGCGCGCTGCAGCGGGCCTTCCCTGCCGATGTGCTCGCGCGGCTCACCGAGCGCGTCACCGCCAGCGAGCGGCTGCACACCGGACAGATCCGCATCTGCGTGGAGGCGGGGTTGCCGCTGTCGTACCTGTGGCGCGGCGCCAGCGCCAGGGAGCGTGCGGTGGCCCAGTTCGGCAAGCTGCACGTGTGGGACACCGCAGGCAACAACGGCGTGCTGATCTACCTGCTGCAGGCCGAGCACGCCATCGAAATCGTGGCCGACCGCGGCCTGGCGGGTGCCGTGCCTGCCGACACCTGGCAGCGCATGGTGGCCGCGATGGGCGACGCGTTCCGCGCAGGGCGCCACGAGGAAGGCCTGACCCGCGCGATCTCCCAAGTGTCAGCCCTGCTGCAAGCGCACTTCCCCGCAGGCAGCGCACAGGCCACGGGCCATCGGCCTGGCAATGAGCTGCCGGACCGGCCGGTCATCGGTAGCGGGGGTTAGCAAGGGGCGAGGCGATCAGGCACAAGGCCCGCCGCAGCCGGCAGCGAACGCGCCGGTCCCTTTGCGCAGGCGGTGTGTGGCCGCCAGATCAGATCAGATGCGCTGCGCCCACTCGGCCATGCGCGAGCCTGGCGATGCGGGCACGGCTTCCAGCAGGCGCCGCTCCCAGCGCTCCACGTGGTTGAGCAGCAGTTCGATGGCGTTGAGCATCGCGCTGGCCGACGCCTCGGGCAGGGCCAGTGGCAAATGCACCACAGCCAGCCCCTGGGCATCCACGCCCGACCAGCCGCCGCCAAAGCCGGCTCCCATGTGGTTTCCCTGCATCAGCACCTGCATGCCCGCCGTGTCCACACGCTGCCCGCGCAATGCACAGGACAGCACCCAGCGCCCCTGCGCCGGGGCGCACCGCAACTCCACCGCACGGTCGCCATCGAAGAGGAGCCGGCAGCACCCCTGCGCATCGGCCCGCAGCGCCGGAATGCCGATGGCTTCGCCCAATGCAGCGATCAGAGAAGACACGTGGCTGTCGGACATGGCAGCAGGCTGGCGGTCGAAAGAGGCGGGATGGGGGGAGGTGGATACACCCGGGCGCGAACGCGGCCCAGGCAGCGCACACAGCGCTGGTCACAGGCAATGATACGCCTGTACACTTTGCTACATACCTTCGCCCGATGCGCCGCCAGGCGTCCAAGTGCGAGACACCGCGATTTCGTTGACGGCGCCGTCCCGGCGGTAAACGAAACGATCCGCCAACTTCTTGACGAAATGCACACCCAGCCCACCGATATGCCTGTCCTCGAGCGACGCCTCGATATCGGCAGCCACCAGCGTGGTGGGATCAAAAGCAGGGCCTTCGTCGCGCACGATGGCGCTCAGGGTACGGGGCGCGGTGAACACCAGCTGCACCGTCACCGGGCCGCCCTGGCCGCCGTATCCGTGGGTGGCGACGTTGGTGAGCAACTCGTCCAGCATCAGTCCGAAGGAAGACGCCAGCGGCACGGGAGCCCCGTGCTCCATGGCCCAATCCTCCATGCGCTCGAAGAACGCTGGGAGCTCCGCGACGGTACCGGACAGGGTGCAGTGCAGTTCAGCCGGAGGGTTCATAGACAGCATGCGCTCGAAAGGGCCGTGGACATCGATGCGCACCGCCGCTCTCTCGGCCTGCACACGCGTCGGCGCATTGTGGCATGAGCGGAGCTGCCTTTTCACCCGCCAAGGCCACGCCGCAGCCCGGATCTGCCGCGCCCGCCACCCCGGCCATGGGCCCCCGGCCTGGCTTTGCAGCGCTGTGGGAACTGGCCGGGCTGTGGCTGCTGATCGTGCTGGCCGGCGTCGTGCTGATCGCCTTCCTGCTGCTGAACATCCGCACCCAGGAAGAGCAAGGCATCCAGCGCGCGCGGCTCTCGCTCACGCTGGCGGGCCTGCAGGAGTCGATCGAAGGCGACCTGGCGCTGGGCCTGGATCTCCCTGACCACCGCGCGATGCCCTCGCGCCTGGAAAAGGCCCTGGGCAGCGACAGGCAGCTGCACGCCATCGACGTGGTCGACCGGGCGGGCATCGCGCTCTTCAGCACGGACCGCGGCGCCATCGGCGAGCCGCTGCACCCCCGGGTCGCGCAGGCGGCCGAGGCCGGCGCCCGCGGCGACCGCACCTGGACGGCGCTGATCGGCACCGAGGCCGTCATGGGGCTGCCCCTGCACAACGCCTTCGGCGAAGTGGTGGGGCACATCAGCACCAGCTACGCGGCACCCGCGCCGGCCCTGCAGTGGGTGGACGGCGGATCGCTGCGCGACAAGCTGCTCAGCCCCATCCTGCTCACCACCCTGGCGATCTTCGTGCTGGTGGTGGTGATCGGCTGGCTGGCCGCGCGCTGGGCGCTGGCGCCCCAGTACCGCCGGCTGGCCTACGAACGCAACGGCCGCATGGCCCAGTCGCTGGCCGAGGCCGCCGCGGTGCGCGCGCGCATGGACGACTGCCTGGCGCGGCTGGACGAAAGCGAGCGCCTGGAATGAGCAGCCACCGCCGGCCCCGCCGTCCCAATGCCGCACTGCGCCTGGGCTGCATCGCCCTGGCGCTGCTGCTGGCCGCCGCGGCCGCCCTGGCCTGGAACACCTACGAACAGCTGCGCGGCATGCGGCAGGAAAGCGAGCGCGTGCGCGCCCAGCTCATGGCCGACTCGCTGAGCCAGCGCATCGGCCACGCGCTGGACATCGGCATTCCCCTGGAGGGCCTGGTGGGCGTGGAAGCGCTCTTCAACCAGCGCCTGGGCGCCCATGCCGAGATCCAGTCCATCGCCCTGCTGCAGGGGCCCGGCAAGGTGCTGTGGTTCGTGGAACGCGAGCGCGCCACCAAGGTGGCCACGGGCACCGTGGCGGACGCCCCCATCACCGTGCGCGGCGAGCCCCGCGGCACCGTCCGCCTGGCGCTGCAGGAAACCGGCGCAGGTCCGTTTGCGCGCTCGGCCGCCACCCTGCTGCTGCCGGCGGTGCTGCTGCTGGCCGCGCTGGCCTTCCTGGCCGCGCGCTTCTCGGAAGCGCAGGGCGTCAAGCTGCGCAACCATGCGGTGCGGCTGGCCATGCGCGCCATTGCGAGCGGGCGCTACGACCGGTCCATGGTGCTGCCGCACCGGCGCGGGTTCGACCTGCGGGCGCAGCAACTGGGCCACGCCGTGCGCGGCGTGCACGAAACACTGACGCGCGTGCGCCGGCTGATCTCGTCGCTGCGCCAGACCGAGCCCCAGGCCCAGCGGCGCGAGTACCTGGACATGCTGCTGGCCGAGGCCCAGGGCACCCACCGCTTTGCCGAACACGGCCTCACGCAGGTCCGCGTCGTGGCCGCCGAGGCGCAGTCCTTCTGGGCCAGCCTGCTGATCACGCTGGGCGCCGTGGCGCTGCTCGCGCTGGCCACCTCCGCATCGAACGCGGTGGCCGACCTGCCGCCCCTCCAACTGGCCCTGCTGCCGGCCGCGTTCATCGTCTCGGCCGCCCTCGCCGCCTGGGTCACGCAGGGCCGGCGCTGGCCGGTGCTGTCGGTGCTGTTCTCGGCCTGCGCCGGACTGGCGGGGCTCGCCCTCGTGCTGGCCTCGGGCGCGTGGACCGGCTACAGCCCGCTGCAATGGCTGCCCGGTGTCGCGCTGTGGTGCGGCGGCTTCGCGGGTGCGGCGCTGGCCGCCTGCATGACGGTCGAGCAGGTGCCGCGCCGCCAGGATTTCAAGCACGCCATGCCCCGCTGGCCCAAGGCGGCGATGGGCGCCTGGGTGGGCGCCACCGTCTGGCTCGGCCCGGCACTGGGGTCGGTGGCGTTCACCGCGCTGGGCGGGCTCTACGGCGGGCTGGCACTGACGCTGCCGCTGCTGTGCGCCAGCTTCCTGCTGTTGCGCTGGAACGAGCCGCGCAGCCCCTGGCGCCACCGCGTCGGCGCGCGCGCCCAGGCCCAGGCAGCCGCCGCGGCCCGGTCGGGGCTGCGCGCCGTCAGCGTGACGGCCTGCATCGCTGCGGCATCGGGCCTGCTCATGGTGGCCGGGTGGATGTCCGCCACCGCCGTGCCGCATGGCCTGGCGCAGGCGGCCGTGGCCAGCGCGCTCGGGGTCGGCCTGCTGGGGGGCCTGCTCGATCCGCTGCGACGGCGCCGCCACACCGGCGCCGCGCTGGCCATGGCGACCCTCGTGAATGCCCTCGCGCTTGCGCTGCCCGGCGCTGGCGCCTGGCAGATCGCGGCCCTGTCGGTGGCGGCCCTGCTCACGGCCTATCTGCTGGGCCATGCGGTGACATCGACCCAGCGCACCCACCACGCCCCCGCGTCCGCCACGCTGCTGGGCACGGCCCTCGGCGCACTGCTGGCGGGCGGCATCGCGGCAGCGGGCCTGCCCACCACCAGCCTTTTGCTCGTCGCCACGCTGGCCGTCGGGGTCAGCTGGTGGGCGCAACCCCGTCCGCAGCCCTGGCAGCCGACACGAAAGGACAGCGATGCAGCTTAAGCGGCGCATCATGTTCATCCTGCTGTTGGCGATGGCACTGCTGGTGACCGCCCTGGGCATGATGGGCTGGCTCGGCGAGCAGCGCTGGGCGCAGCGTTACAACGAGGCTCTTTTGCAGGGCCAGCGGATCGCCTGGGACAAGCTCCAGAACGAGAGCTTGGACCGCCAGGACGCGCTCGCGCGCAAGCTGCTGGAAGACCCGTCGTTCCGCAACCTGCAGGCACCGGGTGCGCAGCAGCGCATCGACACCCTGCTGGCCCATGCCGTGCGCCAGGCGCCAGGCCTGCGCATCGACATCCTGGGGCCTGGCGGCGCGCTCATCTCCACCACCGAGCCCGGGTTCGACCCGCAGCCGCTGGCCGAATCCGGCTGGGTGAAGGCGGCGCTGGAATCGCCCTCGGGCGTGCGCGGCCTGAGCCAGGTGGCCCCGCGGCAGTACGACTGGGTGCTGGTGCGCGGCTTCGACGGGGGCGCGCTGGCCATCGGGCAAGACGTGGCGCAGCGCCTGCCCGAACTGGCAGCCTATCTGGGCGGCGACATCTTCATCGTGAACATGCGCGGCAAGGAAACGCTGGGCACCCAGCCGGGCAATCTGGCGGCCACCGGCGCGGTGGTGCCCGTGCGCTCTTCGCAGGCGCTGATCCTGCCGCTGTCCAGCACCTCGGCCAGCAGCCAGGGCGCCCTGCAGCTGGTCAGCCAGCCGGTGGTGAACCCCGACAAACGCGTGGTGGGCGCGCTGGTGTGGGTGCAGGACGTCACCGCGCAGTACCGGTCCGACAAGTTCTTCAACTGGGCTGCGGCCGGGGGCGCACTGCTTTTCGCGGCCCTGGTGGTGATGGGCCTGGCCGCCTACATGCAGCACGCGATGGAGCCGCTGACGCGGTCCGTGGGCGTGCTCAAGGCGCTGGCCAGCGGCGCCACCGACGCGTCGCTGGACGACGGCGAGGAGGAGGCCGAAGACGAGTCCGGCGCCATCGCCCGCGGCGTGGTGGCCATCCGCTCGGAACTGCTCAACCTGGAAACCCTGCGGCAGGAGCGCATCCGCATCCGCCACCAACAGGAGCGCCTGATCCGCGACCAGCTGCGCTCGCTGGCCGAGAGCCTGGACCCGGCGTCCCGCGAGGAGATCCTGGCGTCGCTGGCCACGCGCGCCGAGATCCCGGTGCCCGTTGCCGAGACCGTGCAAAGCGGCACCAACCAGCTGGCCGAACTCGCCGGGATCCTCGGGCGCATGTCGGGCCTGGTGAGCACCCAGCAAAGCCGCCTGCTCAAGCTGCTGCGCGAGCTGCAGGCCGCGGTGCAGACACAGGCCATGCTCGCCAGCCTGCAGCAGGAGCTCGAGATCGCGCGCCAGATGCAGCTGTCGATCCTGCCGCGCTCGGCCCCCGACGTGGGCGAGATCGAGATCGCCGCCACCATGATCCCTGCCAAGGAGGTGGGCGGCGACTTCTACGACTACTTCCCCATCGACGACGAGCACCTGGCCATCGTGGTCGCCGACGTTTCGGGCAAGGGCGTTCCGGCCGCGTTCTTCATGGCGATCTCACGCACGCTGCTCAAGAGCAACGCGCTGTTCCTGCGCTTTCCGGGCGCGACCATCGCCGCGCTGAACGACCAGCTGTGCGCCGAGAACGACCAGATGATGTTCGTCACCGTGTTCTACGGCGTGCTGCACCTGCGCAGCGGGCGGCTGACCTACGTGAACGCCGGCCACAACCCGCCCATCCGGCTGCGGGAGGGCAAGGCGACCTTCTTCGAGCGCGGCTCCAACATGGCGCTGGCCGTGCTCGAAGGACAGGAATACAACGAAGGCGAGGTCATGCTGTCGCCGGGCGAGACCCTGCTGCTCTACACCGACGGCGTGACCGAGGCCAACAACGCCGAGGGCGTCCTGTTCGGCGACCAGGCGCTGCTCGATGCCATGGAGGCCGTGGGCGCCGACCCGGTGCACAAGGGCCATGCGGCCGGCGTGCCGCAGCGCGTGGTTCAGGCGGTGCGCGCGTTCGAGGCCGGGGCCGCGCAGGCCGACGACATCACCGTGGTGGCCATCACCTACCAGGGAGCGCGGTCGTGATGCAGGTGCCGCACGTACCGCAGCCGCACGCCCGCGTCGTCGCGCACTTCGCCGATGCCGGTGTAGCCGGCCGCGCAGGCCGCCTGCAAGGCGCCGAAATCATCGCTTTGCAAGAGCTTCTCGTCGCCCATGTCGAAATGCAGGCCGTGCTGCAGGTCGATCATCGCCACATGGCGCTCAAGCCCGTCGATGACGCCCGTCCAGGCGATGTGCAAGCCCTGGCGCAGCAGGTTGTGGCGGCTGCTGTGATTGAGCAGCGACACCATCGCCATGCACAGCGGGCGGCCGCGCGCATGGGCCAGCGCCAGCCGCGCGGCCAGCAGCGTGCGCTGCAGCCTGCGGCCGCGCCATTCGGGCAGCACCATGCAGCTCGACAGATGGGTGACCTTGCCATGCAGGGCGGGTTCGAGGCCGATCACGGCCCCCAGGTTGTCAGGCGAATCCGCGTCGGGGAAGCCCACCATCGCATAGGCGACCAGCGCGCCGTGGGCAAACACCCCGATGGTCTCGCCCAGGGGCTGCGTGTGGGCCTCGAAGAACAGCTGCTCGTCGTCCTCGCGCACGTAGAAGTCAGGGTTGGGCAGGTCGGCGATCACCCGGTCGCGCAGTGCGCTCCACGCCGCAAAGTCGTTGGGCAGCAGGATGTGGGCACTCAGATCCGGAAGATGCGCGAAGGCGGCATCCGGCGACAGGGACGGGGGCGTATGTTGAATCGACGACAGCAAACCAGAGACTCCGACAGCAGCGTGCGAGTTTGCACGACAACGGGACTGTTGCAAAGCAAGCCGGCGCAGCGCAGCCAAGGCAAAGGGTATTTCTCATGAGTGACAGCACCACCACCGAAGCCGCCGCGCACGGCACCGCCGCGTCCATCGACCTCACGGCGCTGCGCCCGCGCCTTCGCCGCGAGTCGCTGGTGTTCGCGGCGATCTTCTCGCTGGCGCTGTTCGGGCTCTCGCTGGTGCTCATCGCCTGGCGTACCGAGCAGTTGCTCACGCAGCTGTCGCAGGACCGCGTGGTGCGGCTTTTGCAGCAGGTGGCGGACGAGGCCGAGCGCGGCATGCAGTTCGGCGTGGCCGTGGCCGACCAGACATCGCTGGTGGACCGGCTGCAGCGCATGCAGTCCGAAGACAAGGCGCTGCGCGCAGTCTTCGTGGACACGGACCGCGGCGATCCGGTGGCCCAGGCCGGCGACGAGGCATGGCGCACCGCCGTCGACGGGCGCTGGAACGCGCCGCTGCGCAGCGGCGGGCCAGATCACCCGCCCAGCGTGCGCACCACCGGGCGTGGCGTGTTCGTGGGCACGGCGATGTTCGACTCGACCGGCGCCCCCGCTGCCACCATCTGGGCGGCCGTGGACCCGGCCATCGCCCGGGCACAGGCGCACGAAGCGGCTACCAGCATGGTGCTCAAGGCGCTGCCCCTGATCGCCGGCACGCTGTTCCTGACCTGGTGGGCGCTGATACGCTGGGGCACCCGCGTGATCGAGTCGTTGCAGCGCCGCCGCCCCGAGGGCAACCGCGCCGCAGGCGCGGACCGTGCGGACCGTTCAGCCGCCCCCCGCACCCACGGCTATGGCAAGGGGCTGTGGCTCGCGCTGCTGCTGGCGGGCGTGGCGGCACCGTCCACCATGGTGTGGATCGCACGCGAAGCGGCGCGCCCCTTCGTCACCGAGCAGATCCAGGCCAACGCGGACGCCGTGGGCCGCACCCTGTCCGGCCAGGTGGCGCGCGCGCTCGCGGCGGGCGTGCCCTGGAGCAGCCTGAACGGCATGGATGAGCTCTTCAAGAAGCAGCTGGCCGAAGCGCCCGAGCTGAGCTACCTGGCACTGCGCCAGGGCGAGGCTGCCGCCACCCACACCACCTGGGGCGGCGATGTGCCCGCCACCCAGCAGCGCGAGAGCGAAACGGATTTTTCCCAGCGCCTCGTGAAGGTCACGCAGGACGGCGGCCAGGTCGTGGTGGGCTACCCGGCCGACTACGTGAACCGCCAGCTGGGCGGCATGCTGCTCGACCTGGTGCTGGCCCTGGTGATCGCCGCGGTGCTGGTACGCGAGCTGTCGCGCGGCCTGTGGCGCAAGTCGCTGCTGTACCCGCTGGCCGCCTATGCCCAGGCACGCGGCTGGCAGCGCGTGCAACGCCGCTGGCAGCGCCGGCACGCGGTGGCGCGCGACGCGGCCGAGGCCCACGACCGGGACGCGGCGGAGTGCCGCGCACAGTTGCTGGAGGCCGCCGGCCAACCGCAGGGCGAGCGCACCGAGGCCACGGTGGTGCCCGCCGCCGTCGCCTCGCAACTGACGCTGCTGCGCCTCACGGTCTTTCTGGTCGCGCTGTCCGAAGAGCTTCTGCGCCCGTTCTTCACGGTGTTCGCCAGCGAAGTGCGTCCCTTCGACATGGCCCTGTCGCCCACCATGGTGGCCGGCCTGCCCGTCGCCGCGTTCATGACCACGCTGGCGCTGGCGCAGCCCCTGGGCCCGGCGCTGGCCAAGCGCTTTGACCTGCGCTGGAGCCTGATGCTCTCGGCCCTGGTCGGCATGTTCGCGCTGGCCGCCACGTCCTGGGCCAAGGACGCCTGGACGCTCATTGCGCTGCGCGCCACGGGCGGCGCGGCCTACGGGCTGGCGCTGATCCTGGTGCAGACCGCCATCGTGCGCATCACGCCGCCCAAGCAGCGCGCGCGCGGGCTCGCCGAAGTGGCCGCCGCCATCGTGGCGGCCGGCATCGTGGGCCCCCCGTTCGGCGGAATGATCGCGGCGCGTGCCGGCGATGTGGCGGGCTTCGTGACCTGCGCGCTGTGCATGGCCGCCGCCCTGGTGGCCGCGATGCGCCTGTCGCTCGACCGCGCCACGATGGGCGCGCAGGCCGCACAGAGGGGACTGGCCACCACGGGCGGCTGGCGCGGCTACTGGGCCGTGCTGCGCGAGCCCCGCGCGGTGTGCGTGATCCTGGGCTCCGCCCTGCCCGGCCGCCTGGTGGCCGTGACCGTGTTGTCGGTGGTGGTGCCGCTGTACATGAGCGAGCTGCAGCAGCAGCCTGCGGTGGCGGGCCGTGTGCTGCTGCTGTACTTTCTGTGCTTTGCGTCCACGGCCACGCTGGTGGCGCACTGGTCCGACCTGCTCGGGCAGCGCAAGCCCTTCATCGTGCTCGGCGGCGTGCTGAGCGTGCTGGCCTGCCTGTCGCTGCCGGCGCTCGGCGGTGTCTGGGGTATGGCGGCCTGCTGCGCCTTGCTGGGCTTCGGTCAGGCGTTCCAGTCGTCGCCGCAGATCGCATTGACCACCGAGGTGTTCGAACACCAGCCCGACGGCCAGGCCACGGCCACGCCCGAGCAGGCGCTGGCGGCGTTCCGCCTCATCGAGCGGGCCGGCAGCATCGTTGCCCCTTTTGTGACGGCCATTGCGGTCACGGCCTTCGGTTTTGCCGGGGCGGTCGTCGCGGTCGGCATCTTGCTGACCGTTGCCACCCTGGGACTGCTGGCCGGCCTGCGCGTACCGCGCGCCGGCGCGGCCGCGTAACGCCCGCCCTGAGCACAGGAGACATTCATGCCCCGTATTTCCACCGCACTCCGGGCCCTGGCGGCCGCATCGATCCTCTGCGCAGCCGCTGCGCACGCCCAGCAGCCCGCTCCCGCCACGCCGTCCAGCGGTGCGGCAGCGGCCGTGGCTGCGGCCACCGCACGCTACACCGTGGCCATGGTGCTGCCGCGCGACGAGCAGAACATCGAGGCCGGGTTCACCAGCTACCTGCAGCGCCAGGACGTGCCGGTGCGCTACGTCAACATCCGCTACTCGGGCAAGGCCGACGACATCGCCGACCTGCGCAGCCGGGTGCGCGCAGCCAACCCGGACCTGATCTACGTGTGGGGCACGCCCACGTCCCTGGCGCTGGCGGGCCGCCACGACCAGCCCAACGCCGGCAACCCGATCCGCGACATCCCGATCGTCTTCACGGAAGTGACCGACCCGGTAGGCGCCGGCTTGCTCCCCGCGCTGGAGCATCCCGCGCGCAATGTGACGGGCGTGAGCCACGTGGCACCCCTGCCGGTGCAGCTCAACGCGATCCGCGCCTACCGGCCGTTTGCCAAGCTGGGCTACCTGCACAACCCGGTGGAGCCCAATTCGGCGCTCATCCGCGACCGGCTCAAGGACCTGGCCAAGACGCAGAACTTCGAAGTCGTCGAGGCCGCCCTGCCCCTGCTGCCCACCGGCGCGCCGGACCCGGGGCAGATCGCCGCGCAGGTCAAGAGCCTGGCGGAGCGCGGTGCCGACCTGCTTTACGTGGGCCCCATCACCTTCCTGGCGTTCACGCACCGCGACGCCGTCACCACCGCAGCACTGGAGAACAAGCTGCCGACCTTCTGCGCCACCGAGAGCATCGTGCGGCAGTCGGGCTGCATGTTCGGGCTGTTCTCGAACGGCGCCAACATCGGCCGCTACGCCGGGTCCATGGCGCGCCAGATCCTGGTCGAGAAAAAACGCACCCAGGACATTCCGGCCTCGACGCTGCAGCGCTTCTCGCTGCTCATCAACATGCGCACGGTGCACGCCCTGGGCCTGTACCCGCCCATGCTGCTGCTCAACGTGGCGGAAGTCATCAACGTGGAAACGCAGGCAGCGGCGAAGTAGGCGCGCAACGCCATCCATCGCAGCCCTGGGCCGGGCGCGATGGAACCTCTTGCACGGCGGGGTTACCAAGTCCTTGCAACGCCCGCGCCTCGGCGCGGGCGGCAGTCCCGTGGCCCTGAGGCCGCCCACCCCATCCCCCGCACCGCCAGGAGCAACCGCCATGTCCTTTTCCCCGATCCAGACCGGCACCACGACGGCTCCGACCTGGACCTCCGGCACCGCACCGACAGGCAGCGGCGAGGTACAGGGAAAGCTCGGCGGCCACACCGTGACCGCCCTGGCCACCCCGCCCCACGCAGCACTGGGCGAAGCGCTGCGCGCCACGCCCCAACCCACGAGCGGACGGCCTCTGCAGGAGCGCACCGTCTCCACCGCGCCCCAGGCGCCTGCAGCGCTGCGCCGCGAGGCCCTGGCCACGCCCACTGCGCTGCGCGACACCGTGGGCGAGCCCAAGCGCGACTGGAAGCTGTTCGGCATTACGGTGATGCACCGCTCCACCGGCCACAAGGACGTGCTGAACAAGCTCGAGTCCTTCCACAAGGCTGCCGGCAACGACCGCCCGCCCGCACCGCCGACCACCCCGGAATCCCGCAAGGCCTATGCCGAGGGGCAGATCCACAAGCTGTCGCAGGAGCTGGGCGAGCTCGAACGCTCCTGCGACGCCTATGCGCAAGGCAATTCGCGCCGCAGCCACCGGGACGACATCGCCCAGCTCAAGGGCCAGGTGCAGGCCCAGCGCGCGCAGCTTGACGGGCTGCGCGATCAGATCGGCAGGGAAGGCATGCCCGAGGGCCTGAGCGTTGCCGATGCGCGCGCGTTCTCGCAGCACAAGCCCCCGCTGTCGCTGCAGGACATCCACGCCGTGACCACCGAGCTGCGCGCCAGCGGCATGAACCCCGCCGAACTGCAGGCGGGCGTCGAGAGGCTGTTCAGCCTGCCGCTCGATGGTGAGTCGCTGGTGCAGGCCATCAAGCTCAAGATGCCCGAAGGCCTGGCGCAGCAGTACGCGCAGACCGGTGTGCCGATCCGCCCCGAGACGGCGGGCCTGGCCTTCAACGACAAGACGCTCGACAGGAGCCCCGAAGCCGGCGGTGGGTTGACGAAGCTGGGCAGCGGCGCGGTCAACACGGTGTTCAAGGGCCACTACCAGCTGGGCGACGGCACGCGTTTCACCGGCGTGTTCAAGCCCTCCGTGCCGGGGGGCGAGCAGCCCGATGCGGTCTCGGCGTCCGGCATCAACACCGATCGGCCCGTGATGGAGCAGCGCAACGTGGCGGTGCACCGCCTGGACCAGCACCTGGGCATGGGCGTCACACCCAAAGCCGAAATCGGCGTGCACGAGGTGGACGGCCAGCAGCGGATGGGACTGGTGATGTCCTTCGCGCCAGGGTTGTCGCCCCTGAAGTCGGGTGACGTGGTCGTGACGCTGTCGCCCGAGAAGCGCGCCGAGCTGAGCGCGAGCCCCGAGTTGGCCACGGCCTACGCACGGGAAAAAGGCTTTGTGGGCGGCAAGCTGGTGGAAGGGGGCCTCCAGCTGATCAACTCCATGGAAGTGGAAAACATGGACGGCGAGATCACGGTGCAGGAGAAGGATGCCTTCGTCGCGTTCGACTTCTCCGACCCGGTGCTGCGCGAGAAAACCACCGATTTGCAGTGGCTCGATGCGCTGTGCGGCCAGGTGGACCGCCACGGCCACAACTACATCGTGCAGCAAGGCGCGGATGGCCGCGTCACCGGCGTGATCGGCATCGACAACGACATCGCCTTCGGCGACCAGCTGACCGACCCCAACGATGTGAACCCCGCGGCGATGCGCACGCGCACGGGCGAATCGCCGCCGTTCAAGGGCTGCGTGCTGCCCCAGGTGGTCAGCACCAAGACCGCCACCGCGCTGCTGGCGATGACGCCCGACAAGATGCTCGAACTGATGGGGCCGGGCTTCACCCCCGGGGAGCAAGCGGCCGCGCAGAGCCGGCTCGGCGCCATTCAGACGCACGTGCGCGACCTGCAGGCCAAGGGCCAGGTCGCCGAGCGCACCGAAGATTGGGGTTCCGAGCGCGTTGGCAGCCTGCTGGGCATGGGTACCACCGACGCCCTGACCCAGCTCGAAACGCTGCGCAGCCAGCAGCCGCGCACCCCCGCGGTCAACCGGCAGATCCAGGCGCTGGAAGAACAGATCTCCAACGTCAGCTACGTCGCGCGCGAATCGTCCATCCTGGCCGAGGTCCGCACAAGTCGCCAGCAACCGCTGCTGGACCCGCGCAGCGTTCGCTGACGCACATCCGGCACCCCGACACCCAGACACCGCGGTCTTGGCGCCCAGCAGCCACGCGACATTCCACCCGGACTACCTACACCTCGGAACGCACCATGGACAAGCTCTCCGGTCTTCTCTCCCGCCCCAGCACCGCGGCCTCTGGCTGGCTGGCCCGCGCCGGCCTGCCGACGCCACCGCTCGCACAGGCCGTACTCCAGGCGATGGAGCCCCTGGCCCCGCACCTGTTCGCCAGCGGCGTGGCTGCGCAGTGGGCCGACCTCGACCCCGAGCAAGCCTTCCAGGCCTGGGCCGCGCGCGGCGGCAGCGTTCGCGGTGACGCGGTGCTCGGCATCATCGGCAGCGGGCTGCATGCCCGGCTGCGCTGCTACAGCGCAGGCCCGGACGTGGCGCTGTTCATGCAACGCGACTGGTCACCCGTGGGGGACGGCGAAGGCACGGCCGGCGCTACGCCTGCCATGGCGGTAGAGGGCGCATTCACGCTGGCACGCCTGCTGCAGGAGCGTGCCGCCGCAGCCCGCGCCGACGGCCGCTGGCCGGAGGGGCGCACGCTGGTGCTGGTGGACGATGCCTTCAGCAGCCAGCCGCAGCGCTGGGGCTGGACCCACCCCGGCCGCGCAGCGTCGCTGGACGACCTGGCCGCCGACCGCGATGCCTACCTGTCGGCACTCGTGTCGGTGCGTGCGCTGTAGCAACGCCGTGCCGCTCCCGCCACCCGGCGACCGAAACCACCCTTGAAGACAAGAAAGCGAGAGATTGCCATGACCGATACCGCCGCAACGCGCAGTGCGCTGTTCGATGCCTTGCGGCAAGCCGCAGGCCTTTTCCCGGTCGAACTCGATGCACAGGGCGCTTGCACCCTGGCGTTCGACCAGATCGCCGTGCACCTGCAGCACGACGCCGCAGCCCATGCACTCACCTGCTTTGCGGTGCTGGGCGCCGTGCCCTCCGCACGCCGCGAGGAAGTGATGGCCGCCATGCTGCGCGCCAACCGGTTCTGGCGGGGCACCGGCGGCGCCACGCTGTCGCTGGATGAAAACGAACCGGCGTCGGTGCTGCTGACGCAGCGTTTCGATGAGCGGGTGCCGGGCGCACCTGCCGAGTTTGTGCAGTCCGTGGAACGCTTTGTGGACCATGCGCAGGATTGGTCCACCTTCCTGGGCACAGAGCCGCAGGGCACGGCGGCGCAGTCGTTGACTGCGGAAGCTCAGGGTGGGATGGCCTTCTTCCACCAGCGGGCGTGAAGCCCTGAAACTGCAATCGTCCCGGGGCCCGTCGCCCCGGCCCCTGCGCATTCATCGACGCAGTGGCAGCGCCCTGAATGAAGCACGGGGGCAGCGCCCTGAAGGCGGGGCCCCTGCGTGCGCGGTCAGGCAGCCTTCTGGATCACGCCCTTCATCGCCTCGGACACTTCCTTGACGATGGTGCTCTGGATCTGCGTGAACATCGTCCACTGCTGCACCTGCTGTTGCAGGCCGAGCAGCTCACCGGTGCTGGGGCTGTCGCCCAGGCTGTTGATGGTGTTCTGCAGGTCGGCTTCGCGGCGCGAGGTGACTTGCGAGATGGAGTTGTTGATGGAGTTGAAGGTGATACCGCCGGTCGTCAGCATGGAAAAGCTCCTGATTCAAGAAAGGGTGAACACGATGAAAAAAGGCATAACGGTGCCGGCGTGGCCCTGTCAGGGCGCGCGCACCGCCATTGTCAACACTTCACGCGCCGCTTGGCAAGCGTCCAGCACTGCTGCCAGCGCGGGATAGTCCGCCGGGGGTACGCCTTCGGCCAGCGCAGCGCGCATGCGCTGCTCCAGCACGGCGATGCGGGCCAGCGCATCCTGGCGGGCCGCGTCTGCTTCGGGGCCGCGCAGCCGGGCTTCCAGCTCGCTGAGCGGCTCGTCGGGCGCGACCGCGGGCGCATCGGGCAGCAGCAGCTTCACCGCAGGACCACCAGGGAGCGCGGTCCGTCGAACACGATGCGGTCGGACTCCACCGCCACCAGGCGCCAACCCGCACGCCGACCGCCGGGTTGCAACTTGGAGCCGTCGCCCAGAACGATGTAAGGCACCGCGCCGCCCACCACGCTGCGGATGCTGAAAGGCAGCGGCGCTTTGCTGGCGTGTGCGGGCACCGCCGGCACCGCGGCCACGGCTGGTGCACGCCCGACCTCGCGGGTGCGCAGCACGAAGGGTATGCCGGAGAGCGGCGTGGCCGCCCGCGCCAGCAGGGACTCGAGCCTTGCGCGCTCCTGGCCGCCGATGTCCAGACCGATCACCATCTGCTCGCCATCCCAGCGTGCCTCGGCCCCCGCAAAGCCCGCGGTGCGCAGCCATTCCTGCACCGTGCCGCCCTGGGCGGACGCCACGCGCAGGCCGTCCACGATCTCGATGCCCGGGGGCACGCGGGCACGCACCAGGGCCAGCACCCTGTCGCGCTCGGCCGGCGCCATGACCAGGCCATGCGCGCGCACGCGGCCTTCGCCCAGCAACTCGAACCGCAGGGCCTGCGCGTCCGGCCCGCCCGCTTCGACCAGGTCGTCCATCAGATCGGACGCCGTGCGCACCGCCAGCGCGGGCGCGGGGCGGATGCCGGCAAGCCCTTCGGCCAGCCGGTCGAGCTGCGCGATGTCTGCCACCCAGCCGCTGACCCGGGCGCCGCCCGTGGGCAGCGCCTCGATGCGCAGGCGCAGGCCGGGGTCCACACGGGCAATGGCCAGCTGGATGTCCCGCAGCAGGCGCTGCTGGCGCTCGGCGCCGGCCGCCGCCGCATTGGCCTCGGAGGCCTGGGCGCCCTCGGCCGCACGCTGGGCTCCCTGGCCCTTGAGCAACGACCAGAACACCGACAGCAGCAATGCCGCCAGCGCCAGGCCGATGATCAACGCCGGCTGCCACCGGCGGCGCGCCTTGGCCGGCGCGCTGCCCGCGGCCACGCCAGCACCGGTGCGCACCGTGGCGTCCACGGCACGCTCTCCCGGCTCCGATGCCGGGTTGTGGCCGTGTTGTGGATCGGCCGCGTCGTTCTGTGGAATGACGGCCAGCACCGGGTCGCCGGTTCGGGAGGCCTGCGTTGGCGAGCCGGCGCTGGCTGCCGTCAAAGTGGTACCTGCGGCGGTTTTGTCAGCGGTTGCAGCCGCACCAGCCGCTTCCACATGGCCGTGCGGCACGGCCTGCCAGGCAGCGTCCGCCGCGCTGACCGTGATCGCCACCTGCCCCAGGTAGGCCACCGCGCCCCAGGGCTGCTCGGACACCCAGGAGGAAGCGGGGTCTGCCGGCGGGGCATCGGCCAGTGCCTGCGCCTCGGGCGGCGACGAGCGCACCCACCAGCGTCCCATGGCAATCTGTACCCAGGCCCCCATGTCGGAGGGCAGGTCCAGGTCGGTCAGGATGAGGTCGCAACCGTCGTCCGCCCCCATGCGCTCGCCGCCCGCCAAGGGGGCGCGCGCGCCGGCGTGCCGGCCGGTCAGGATGCGCAGTTCCGCCGCGGCGCTCATCGTGCGCCTCCTGCGGCGGACACCCGCGCCGCACGCCGTGCAGGCGCCGGGCAATTAATCCGCGCGGGTTGGCGGGGCGGCCCATACAATGCGCCCTTTCCGGTTTTCTCCCCCACTCCACCCCTCACCCCCGAAGGACTGCGTCCATGAATCTCGAACAGGAACGCCGCAATGACATCCTCATCCTGCGTCCCCGTGGCCGTCTGGACAGCAGCAGCTCGCCGGAGCTCGAACGCGTGGTGACCGAGCAACTCGACGCAGGCATCCAGCGCCTGGTGTTCGACCTCTCGGCGCTGGAATACATCAGCTCCGCCGGCCTGCGCGTGGTGCTGCTGGCGGGCAAGAAGCTGCGCACCAGCAAGGGCAAGCTGGTGCTCGTGGGCCTGCGCGACATGGTGCGCGAGGTGTTCGACATGAGCGGCTTCCTGACCCTGTTCGCCGTGACCGACACGCTGGACGAGGGCATCGCCAAGGTGTAACGCCGACGGGGCGTTGAACTTGAAGCAAAAATGGGCCCTGTCGCTTGCTGGACAAGCGGTAGCAGCTATGAATTCAGGAGCATCGCTCCAGGGTCGGCTTCCGCTCACAGGTCGATCCTCGCGAGCGGCTGGATGTTGATCTCCTGGGTCAGCTCCTGGTAGGACAGCACGGGCAGGTCGTACAGGTCCTGCTCGATCATCTTGCGCATGTAGCGCCGGATGTCCATGGAGGTGAGCAGCACGGGGCGCTGCGCATTGCCGCCGATGTCGCCCACCGCCTTCTTGATGTTCTCCACCAGCCGCTTGCTCACCGCAGGGTCCAGCGACAGGTAGCTGCCCGCCGAGGTCTGGCGCACCGCGCCGCGCACGGTGTCCTCGATGCTGGGCGCCAGCAGGTAGGCCGGCAGGATGTTCTGCCCGCTGGAGTACTTGTAGCTGATGTGCCGCTTGAGCGTGGAGCGCACGTACTCGGTCAGCAGGACCGAGTCCTTTTCCTTCTGGCCCCATTCGATCAGCGACTCCAGGATGGCGCGCAGGTTGCGCACGGAAATGTCCTCGGACACCAGCCGCTGCAGGATTTCGGCGATCTTCTGGATCGGCAGGACCCGGGTGGACTCCTTGACCAGGTCGGGGAAGCGGCCCTCCATCGCGCTGAGCAAAAAGCGGGTTTCCTGGATGCCGATGAAGTCGGCCGAGTACTTCTTGAGCACGAAGGCCAGGTGGTACGTCAGCACCTGGCTGGGGTCCATGAACGGAATGCCCGCGCGCGACAGCGGCTCGCGCAGGTGGTCGCCCACCCACAGGGTCGGGATGTGGGGCAGGAACTTGCGGTCTTCCTCGTAGGCGATCTGCAGCGCATCGAGGTTGCTCAGGCTCTCGCGCACCAGCAGGTAGCCGGGGCGCAGGCGGCCCTGCGATACCGGCACTTCGGACAGCAGGATGTTGTAGCTCTCGGGCGGCAGGGATTCGTTGAAGCGCAGCTGGATGCCCGGGAACGGCACGCCCAGGTCGAAATACAGCGCACGGCGGATCTTGAGCAGTTCGTCGTTGAGCACGCCGGCATCGAAGCTGGTCTGCAGGCCCGCGGCCACGTCCATCAGCAGGGGCACCGTGGGCGCGAACTCGTCGCTGCCGTCCGATGCCTTGGGCTTGGTGCGCGCCTCGCCCGCGGGCTGCATGGCGGGCACCTCGGTGACCTCGCCGGTTTTTTCGTCCACCACGCGCCGGGTGCCGCGCAAAATGGTGAAGCCGATGGTGCCGATGACCACCGCCAGGATCAGGAACACCGGCAGCGGCATGCCGGGGATCAGCCCCATGCCCAGCGCCACGGCCGCAGCGATCAGCAGCGCGCGGGGCTGCGCCAGTACCTGCTGGCCGATGTCCTTACCGACGTTGGAGGGGCCATCGCCCGTCTGCACGCGCGTCACGATCATGCCCGCGCAGATCGCGATGAACAGCGCCGGGATCTGCGCGATCAGGCCGTCGCCGATGGTCAGCACGGAGTAGGTCTTCATGGCGTCCGCCGCGGTCATGCCGCGCTGCGTGGTGCCGATGACGATGCCGCCCAGCAGGTTCACCGCCACGATGATCAGGCCGGCGATGGCGTCGCCCTTGACGAACTTCATCGCGCCGTCCATGGCGCCGTAGAGCTGGCTTTCCTTCTCGACGATGTTGCGGCGGCGCTTTGCCTCGTCCATGTCGATGGTGCCCGCGCGCATGTCGCCGTCGATGGACATCTGCTTGCCGGGCATGGCGTCGAGCGAGAAGCGCGCCGCCACTTCGGCCACGCGCTCCGCGCCCTTGGTGATCACCACGAACTGCACGATGGTCAGGATCAGGAACACCACCAGGCCGACCACCAGGTTGCCGCCCACCACGAAGTTGCCGAACGTGAAAATGATGTGGCCCGCGTCGCCCTGCAGCAGGATCAGGCGGGTGGTGGCGATCGAGATGCCCAGGCGAAACAGCGTGGTCACCAGCAGCACCGACGGAAACGACGAGAACGCCAGCGGCGAGGGCAGGTACATGGCCACCATCAGCAAGATGGCCGAGATCGTCATGTTGATGCCGATGAGCGCGTCCACCAGCCAGGTCGGCAGGGGCAGGATCATCATGAAGATCACCGCCACCAGGAAGAACGCCAGGATCAGGTCGTTGCGGCTGGTGAGTATCTGGACGAAGCGCTGCAGGCGGGCGAACGGAGAGAACGAAGCAGTCTGGGACATGGTGGAATGCAATCAGCGCCCGGTGGACGCGGTCTCCGGGGTGGGCTCGGCAGCGTTGCGCTGTGCGACGAAGGCACGCATCGCGGCCGCCGCTTCGTCGCGGCGGTCCAGTGCATGCAGGGCTTGCGCGCGCACCAGGTGAAAGGAAGCATCCATGGCGCCCAGCAGCGCCAGCTGCTCCAGGGTGTTCAGGGCGCGCTGCGGCTTGGCCGAGCGCACCTGGGCCAGCGCCAGCGACAGCAGCGCCCGGGGATCCTCGGGCGCCAGGAGGTTGCGGGCGGCCAGCAGCACGGCGGCCTTGTCGGGCAGGCCGTTTTGCAGGTACACGAAGGCCAGCAGGTCCATCAGCTCGATACTGGCCGCCGGGGTTGCGCCGGGTTGCTCGGCGCTCGCCGCCGCGGTTGCGGGTGCTGCTGCGTCAGATGCCATGTGCGCCATCAGCCCTGGTAGAGAGCGCTGCGGTACATCTGCACCAGGTCGCGCAGTCCCACCTCTTCGCTCAGCAGGCGGGTGGCGCGGTTGAGCACGCGCAGCTCGTCGTCCGAGCCGGGGGCCGAGCCCGCGCCGCCCGGCGCCTGCCACTGGGCCGCCGCATCGCGCAACTGCTGCAGGGCGTTGTCCAGGGCCTCGCGAAAGCGCGTGGGCACGAGCAGGTCCCGGTTCGCGATCTGCGGGCGGGTGGCCGTGTCGAGGAAGTCGTCGATGGACGGCTTGTCCAGCAAAGCCGACAGCTGGGCCCGTGAACCCACGTCGGGCGGTGCGGACTCCCCGCGTTCGGGCAGCATGGTCTGCGCATCCTGCTGGGCGTAGGTGATGCTGTCGATGCCCCGGTCAAACACCAGACCGCTGATTCTCATATCCGTCATACAGCATGCTCCCAGAAGATTCGCAGGGTGCGGGCGCAGCCTTGCGTGTTTCAGTAACCGCGCGCACGGGGAAGTTCCATCGCGCGCGCAGTTTAGTTGTGCCGGTGCGCCGCGGCACCGCCCCCAGCCGCCCGCGGCATCGAAGGGGGCTCGCGGTCAGCGGCTGCCGCCCAGGTCGGCCTGCCACTGCCGCAGGAACTCCGAGGCCTCCCGAATGCGGCGGGCGCTCACGCCTTCGGCCGCGAACCGGGTGGCCAGCACCAGCCAGTCGCCCGTGGGCAGGCTGCGCAGCCCCACCTGCACGGGCTGGGCGGCATCGCGGGCGTCGCCCGCCAGCTTCATGGCACGCAGGAGCAGCGCAGCAATGTCGTAGCGCACCGGTTCGGCCCAGTGCACCACCACCTCCTCGCCCTGCTGGGCAACCCCCAGCAGCGCGCCCGACTCCAGACGCAGCTGCACGCCCCCGTCCGGGCCGCCCTCCAGCGTGGGCAGGCCGATATCGCGGCCGAAATCGGCCAGCGCCTGTTGCAAATGCGCCATGGTCAGTAGTCCTCCTTGTCGATGGCGGCGTCCAGTGCATCCTGCACCGCCTGAAAAATCGTCTGCCGCTGGTCCGCATCTACGAACACCTTGACCGGCATGTCGCGCACCAGCAGCTTCACGCCCGTGAGGAAATGGATCTGCGCCTCCACGCCCGTGGCGCCGAACTTCTCGGCCAGGGCGGTGAACCGCGCGCCGGAGACCCATTTTTCGGCGCTGATGCCCACCAGGTCCTGCATCAGGGCGACCGGCGTGCCGGTGAGCGGGCCGTGCTGTTCGCTGATCTTGGCGTGCAGCTCGCGGCTGGCATCGAGCACCGTCGAGGCCACGCCCAGGTGGTACAGGTCCTGCACCAGGTTTTGCAGCCGCGTGGGGTCGGCCGAGGGCCGGGCGGCTGCCAGGTCCTGGCCCAGCGCCTGGGTCAGGCGCGCCAGCCCGGCGGCGAAGTCGCTGTCGCCAAAGCGCTCGAGCGCCAGCTTGAGCGTGCCCGCCAGCGACGGGTTGCCCAGCACCACGTCGCGGTAGGTGGACTGGAACTGCGCCACATCGGCATGCCCCCGCGCGCCCTCTTGCGCCGTGCCGATGGTGTTGACATCGGCCCGCATGCGCGGCCCGTGCTCCATCTCCAGGTCGTCCAGGGCCTCGCGCAGGGCGTCCAGCACCTCGGCCGGCGCGCCGTCGCGCTCGCCCTGGTGCAGCGCGTACTGCAGCGCCATGAACTGCTCGGTAGGCCCCTGGAAAGCCTGCTTAGCCTGGGCTGCGGGGTCGCCCTGGCCGGACAGCATCCGCTTGGCCAGTTGCACCAGTTGCTCGGGGTCCTCGAAGGCCTGGGCCGCCTCCATGTAGGCCGTGATGGCCTCGGGGCTCATCAGCTCCATCGGCCGGGTGGCCTCCTTCTTGCGTTCGGAGGCGTGCTTGGTCTCGGCCTTTTCCGAATGGTGCAGGCTGATTTCTTCCGCCGCGTCGGCCAGCACGGACAGCCCGTCATCCACCTTGACCTGCTGGCCGGCGTATTGCCCGGCCAAAGCCTGGCCCCCGCCCTGCAGCCCGCCGCGCAAAGACATGTTGTCGAAAGACGGGGTGTTGAACGATTCGATTCTGGACATAGGGATTTCTCTTATGGGCTCGCGCGCAGGGCACCCCTGGGTGGGTAACGGCTGGCGCCATCGGGTTCCCTGCAAGGCCTGCCGAAAATTTCTGCGCGACCGTGGAACCGGACCTTCGGGGTGGTTACTTACCCGGTGTCGTGCGGCACATTTCGCACCACCACCGCCCAATATCAACAGGAGTTTCGAAATGGCAGGACAAGACAACCCCCAGGACATCGTAGCCCGCGCCCAGGCGCTGATCGATGAAGTGCAAGGCCAGCTGGCAGCCGCCGACGAGTTCTACCGCAGCCAGGGCCTGGACCCCGAGAAGGTGCGCAGTGTCCTGGACGCCCAGCTCGACCTCAAGGGCATCGAAGCCGCGCAGAAGGCCTTCCAGGAAGACATGGCTGCGGTGGAGCAGGACGTGAAGGAAGAACAGGCCCGCGCTTCGTTTGCAGCGCCCGGCGCCGGTGCGGCGCGCCGCCCGCGTTCGATGATCTAAAAATCTCCAATCAACCAAACATTTCAATAGGAGAAAACTATGTCTAGTATCTCTGGTATCGGCGGCGCACAGGGCATCAACGTCCAGGGCATGGACCTTGAAACCGCCATGATGGCCGTCCAGTCCAACCGCGCCAATCTGCTGGAAACGCAACTCAAGGACCAGATCTCCTCGGTGCAAGCCAAGAACGATCAGATCTCCAAGATGAACCAGCTGCTGGGTTCGCTGAACAAGGCCGCTGCCATGTTCGGCTCGGACGCCAAGGCCGACACCCGCATCGATGGGAACAGCCAGTTCGCCAACGGCGGCGCCTACAACGTCGAGAAGGAAGTCAACAGCGCCTACATCTCGGCCGGCATCACCAACCCCGGCCTGTCGGACAACAAGGACGGCGGCGGCGGGCTGACCAACACGCTCAAGGCCGATGGCAGTGCAGCGCGCCTGGAAGGCGGCCTGCGCGGCGACGTGACCAAGGGCAAGCTCGATGGCGCGATCCAGCAGATCAAGTCGCAGATCGACAGCATGAGCAACTCGCAGCAGATGGACATGCTGCGCCTGCAGAGCCTGTCCAACAAGCGCAACGAAGCCTTCGACGTGATGACCAACTTCATCAAGAAGATGCAGGACAGCCGCAGCTCCATCATCGGCAACATGCGCTGAGATCAGCGACCCGCAACAACGACAACAGCATCGGAAGGACGCCATCATGTCAACTGTCGGCAATGTCAATGTGGGGGGCGTGACCTCCATCAACGTCCAGGGCATGGACCTGGAAACCGCCATGATGGCCGTTCAATCCAACCGCGCGAATCTCCTGGAAGCGCAGCTCAAGGACCAGATCTCTTCAGTCCAGGCCAAGAACGACCAGATCTCCAAGCTCAACCAGCTGCTGGGCTCGCTCAACAAGGCCGCAGCCAGTGTGCCGGCCGACGCCAAGGCCGGCGACAAGGTCAACATCGCCGGATCCGCACCCGACCTCAAGTCGGCTGCCGCCAGCGCTGGCGTGACGCTGCCCGAGAGCATTGGCGCCGAAAAATCCTGGGAAGTGAAACTGCGCGACGGCACCACGCACAAGGTGGACGAAGCCGGCAAACGCGAAGCGGACGACTACAAATCCAAGAACTGGGCGTTCCGCTCCAGCGACTACAGCGGCAAGAAGGGCATCGCGTCCATCACGGAAACCACGCCGCAACCCACCAAGGGCGAGCTCGACGGCTTCATCCAGCAGGTCAAGTCGCAGATCGACAGCATGAGCAATTCGCAGCAGATGGACATGCTGCGCCTGCAGAGCCTGTCCAACAAGCGCAACGAAGCCTTCGACGTGATGACCAACTTCATCAAGAAGATGCAGGACAGCCGCAGCTCCATCATCGGCAACATGCGCTGAGCGCACGCGAACGCGCGCCACAGCCAACCCCCGAGAGTCACCCATGAATACCAAAAACGCACCCGCTTCGATTCCCGACAATCTGCCAGAACAGATTGCGGAATTGCTGACGAACGGCGGAACCCTGGGTTCCGTCTACGACTACGACGACACCGACTACGAAGTGCTCTACGCACTGGGCCACAGCCTGTACAGCCAGACCCGCTACCAGGATGCCATGCGCACCTTCGGCTTCCTGGTCACGCACAACCACATGGAAAAGCGGTTCATGAACGCGTTTGCCGCCAGCCTGCAGATGCTCAAGAGCTACAAGGAAGCCATCAAGTACTACTCGATGGCCTCGCTGATGGACATGGGCGACCCGCTGCCCACCTACCACACCGCCGAATGCATGATCGCGCTGGGCTACACGGCCGAAGCCAAGGAAGCGCTGCAGTTCGTGCTGCGCCAGAGCGAAACGCCGGAGCGCGCAGAACTCAAGTCGCGCGCACAGGCCATGCTCGAGCTGATGAACAGCGCCAAATCGTCCACGTCCACGCACTGAACAGGGAGATCCCATGAACGACATCACCCGCGTGGCAGGCGGCCCCGCCGCTTTCACCCCCTTTCAGCCCAGCGACCTGAGTGCCGAGGTGGCCAGCCGCATGCAGCAGGCGCGGCTCGACCCCACCCAGTCCCTCAAGGAAATCGCGGACCTTGCCGGCACGATCAAAACCTTGAATCCACAGGGCAGCACGGGCGGCAACTCCATCGTCAACGGCAACGGCGCGCCCCAGCTGGACGGCGTCACGGTCAACTTCTCGGCCGAAGACATGGCGGCCACGCTCCTGGTCCTGCAGGGCAAGACCCAGGAAGCCCAGTTGTCCACGGCCAAGGAAGGCATCAACACCAACAAGAAAAAGCTGGAAGACCAGAACCAGCGCGCCACCGACAAGATCAACGACTGGATCAAGAAGTGCGAAGAGGCGTCCGCCAAGGAAAAGGCCGGCGGCGTGCTGAACTGGTTCAAGAAGATCGCCGGTGCCATCGCCGCCGCATTCGCGGTGGTGGCAGCCGCTGTCGCCACCGTGGCGACCGGCGGTGCGGCAGCCCCATTGCTGGCCTTGGCGGTGCTCGCCCTGGCCTCCTCTGCGGTCGACATTGCCAGCGAAGTCGACAAGGCCAACGGGGGCAAGGGGTTCGATCACGTCACCCAGTGGATGGACCCGGGCTCGATCATCGGCAAGGGCATGGGTGAACTGGCCAAGGCCTTCGGCGCCAGCGACGAGCAGGCCGCCATCGTGTCGGCCACGTTCGCGGTGGTGGCCACCATCGCCATCATGGCTGCGTCCATCGCCCTCACCGGCGGCGCATCGGCAGTGAGCGACGTGCAAAAGATGATCCTCACGGCGGCCCGCGTCGGCCAGGCGGTGGCAGGCGTCGTCGCCGGTGCGACCACGGCCGCCAAGGGCGGCGTGGACATCGCGGTGGCGCACGACCAGCGCGACGCGACCCTCATCCAGGCCGACAAGAAGAAGATCGACGCCATCATCGCCAAGCTGCAAAAGCAGATGGACGAGGACCGGGACGAAATCAAGAAGGTGCTCGACCAGATGATGGAAGGCATGAACATCGTCAGCAAGATGATCAATTCCGCTGGGGAGAGCCGCGCCCAGATTGCATCGAACCTGTCCGGCAAGGCACAAACCATTTGACGCACCAGGCGCCAAGGAGAATTTCATGAGCATCGACGGCATCCAAAGAGCCCCCACCCTCGCCCCGCTGGGCGACACCGGCCCCACCCAGGCCGCAGGCAAGACCGCCGGGGCCAAGGGCTATTCTGAAATCGACATCGAGGCGCTGCTGGGCGCGAAAGGCGGCCCCGCAGGCGGCGCCAAGAGCGCGGCGGATGCACTCAAGACGCCTGCATCGTCCAGCGACCCGAAGGCCCAGGAAGCGGCGCTGAACAATCTGGGCGGCTTCTCGGACACCCAGGTCACGGCGGACATCTTTGCCTTCATGGCGCTGTTCCAGAAGCTCGCGCAGCAAATGCGCGACACGGCCCGCACGCAGCGCACGACCGACATGCAGGCGCAAGTGTCGTCGCTGCAAAACGCGGCCGAAAAGATGAAGGACGCAGCGGCTGAGCGCCTCACGGCAGCCGTCGTGCAGGGAGCCATGCAAATTGCGGGTGGCGTGATGCAGGTCGGCTTGTCGGCAGCTTCCATTTCCAACACGGTCAAGGGCGCCAAGATGGGTGCAGAAGCCGATGCGATGAGCCCCAAGGCAGCCGTCATGACTGGCGCCAAGGCCGATGCCGCCAAGCTGACGGCCACCGGCCAGGCGCAGGTGAGCTATGCACAGGCCTCAGGCGGCATCACCGCAGGCCTGGGCGGCATCATCGGCGCTTCGTTCACCCACAAGGCCGATCTGCTCGACGCCGACAAGATGAACCTGGAAACCCAGGCCAAGGTCGCCGAGACCGGCGTGCAGCATGCCAACGACATGATGCAGCAGATGATGGACGTGATCCGCGACGTGCGCGAAAAGCTGTCCTCCATCCAGCAGGCGTCCATCGAAACCAACCGCGGCATCGCGCGCAACATCTGATCACCGAGAGGAACCCAGCCGCCATGTCGAACACCGCTTCTCCCTCCGCCGCCGTCCAGTCCATCCTGGACCTCAAGGCCGCACTCGAGTCCCTGCCGTCCAACACGCGCCTGTCCACGGCCGACGCCGACGCCATCTACGCACTGGCCTACCAGCTGGTCGGGCAAAACCGCTACGAGACGGCCTACCGCTACTTCTCGCTGCTCACGCTGTACAAGCCGACCGACACGGCCTACCTGCAGGGCCTGGCGCTGACCTACCGCATGATGGAGCGCTACGACGAGGCGCTGAACGTGTACTCGTTCCTGGCCACCATCGATCCGGACAACCTGGACCACAACATGGCCATCGTCGAGTGCCTGCTGCTCAAGCGTGAATTCGAGGAAGCCCAGGACACGGTGACCACGCTGCTGCAGTACTGCAAGGAAAACGCGATCACCGGCAAGGTCGGCGACCGTGCCGAAGCCCTGCTGGGCCTGCTGTCGTCCGCCAAGGGGGCCGTGTCTGCTTGACGCCCCGGACATCCGCCTGCTGACCGAGGTCGGGTTCATGGCCTCCGCCCGCGCGGACGTACAGCGCGCCGAACGAATCTTCGGCGCGCTTTTGCGCGTGCGGCCCGACCGCGCCTTCGGACACATCGGCATGGCCACGGCGTTGCTCAATGCGGGCCGTGCTGGCGATGCAGCCACGCGGCTGTCGGATGCCCGGACCTCGGCCGGCGAAGACACCGACCTGGTGCAGGCCTTTCTTGGCCTGGCCTTGCAGCTCGACGGCCGGGCCGGAGAAGCCATGCGCGTCTTGCGCCCCGTGGCAGCGCGCGGTGACAATGGCAGCACGGCAGACACCACCGAGGGTGTGCGGCTGGCACAGCGCCTGCTGGGCCAACCCGCCGGCATCCCCGGCAGCACGCAGCAGCCCGGTCTTTCCACATCCCCATCCTGACCCTAGGAACCACCATGGACATCGTTGCAAGCCCACTGGTTGCCACCACTTTGCCGGCCCTCTCATCGCCTGCGGTCGCCACCGCGGTGCCCGATGCGTCGGCCACCGCGCGCTTCGCTGCACTGATGCAGGCTCCGCCGGCAGCCCCCACCGCCATGGACAGCGTGGCCGCATCCATGGCGGCGCAACCCGCCGCCGGCAGCACGGCCGCAGCAGTCAAGGGACCGTCGTCGGTGGGCGACCGCATCCTGGCGGGCATGCAGGGGGTGTCGAGCGACTTCCAGTCGGCCTGGAAGTCGGTGTCCGCGTCGCTGGACGCGAACTCGCAATCCATGGGCATGCAGGACCTGCTCAAGCTGCAGCTGCAGCTGGTGCAGGTGTCCGTGCAGTACGACCTCGTCGGCAAGGCCGTCAGCCGTTCCACCCAGAATTTCGATCAGTTGGTACGCATCCAATGAAGCTGCATTTTTCAACGGGCTCGACGGGCTCCTCATCGCTGGCGCGCTGGCTGCGTGTGTCCCTGGCCTGCGCCCTGCTGGCGCTGGTGGCGGCCTGCGGAGCGCGCGTCGACCTGATGGGGTCCATCCCCGAAGACGAAGCCAACGACGTGCTCTCGGCGCTGCTGAAAGCCGACATTCCCGCCGAGAAGATCGCCGGCAAGGAAGGCATGGTCGGCGTGCGCGTCGATGCCAGCCAGGTGGGCCGCGCACTCGAGATCTTGCGCGAGAACGGCCTGCCGCGCGAACGCTTCGCCGGCATGGGGCAGGTGTTCAAGAAGGAAGGCCTGATCTCCTCGCCGCTGGAAGAGCGTGCGCGCTACATCTACGCGCTGTCGCAGGAGCTGTCCAACACCCTGTCCAAGATCGACGGCGTACTGGCCGCCCGCGTGCACGTGGTGCTGCCCGAGCGCGGCCCCGCGGGCGAAACCGGCGTGCTGTCGACGTCGGCCGTGTTCATCAAGCACCAGGAGGGCTACAACCTGGATGTGATCCAGCCGCAGATCCGCAGGCTGGTGACCAACAGCATTCCGGGCCTCACGGCCGACCGGGTCTCTGTGATCTTCGTGGCCGCGCAGCCCCGCACCAACGGCGTCCGCGCAGAGACTGGCGCCGGCGCAGGCAGCACGGTCTGGGGCATCGCGGTGCCCAGCAGCAGCGCCGGCACGCTGGGCAGCGTGCTGTGGGGCCTGCTGGCGGTGGCGGTGCTGTCCCTGGCGGCGTTGGGCTTTCTGCTGTGGCGCTATGTGCTGCCAGCCCGCAAGGCTGCCGCACGCGGTGATGGCCTGGCACGGGCCGCCTGACCGCACCACCCCACCCGCCTTCACGTTCAGCCCGCCCCTCTCGCATGCCCGCACAGGCCGCTTTCTCCCCCCGTCTTCTGCAGGCACCGCTGCAGGAGTTCAACCTGCTGCCCAGCCGCAGCCTGCACGCCGGCCGCGCGCAGGCCTTGGCGCATGCCGGCATGCCGCCGCAGGGGCCAGCAGCCCTGGCCGCGCCCCCCGCCGTGCAGCGCGCACTGCACCGGCGCTGGTCTGCGCAACTGCTGGCCCAGTTGGGCGACCACGCGCAGCCCGTGCTGGACCTGTCCCACGCGGCGTTGCCGGTGGCGCTGGCCGCACCGGCGTTGCTGGGCCGCGTGGCACGCGATGCAGGGGTGGCGCTGCTGGGCGGCTACCTGCGCCGCACCATCGCCCGCGACGCGGTGCTGTCGGCCCGTGAATCCCTGGGCGCGCCGGCCCTGGAATGGGCCCGCCACGGCGCAGCAGATGTCCACCCCGGCCTGGCAGACCCCGGCCGATGGACCCAGTCCGACCTGGGCGAGGCGGCAGACCTGCTGGGCGCTGGCGTCATCGCCCAGTCCTGGCAGGATGCCCCCGCGCCCCTCAAACTGCGCGCCGACTGGAAGCTGCCCCCCACGGCAGTCGAAGACACTGCGGTGCGCACCGCCAGCGCCCTGGACCCTCAGGGCGCGCGACAACTTTGCCTTCAACTACTGGCCCGACTGGACCCTGCATGGCTTTCCAACTTCCCCGCGACCCGCTGACCCCCCAGCGCACGCTGCAAGCGCGCATCGCACCGGGCAGCCGCGTGGTGCGCGCCGCCGACGTGGCCGCCTGGACCGACGCGCAAGGCCTGATTGCCGCGGCGCGCGCGCAGGCCGATGCCATCGTGGCGCAGGCGCAGGCCGCCTTCGAAGAAGAGCGCCAGCGCGGCTATGAGGAAGGCGTGGCCGAGGCCCAGCTGGAGCAGGCCGAGAAGATGATCGAGAACGTGAGCCGCACGGTGGACTACTTCTCCAAGGTCGAGACCGACATGGTCGCCCTGGTGATGTCTGCGGTGCGCAAGATCATCGACGGCTACGACGACGCCGACCGCGTGATCATCGTGGTGAAGAACGCACTGTCGGTGGTGCGCAACCAAAAGCAGATGACGCTGCGCCTGCACCCGCAGCAGGTCGACACGGTGCGCGCGCGGGTGAACGACCTGCTGGCCGCGTACCCCGGCGTGGGCTACCTGGACATTGTGGGCGACGGCCGCCTGGGCAAGGAGGCGTGCATCCTGGAAAGCGAGATCGGCCTGGTGGAGGCAAGCATCGACGGGCAGATCGCCGCGCTGCAGGGCGCGTTCCAGAAAGTGCTGGGCAGCCGCATATGACACCCCCCGGCACCCCCGGCCACCCGCAGGGCGCCACGCGCTCGGTGCGCCAGTTCGACTACATCGCCGAGATGATGCAGCTGGCGCTGGACGACACGCCGGTGCTGCAGATCAAGGGCCGCGTCACGCAGGTGATCGGCACCATCATCAAGGCCGTGGTGCCCACGGTGAAGGTCGGCGAGGTGTGCGTGCTGCGCAACCCCGGCGAGGATTTCGAGATGAAGGCCGAGGTGGTGGGCTTTGCACGCGACGCCGCGCTGCTCACGCCCATCGGCGACATGTACGGCATCTCTGCCGCGACCGAGGTCATCCCCACCGGCCGCGCGCACATGGTGCCCGTGGGCTTCGGCCTGCTGGGCCGCGTGCTGGACGGCCTGGGCCGGCCCCTGGACGAGGCCGAGCGCGGCCCGCTGGAGGCCACCAAGTTCTACCCAGTCTTCGCGGATGCGCCCGATCCGCTCAAGCGCCGCATCATCAGCGAGCCGATGGAGCTGGGCGTGCGGGTGCTCGACTCGGTGCTGACCTGCGGCGAGGGCCAGCGCATGGGCATCTTCGCGGCGGCGGGCGGCGGCAAGTCCACCTTGATGGGCATGCTGGTCAAAGGCGCCGCAGTGGATGTGACCGTGGTGGCGCTGATCGGCGAGCGGGGCCGCGAAGTGCGCGAGTTCCTGGAGCACGAACTGGGCGAGGAAGGCCGGCGCAAGAGCGTGATCGTCTGCGCCACCAGCGACAAGTCGTCCATGGAGCGCGCCAAGGCCGCGTACGTCGCCACCGCCATCGCCGAGTACTTCCGCGACCAGGGCAAGAAGGTGCTGTTCCTCATGGACTCGGTCACGCGTTTTGCCCGGGCGCAGCGCGAGATCGGGCTGGCAGCGGGCGAGCCGCCCACACGGCGCGGCTACCCGCCCAGCGTGTTCGCCACCCTGCCCAAGCTCATGGAGCGCGTGGGCATGAACGACAAGGGATCGATCACCGCGCTGTACACCGTGCTGGTGGAAGGCGACGACATGACCGAGCCGATCGCCGACGAAACCCGGTCCATCCTGGACGGGCACATCGTGCTGTCGCGCAAGCTGGGCGCCGCCAACCACTACCCTGCGGTGGACGTGCTGGCGTCGGCATCGCGCGTGATGAACGCCGTGATCACGCCCGAGCACAAGAAGCTGGCCGGCCGGCTGCGCGAGCTGATGGCCAAGTACGAAGAGGTCGAGCTGCTGGTGAAGATCGGCGAGTACAAGCGCGGCGGCGACCCGACGACGGACGAGGCCATCGACAAGATCGAAGCCATCCGCACGTTCTTGCGGCAGCGCACGGACGAGCACGCCACCATGCAGCAGACGCTGGAACAACTGTCTGCCCTGGTGGGCTCGGGTGTACGCCGATGAGCATCTTCCGCGACCTGCTCGCCATCAAGGCCTTTCGCGAGAACAAGGCCGAGACGGCGGTGCGCGTGCAGCGTGATGCGCTGCGCGAGGCCCGCGAGGCCCGCGAGGCGGCCCAGGCGCTGCTGGAGCGCCTGCTGCGCGAAGGGCTGGCGCACGAAATGCAGCTCTACCGCGACCTGTGCGAACGCATCGTGCGGCTGCGCGAGATCGAAGACGTGCAGTTGGCCGTGGTCGGCCTGCGCCAGCGCGAAGCGCAGCAGCAGGATGCGGTCGTGGCGGCCACCAAGGTGCAGGAGCAGGCCAACGAGAAGCTGGAGACGGCGCGCGCTGCCCACCAGGAGGCCAGCCGGCAGAAATCCAAGTTCGTCGACCTGGCGCGCAACTACGCCGAAGAGCAGATGCGGGAGACCGAGCGCAAGGAAGACCTGGAGATGGAAGAAGCTGCCAGCGTGAAACGCGACCGCGAAGATTGGGAAGCGTACGACCCGGAGGCCGTGGCATGACCCCCCTGCAAGGCGCACCCCGCAGCTGCAAAAGCCGCCCACACACCGAATGCTACATATTTGATAGCTTAAGAAACACGTCCATCGAGCGGCAGGGGCCATTTTTTATGCCAACACCCATGGCTGCAAAGGTGCTGGCATGAACACCGAACGACCGATTCACCTGGACCTGGGCATGCCGGCGTCGACGGCGTTCGAAGCCCGCACCGGCACTGGCGCGCAGACCGGCGGCGAGCCCCGCGACACCGACACGCTGTCCGACGATGCGAAGGCACTGCGCAGCCTGCTGGAACAGCAGCGTGCGGCGCCCCCCGCTGGCGCGGCGCAGCCGCCCAGCGCCCCGCGCCCCTTCGACCTCTTTGGCGCCGGTGCCGCGGCACTGCCAGGCCAGGTGCCGCAGCAGGCCGTCCAGCCCGCGGGCACCGCAGCGGCAGCCCCCGCCGATGCGCCCCGGGGCATTGGCGAGACCTTGTCGCAGATGGCCCAGCGGCTGCTGGTGGGCGACGGCAGCACCGGCCGGCGCTCGGTGCAGATCCAGTTGGCGGACGACAGCCTGCCGGGCGTGGTGGTCGACATCTTCGAAGACGGTGGCCGCGTCGTGGCGCAGTTCACCTGCATGCAGGAGTCGTCGCGCGAACGCCTCGTGCGCAATGCGCAGTGGCTGGCGGACGGACTGGCCGAGCGCCTGGCCCAGGGCGTGTCCGTGCGGGTGCAGACCGACGACCCGGAAGATCTTTGCCTGGTGGAGGCGCACGCCGGCGGGTGACACCCCACCTGCTGCCTGTTTCCCACCGCTTGCACCGCTGACCGAACCACCCATCGACTCGCCTTTTTACCGAGCACCCATGTCCTCCCCCCACGCCACCGCCGCCTTGCAGCCCCTGCGCCTGTCGCGCAACGAGGCCCAGGCCCGCACCACCATTGCCCAGCGCGCCGCGGGGCTGCCGCTGCGCCTGGGCGCGTCCGCCTGGCAGGCCCGCCTTCATCCGGTGGCCGGCTCGGCCGCGCCCTGGCCCGAGCCCGGCTACGTTCTCCGCCTGGAATGGGCCGGTGCCGCCATGGCCTTGCGGCTGCCCGCCGCAGCCATCGAACAGGCCCTGGCCAGCGTGCTGGAAGGTGCCGCGCTGCCCGCCATCCCGTCCACCCTGGCCGATGCCGTGCTGGAAGCCAGCGCGGGCGAGCTGCTCCAGAGCCTGCAGGCCCTGGGCCGTGGCACGCCAGAGCTGCTGGCCTGGGGCCCGGCGCAGCCAGGCGACGTGCAGAACCTGCCGCCCCATGCCTGCGATGTCTATCTGGCCGCTGACGACGGCGTGCAGGCGATTGCCGGCTCGCTGCACCTCGATGGGCTGGGGCTGCTGCTCGTGGCAGGCCTGGTCGGCAAGCGCCCGCCGCAGCCGGGCCCGCTGGACGACAGCCTGCCCGTCACCCTGCGTGCGGAAGTCGGCTTCACCCGCCTGCCCGCCAGCGATGCCGCCACGCTGGCGCTTGGCGACGTGGTGCTGCTGGATGCCTTCTTCGCCACGGCCGACCGTGCGCTGTGGCTGAGCGCCGACGGCCGCCAGGGCGTGCACGTGCAGTGGCCCCTGCCGGCCGATGCCGCCGACGCCACCCAGCCGAGCCGCCTTACCGTCATCCTCCCCTGGACCGAAACCATGCCCGCCAACTCCGACACCCCTTCCACCGACACCGCGGCACTCGACACGGTGCCGGTGCGGCTTTCCTTCGACCTGGGCGATGTGACCCTGACGCTCGCGCAGCTGCGCGCCCTGCAGCCCGGCCAGACACTGGACCTGGGCCACCCGTTGGCAGGTGCCGTGCGCATCCGTGCCAACGGCGCACTGGTGGGCGAAGGCGACCTCGTGGACATCGACGGCCAGATCGGCGTGTCCGTGCGCAGCCTGCACTCTGCCAGCCACTGAGTCCCCGATGAGCAATTTCGATCCGATCACGCTGGCGGTACTGCTGGCCCTGATGGCGCTGATGCCCACGCTGGTGGTGGTGAGCACGAGCTTCCTCAAGATCGCCGTGGTGATGTCGCTGCTGCGCAATGCCATCGGGGTGCAGCAGATGCCACCCAACCTGGCGCTGTACGGCATGGCGCTGATCCTGTCGGCCTATGTCATGGCGCCGGTGGGCATGCACATGTTCGATCGGCTCACCGAACGCCCCGACACGCTCAAGAGCGTGCCCACGTTGGTCGGCGCGGTGCGCGACGGAGCGGAGCCGCTGCGCGAATTCATGCTCAAGAACAGCCGGGCCGAGCAGCGCGACTTTTTTGTGCGCACTGCGCAGCGCATGTGGGGCCCCAAGCTGTCGGAAGGCATCACGCAGCGCGACTTCATCGTGCTGATGCCGGCCTTCGTGGTGTCGGAGCTCACGGCGGCGTTCCAGATAGGTTTTTTGCTCTATCTGCCGTTCGTGGTGATCGACCTGATCGTCTCCAACATCCTTTTGGCGATGGGGATGATGATGGTCTCGCCCGTGACCATCTCCCTGCCGCTCAAGCTCTTCCTGTTCGTGATGGTGGACGGCTGGTCGCGGCTGATCCAGGGCCTGGTCCTCACCTATGCATGAACACACTCCCCTGTTGGCGCTGACGGCAGCAACACCACGCGCGGCACACCCTACCTTGGACCACTGACATGCAATCCGTCGACGTCGTTTCGTTCTTCACCCAGGCGCTGTACCTGGTGCTCTGGCTGTCCCTGCCACCCATCGTCGTGGGCTCGGTCGTGGGTACCTTGTTCTCGCTGTTCCAGGCGCTCACGCAGATCCAGGAGCAGACGCTGTCCTTCGGCGTGAAGCTGATCGCCGTGTCCGTGACCATTTTGCTGACGGCCCGCTGGGTCGGCGGCGAAATGTTCAATTTCACGGTGCAGATCTTCGACTCCATCCCGTCGCTGGGCCGCTGAGCCCCGCACGGACAGCAACGCCCTCAGCCCGCACACGCACAGGACGGAACCGCATGGACCTGCCGGTTACTTACCAGGAAGCCAAGACGTTCATCGGAACGCTGGCCCTGACACAACCGCGCATCCTGGCCATGTTCATCGTCCTGCCGCTTTTCAACACCCAGTTGGTGCCGGGCCTGCTGCGCATTTCCGTGGCCGTGTCGCTGGGCATCGTCATGGTGCCCGCGCTGTCCGGGCAGATCGCGGTGGCCGAACTGCACGCGGCGCAGTTGCTGCTGTTGATCATGAAGGAAGCGTTCATCGGCTTCGTCATCGGCTACATCGCCGCCATCCCGTTCTGGATCTTCGAAGCCGTCGGGTTCCTGGTGGACAACCAGCGCGGGGCCAGCATCGCGTCCACGCTCAACCCGCTGACGGGCAACGACTCGTCGCCGCTGGGCATCCTGTTCAACCAGGCGTTCATCGTGTTCTTTCTCATCACGGGGGGCTTCACGCTGCTGCTGGGCGTGCTGTACGACAGCTTCGGCCTGTGGAGCGTGACCCAGTGGGCGCCCACGCTGCGGCCTGAATCGATCCCCCTGCTGCTCGATCAGCTCGACCGCCTGGTGCGCATGGCCATGCTGCTGGCGGCGCCGGTGCTGGTGGCGATGTTCCTCGCCGAGATCGGCCTGGCGCTCGTGAGCCGCTTTGCGCCGCAGCTGCAGGTGTTCTTCATGGCCATGCCCATCAAGAGCGCGCTGGCGATGCTGGTGCTGCTGCTTTATGGGGCGTCGCTCTTCGAGTACGGCGCGGAGCAGGTCGAGTCCATGGGCCACATCCTGCCTTTCCTGCGCGAGCAGTGGGCGGCGCCGTCCGGCGGCTGAGGAGCACCATGAGCGAAAAGACCGAACAACCCACCTCCAAGCGCCTGCGCGATTCGCGGCAAAAGGGCGATGTCGCTTACAGCAAGGACTTCACACAGACCTTTCTGATCCTGGCCATCTTCGGCTACCTGCTGGCCAGTGCCGGGCACATGGTCGAGGTGATGGGCCAGATGATCCTGCTGCCCACCACGCTGCTCAAGCTGGGCTTCAACGAAGCGGCCAACACCCTGGTGGAAGAACTGCTGCGGGAAGCTGCGTGGCTCACCCTCCCCATCATCGGCATCGTGCTGGGCGCCGGTGTGTTTGCCGATGCGCTGCAGGTGGGCGTGCTGTTCGCCTTCGAGAAACTCAAGCCGTCCGCCAAGAAGCTCAACGTCCTGGACAACCTCAAGAACATCTTCTCCAAGAAGAACCTCATGGAGTTCTTGAAGTCGATCCTCAAGATCGCGTTCCTGTCCACCCTGCTGACGCTGCTGATCAAGGACGCGCTGCCGATCATGACGAGCATTCCGCAGGCCGGCCTGCCGGGCCTGGGGCAGGTGGTGGCCGCGCTCCTCAAGACCATGCTCATCCACATCGGCCTGGCGTATGGCGCCATTGCGCTGGCCGACTTCGCCTGGCAGCGGTACCAGTACCGCAAGGGGCTGATGATGTCCAAGGACGAGATCAAGCAGGAGTACAAGGAGATGGAGGGCGACCCCCACATCAAGCACCAGCGCAAGCACCTGCACCAGGAGATGATGCAGCACGGCGCCGTGGAAAGCTCCCGCAAGGCCACCGTGGTGGTCACCAACCCCACCCACCTGGCCGTGGCCCTGCGCTACGACGCCGAAGAAACGCCGCTGCCCGTGGTGCTGGCCAAGGGCGAAGGCGCGCTGGCCGAACGCATGATGCAGGCAGCCCGCGAAGCCGGTGTGCCGGTGATGCAGAACATTCCGCTGGCCCGCGCCCTCACCGAACATGCCGAAGCCGGCCAGTACATCCCTTCCGAGCTGGTGGAGCCCGTGGCGGAACTGCTGCGCCTGCTGCAACAGATGAATGCCGATCCGGGCCTGTCCTGAACGTCGCTCCCGATCCCGAAACACCATGAAATCATCCGCCCCCGCAGACCCCGCTTCCGCCCGCCTGCTGCAGACCTACGCCAGCCAGCACGGCCTGGTGGCACCGGGCGCCGCCAGCAGTGCCCCCGTCGACATGACCGTGGACGGCATCTACCGCATCCGCCTGCGCGCACTGCCCCAGGGTGGTGTGGCAGTGAGCGCGCGCCTGCGCACCTTGCCGGAGCCCGGCCCGGCCCGGGACGACATGCTGCTGGGCGTTGCGCGCCTGGCCTGCGGCACCATGAAGGACCATGCCAGCGGCTGCGTGGTCGATGAGCGCGCGCGCGCCATCTGGCTGCAGCAGACGGCGCCTGCAGCCTCCGGCCAGGATATCGACGACGCCGTGGGCGGTTTTGTGAATGCCCTGGCGTTCTGGTCCAAGGCCATCGCCACCGTCTGATTGATCCCCCTGTCCCTGCGCACGATCCGAACCCTATGCACGCCACTCCACGCTCCTTCTTCCCACGCATGCCGGCCGCTGGCCCGCTGGGCTCCGCCATCGCCCTGGCATGCGCGCTGCTGCTGGGCGCTGCGCCCGCGCAGGCCGGCACGCCGCCGTGGGCCAACGCGCCCTACAGCTACTACGCAGACAACGCGCCCATCGCCAACGTGCTGCGGGACTTTGCGAGCAGCTTCAGCCTGTCGCTCGAACTCTCGCCGCTGGTGGAGGGCAAGGTCAACGGCCGATTCAACGCCCAGAACCCGACCGAGTTCATGGACCGGATGGCCAGCGTCTACGGGCTGACCTGGTTCACCCACGCCGGCACGCTGTTCGTGAGCCGCACCACCGAAATGAGCACCCGCAGCATCACTGGCGGCGGCAGCGGCATCGCCACGGTCCGCCAGGCGCTGACCAGCCTGGGCGTGCTGGACACACGCTTCGGATGGGGTGAATTGCCCGAGCAGGGGGTGGCGCTGGTCTCCGGCCCGCCCGCCTACGTGGCCTTGATCGAGCGCACGATGGCCTCGTTGCCGCTGATGGCGGGCGGGCAGCAGGTGGCCGTGTTCCGCCTGAAACACGCGTCGGTGGACGACCGGACCATTCTCTACCGCGACCGGCAGATCACGACGCCCGGGCTTGCGCAGGTGCTGCGCAACCTCATCAGCGGCAGTGCTGGCACTGCCGGGGTGAACAACGCCCTGCTGTCGTCGGTGGCAGGACAGTCCGGCAACATGGCAGGGATGCCGGTGGCGGCCAACACCGCCGGCATCTCCTTCGACCCTGCAAGCTCCGGCATGCAGACCGGGCCTGCGGCCTCGGCGAATGGAACGGCGTCAGGCACGGGCGCGACCAACGCCCAGGGTTCTGGCTCGGGCCCGGCCGCAGGTGTGGGCGGGCGCGGGGGCTCTTCCGGGGCGGCGAGCGTGTCGTCCACCCGGCGGCTGGCGCCCTCCATTCAGGCGGATTCGCGGCTCAACGCCATCATCGTGCAGGACACGCCCGAGCGCATACCGCTGTACAAGGCGCTGATCGATCAGCTCGATATCCCCACGCCGCTGATCGAGATCGAGGCGATGATCATCGACATCAACTCCAGCCGCCTGGACGAGCTGGGCATCTCCTGGAGCGGCCGCCGCGGTGGCAGCGTGGGAGGCTTCGGCAACATGACCCGGGTCGACGATGGCAACGACCTGGTGCTGGGCGCCCTGCAGCGTGGCGCCAGCGTGGACCCCACCAGCCTCGTCGTCAGCTCGGGCAACTTCCTGATGAGCCGCATCCGCGCGCTGGAGGGCACCGGAGAGGCATCCATCCAGTCGCGACCGTCCATCCTCACCATCGACAACATCGGGGCACTGCTGGACCTGTCCGAGACCTTCTACATCCGCAGCATCGGTGAACGCGTGGCCACCATCACGCCGATCACGGCCGGCACGACCTTGCGGGTGACGCCGCACTTCGTTCAGCGCGATGAGGGGCCCGTCATTCAGCTGGACGTGGACATCGAGGACGGGCAGATCCAGGAAACGACGGTCGACACCATTCCTACCGTTCGGCGCAGCGTGGTGAGCACCCAGGCCATCGTCGGCGAAGGGCAGACCCTGGTCATCGGCGGCTACAAAAGCACGCAGCGGACCAACGAGTTGAACAAGGTGCCTGGCCTGGGCGCCGTGCCCGTCGTGGGCCTGTTTTTCTCCAACCGCGTCAACAACGTCCAGTCGCGTGAACGCGTGTTCATGATCAAGCCCCGGCTGGTATCGCTGCCCTCCAACGTGGTATCGGCGGCGGATGCGCTGCGCACCGGCCCTGCGGTGGCCATGCCCCCGCTGAATGTGCCGCAGCCCGCGCCGGTAGTCCCCGCATACTTGCCGCCAATGACCGGGAATCCCGCCACGCAGCAGTAGAGCGGCGCAACAAGGCCGGGGATCCTCGGCAACTGGGGGAGAGGGGTGCCATGCCCCGCGCTCTGCCCCGCCCTGCGCAAGGCGTGGGCAGCTCAAGGCGCTTGAGGGCGCGGCGGGATCGGTTTGTTCGAAGCGCGAGGACCCGGGTCGTGCGGCGTCCGGGCCGGGGTCTCTGCTGGCTGGACGGCATGCAGTGCGGGCTGCACGCCAGCCGCTCCTTCACCGCGCACGCGCCAGTGTCAGAACTCGAATTCCACGCCGCGGGCCAGAAGCTTTGCGCGCAAGGCGCTGCGGGCTCGCGACAGACGGCTGCGCACGGTGCCGACAGGCACGGTCAGCAACGCTGCGGCGTCTTCATACGACAGCTCATCGACCGCCACCATCAGGAGGATGTCCCGCATGCTCTCCGGAAGCTCGGCCATCGCCTCTTCCAGAAAACGCAGGTGCTGTGCCTGTTCCACGGCCTGCGCAGGCGTGAGGTGCTCGCTCGCCATCTCTGACAGCTCAGACTCGTCGGTGAACTCGTAGCGCCGATGGGGGGCCCGTGACAGGTGATTGCGCACGAGATTCATGGCAATGCCGTACAGCCAGGTGGACAGTTCTGACTGGCCCTTGAACGTCTCGTAAGAGCGCACAGCCTCCATGAATGCCTGCTGTGCCAGGTCTTCCGCATCGGTGGAGTTGCCGATGTTCTTGATGATGAAGCGGTGCAGGCGCACGCCATGGGCTTGCACCAGCGTGCGAAACAGGGCGTCGCGCTCGACAACTTCGTGCTCGCGCAGATCGCCCACTCGCTCCGGGGTGTCCGCCGCGGCGTAGGAAGCCGACAAGCTCTCAGATTCGCTATCGTGTCCGGGCATCGCCAGGGGCGGATATTCCGGGTGTGCACACTCAGCTGGATGGGCTCCAGAATTGGTAATAAGTGTTACAAAATGGGCGTGCACCGGGGGATTTTCACAGAGGAATTCCCACCTGTACAGCAAGAAGTGTGCGCTGCGTGTTTATGCGGATGGTGCCGCCATCAGTTTGCGTGTGGACGGGAAAGCTGCAGGGCTTGCAGCTCGTCACGCAGCCAATCGCGCGCAGTTTGCAGGGCCACCGGCGAGCGCCCTTCGCGCGCCGCAAGGTCGAACCGCTGTTGCATGGCGGCATCGATCGATTCGCGTTGCTGTGGCGTCACAGCGTCCGCCGAAATCCCGCTGGACCGGCAGGCTTCTTTGAACCCCGCTGAGTGCCCCGCCGCACTCACCGTGAGCTGGGTCAGAAAATCCACACCCTGCATCGTCTGACGGCTAGTCTGCGCCATGTCGATAGCCTGCATCACGGTGCGTGACGACAGCGGTTTGCCCGGAGCGGGGCCCAACCCCAGCTCGCGCACGACCGACGCCTGAATGCCCTGCGAAAAGCTCTGGCCCAGCGCCCCCACGAAGGCGGACGTGGAATCTGCTCCGGGCTCGATCCAGGCCACGGACCGCTGGGACGGCGTGGTCCCGGTGCCCAGCACTTTCCACTGCGCGCCGTCCCGGCTGACGTGCACCCAGTCCCCTTCCTGCGCGGCTTGCTGGAACGCGTCCAGCGAAGGGCGGGCAATGGCATCTGCAGGAGAGAGGCGGTTGGAAACGTTCACACGAAACAGGCTATTGAGGGGGTTCGTCGCTAGTTTAGTAACAAGGACTTCGTTGCGGTTCCACTGGTTTGCAAACGATTGTCAGCAGACATCAGGCCGGATTTTGGCAATGGTGTGTCTGCGGGACGCTGATGCGGATCAGTGTAGCGCGATCATTGTTCGCAATACTGGAACATTCAGTTCGTAACTGGGTGGTTTTTCTCTGGACACCACCGGCGTACAGTTCAACCCATCGATGAGCCGAACCCGCAAGGCGACTCACCGAACCCGGTTCAAGAATGGTTTTGTACCGGCTTTATTGAGACGCTTTTCAACTTCAAGGACTTTCATCATGAACAAGACCGCACGCTTCCTCTCCATCGCCGCTGTGTCCGCTTTCGCTGCCTTCGGCGCCCACGCTGACGAAGCCGATGCTTCGCAATTCGCCACGAAGTTCGAAACGAACCGCACCCGCGCTGAAGTGGCTGCCGAAGCCTCCACCGTCGCCCAGACCCGCAGCATCGAGCCAGCAGGCTCCCGCGTCGTGACCTACAAGTCCACCGCCGACCGCGCTGCCGTGCGTGCCCAGGCTGCTGAAGCCGTGCGTGCAGGCACGATTCCTTCGGGCGAAATCAGCGCGATGTAAGCAACAGCGATCGGGGGGCATCATTGTTTGCCACCCGATCGTGGCGATGCCTTTGGGTGTCGCCGCTGCGCAGGGTGGTTTGAAACAGCCCTCCGTTGCACAAAAAAGCGGGCTCCATCAAGGAGCCCGTTGTCGTTGGCGAACAGTACATCTCGCCTGACCTTCAAGCTTGGTTGCCCGCTATCGATGGACACCGCTGGCGGCGCACCAGCGTCAGTTGGCAAGTGCTCCAAGTCCAGAGAAGGCAGGCCGCACAGGGCCGACGTTCAGCCGAAATGTTCGGCTGGCTAGATGGTTCACTCGACGACGGACAGAGTTGCCGAACTTGTCATCCGTCGGTCCATAAAAAAACCCGGCAAAGCCGGGTTTTTCTTGAAGGGTTGCCGATACAGCAACTCCGACGTCGCCTTACTTCTTTTGGCGAAACTTGCGCAGGGCTGCAAACTGGGCAGCCAGCACCGCCAGTTCGGACTGGGCCTTGGCCAGATCGATTTCGCTCTTGGCGTTTTTCAGCGCTTCTTCGGCCGAGGCCTTGGCAGCGTTGGCCTTCTCATCGTCCAGGTCCTTGCCGCGGATGGCGGTGTCGGACAGCACGGTCACGCGGTTGGGCTGCACTTCCAGAATGCCACCGGCGACGAACACGAATTCTTCGCGGCCGTCGGCCATTTCGATGCGCACCGAGCCCGGCTTGATCCGGGTGATCAGCGGGGTGTGGCGGGGAAAGATGCCCAGTTCGCCGGCTTCGCCAGGCAGCGCGACAAAGCGTGCTTCACCGGAGAAGATGGACTCTTCGGCACTGACCACATCAACGTGGATGGTGTTCATCATTGCTCCTAGGAAAAGGGGATGGGTTGCTTGACTGCAGTGGACGGCCGGGCAGCGCGGTGGCGCTGCTCAGCCACCGGGCAATCAGGCCACCTTCTTGGCCTTTTCGAAGGCTTCGTCGATGGTGCCGACCATGTAGAACGCCTGTTCTGGCAGGTGGTCGCATTCGCCGTTCACGATCATCTTGAAACCACGGATGGTTTCAGCCAGGGGAACGTACTTGCCTGGCGAGCCCGTGAACACTTCGGCCACGTGGAAAGGCTGCGACAGGAAACGCTGGATCTTGCGAGCGCGGGCCACGGCCAGCTTGTCGTCGGGAGCCAGTTCGTCCATGCCCAGAATGGCGATGATGTCGCGCAGTTCCTTGTAGCGCTGCAGCGTGCCTTGCACCGCACGGGCCGTGGCGTAGTGGTCTTCGCCCACGACGTTCGGGTCCAGCTGGCGGCTGGTGGAGTCCAGCGGGTCCACGGCGGGGTAGATACCCAGCGAAGCGATGTCACGGGACAGCACCACGGTGGAGTCCAAGTGAGCGAACGTGGTGGCGGGCGATGGGTCGGTCAAGTCATCGGCTGGCACGTAAACGGCCTGGATGGACGTGATCGAACCGACCTTGGTCGAGGTGATGCGCTCTTGCAGGCGACCCATTTCCTCGGCCAGCGTAGGCTGGTAGCCCACGGCGGAAGGCATGCGGCCCAGCAGAGCGGACACTTCGGTACCGGCCAGCGTGTAGCGGTAGATGTTGTCCACGAAGAACAGAACGTCACGGCCTTCGTCACGGAACGATTCCGCGATGGTCAGGCCGGTCAGCGCCACGCGCAGACGGTTGCCTGGGGGCTCGTTCATCTGGCCGTACACCATGGCGACCTTGGACTCTTCGAGCTTCTCCAGGTTCACCACGCCGGAATCGGCCATTTCATGGTAGAAGTCGTTCCCTTCGCGGGTACGCTCGCCCACACCAGCGAACACCGACAGCCCCGAGTGGGCCTTGGCGATGTTGTTGATGAGTTCCATCATGTTCACGGTCTTGCCCACGCCGGCGCCGCCGAACAGGCCCACCTTGCCGCCCTTGGCGAACGGGCACACCAGGTCGATCACCTTGATGCCGGTTTCCAGCAGCTCTTGCGAAGGCGACAGTTCGTCGTACGCAGGGGCCTTGCGGTGGATGGATGCGGTCAGCTCCTGGCTCACCGGACCACGTTCGTCGATGGGGTTGCCCAGCACGTCCATGATGCGGCCCAGCGTGGCCTTGCCCACTGGGACGGTGATGGCGTTGGCGGTGTTGCTGACCATCAGGCCGCGACGCAGGCCGTCCGACGAGCCGAGGGCAATGGTACGCACCACGCCGTCGCCCAGCTGCTGCTGCACTTCCAGCGTCAGGGCCGAGCCCTCGAGCTTGAGTGCGTCATACACCTTGGGCATCTGGTCGCGCGGGAACTCAACGTCCACCACAGCGCCGATACATTGAACAATCTTGCCTTGCACTTGAGCCATTTTTCGCTCCAATTTAGATGTTGGTTGAGCTGCTTACACAGCAGCGGCGCCAGCCACGATTTCCGAAAGTTCTTTCGTGATCGCTGCCAGGCGCGTCTAGATGTAGACCAGCTTCAACTCGCCAATGACGCTGCCGGCGTTGTCGGTGGCGGCCTTCATGGCCACCATGCGTGCCGACTGCTCGGACGCCATGTTTTCCGCAACGGCCTGGTAGATCAGGGATTCGACATAGCGGACCAGCAGATCGTCGATCACGGTCTGGGCATCGGGTTCGTAGATGTAGTCCCAGCCATGTTCGGTCTTCTCGGCCTGCATCTGCTCGGACGACAGCGGCAGCAACTGCTCCACCACCGATTCCTGACGCATGGTGTTGATGAACTTGGTGTAGCTCAGGTACACCGCGTTGATCTTGCCTTCTGCATAGGCGTCGAGCAGCACCTTGACGGGGCCGATCAGCTTGTCCAGATGCGGCGTATCGCCCAGGCCCGTCACATGCGACACCACCTTGGCGCCGACGCGGTTCAGGAAACCCAGGCCCTTGTTGCCAATGGCCACCGCCTCCGTCGACACACCCGCGCCTTGCAACTCACGCAGCTTGGTCGTCACGGCACGCAACACGTTGGTGTTCATGCCGCCGCACAGGCCCTTGTCCGTGGTCACCACGATCACGCCAGCCACCTTGGCATCGTTCACTTTCATGAACGCGTGCACGTATTCGGGGTTGGCGTGGCCGAGGTTGGCTGCAATGTTGCGGATCTTTTCGCTGTAAGGGCGGGCAGCCCGCATCCGTTCCTGCGCCTTGCGCATTTTGGATGCAGCCACCATTTCCATGGCCTTGGTGATCTTCTTGGTGTTTTCCACCGATTTGATCTTGCCGCGTATTTCCTTGCCTGCTGCCATGATCGCTCCTCGTCCGGTTTAAGCGAACGACTTCTTGAACGCTGCGACTGCGGCGGTCAATTCGGCTTCTGCATCCTTGTCCATGGCCTTGGCCTGTTCCAGCTTGGCCAGCAGTGCTGCGTGGCTGGTCTTCAGGAACTGGTGCAGACCGTGTTCGAAGTCGAGAACCTTCTTGACGTCGATATCGTCCATGAAGCCCTTGTTCACAGCGAACAGCGTGGCACCCATCAGCGAGATGGGCAGCGGGCTGTACTGTGCCTGCTTGAGCAGTTCGGTCACGCGGGCACCGCGGTCCAGCTGCTTGCGGGTGGCTTCGTCCAGGTCGGAAGCGAACTGCGCGAACGCAGCCAGTTCACGGTACTGGGCCAGGTCGGTACGGATACCGCCGGACAGGTTCTTCACCAGCTTGGTCTGGGCGGCACCACCGACGCGCGACACCGAGATACCGGCGTTGATGGCGGGGCGGATACCGGCGTTGAACAGGCTGGTTTCCAGGAAGATCTGGCCGTCCGTGATCGAGATCACGTTGGTCGGAACGAAGGCGGACACGTCGCCGGCTTGCGTTTCGATGATAGGCAGTGCGGTCAGCGAACCGGTCTTGCCCTTGACTTCACCCTTGGTGAAGGCTTCGACGTAGTCGGCGTTCACACGGGCTGCGCGCTCGAGCAGGCGGCTGTGGAGATAGAACACGTCGCCAGGGTAGGCTTCGCGGCCTGGTGGGCGGCGCAGCAGCAGCGAAACTTGGCGGTAGGCCACGGCTTGCTTGGACAGATCGTCGTAAACGATCAGGGCGTCCTGGCCGCGGTCGCGGAAGTATTCGCCCATCGTGCAGCCGGAGTAGGCCGACACGTACTGCATGGCAGCCGATTCGGAGGCCGATGCGGCCACCACGATCGTGTAGTCCATGGCGCCGGCTTGTTCCAGCGCGCGCACCACGTTCTTGATCGACGAAGCCTTCTGGCCGATGGCGACGTAGATACACGTCACGCCCTGGCCCTTCTGGGCGATGATGGCGTCGATGGCGACAGCGGTCTTGCCGGTCTGGCGGTCACCGATGATCAGCTCGCGCTGGCCACGGCCCACGGGCACCATGGAGTCGATGGACTTCAGGCCGGTCTGCAGGGGTTGGTCCACCGATTTACGGGCGATCACGCCCGGAGCGACCTTTTCGATCACGTCGGTGAGCTTGGCGTTGATGGGACCCTTGCCGTCGATCGGCTGGCCCAGGGCGTTCACCACGCGGCCGACCAGCTCGGGGCCGACCGGCACTTCCAGAATGCGGCCCGTGCACTTGACGGTGTCGCCTTCGGAGATGTGTTCGTACTCACCCAGAATCACGGCGCCGACGGAGTCGCGCTCGAGGTTCAGGGCTAGGCCGTAGGAGGGCTGGCCGTCCTTGGTGGCAGGGAACTCGAGCATTTCACCGGCCATCACTTCCGACAGGCCGTGAACGCGCACGATACCGTCGGACACGGACACCACGGTACCCTGATTGCGGATATCGGTGCTGGCGGCCAGACCTTCGATGCGGCTCTTGATGAGTTCAGAAATTTCTGCGGGATTGAGTTGCATGACTCTTTCCTTCTTTCTTTGGTTCGCTGTCCTCGCCGCGCGTTACGCGGTGAGGGCCGCTTTCATTTGTTCAAGACGGGCCTTGACCGAAGTGTCCAGCACCTCGTCACCCACCACTACGCGAATGCCACCGATCAGGGACTGGTCCAGCTGAGCAGTGAGGTTGAGCTTGCGGCCAAAGCGCTTTTCGAGCGCCGAGCCGACCTCAGCCAGTGCTGCAGCGTCCATCGGGAAAGCGCTGTGCACCACAGCATCCGAAGATCCGCTGCGGCCATTCACGAGGGTACGAAACTGTGCAGCGACTTCCGGCAGCGCGGCGAGGCGCCCGTTGTCGATGATCGTGCGCAGGAAGTTCTTGGCCGTGTCAGGCAGTGCCGAACGCGCAACACCCGTGAAGACGGCAAACACCTGGTCTGCCGTCACCTTGGGGTTGTCCGCCAGCAGACGCAACTGGGGGTTGGCGGCAATGGCCGCCAGTTCATCGACCCAGTCAGCGGTGCTGGCCAGGTCCATGCCCGCACCCGCGGTAGCGGCCTTGAACAGGGCTTCGGCGTAAGGGCGGGCAATGGTGGCGAGTTCAGCCATGTGTGTCCCCTTACAGCTCGGTCTTCAGGCGGTTGAGCAGGTCGGCGTGAACGCCGGCATTGACTTCCTTGCGGAGAATCTGCTCTGCACCTTTGACGGCCAGCGCGGCGACCTGCTCACGCAGGGCTTCGCGGGCTTGCACCGTTTGCTGTTCGGCTTCGGCACGGGCGGAAGCAACGATCTTGTTGCCTTCTTCCGTGGCGCGTGCCTTGGCTTCTTCGATGATGGCCTGGGCACGTCGGTCGGCGTCCGCAAGACGCGAGGCCGTTTCGTTGCGTGCCTGTGACAGTTCCTTCTCGACGCGCTGGTTGGCAGCGGTCAGTTCGGACTTGGCACGGTCGGCAGCAGCGAGGCCTTCGGCGATTTTCTGGGCTCGTTCATCCAACGCCTTCGCGATCGGGGGCCACACGAATTTCATCGTGAACCACACCAGGATCAGGAAGACGATGGCCTGAATGAACAGGGTCGCGTTGATACTCACGGCAACACCTTTCTAGAGTGGCGTTGAACGGGAATTACTTGGGCAGGTTGGCCAAGAACGTGGAAGCGAAGGGGTTGGCGAAAGCGAACAGCAGAGCGATAGCAACACCGATCAGGAACGCAGCGTCGATCAGACCTGCCAAGATGAACATCTTGGTTTGCAGTTCGTTGATCAGCTCAGGCTGACGTGCCGACGATTCGAGGAACTTGCCGCCCATCAGCGCGATGCCGATGGAAGCGCCGATAGCGCCGAGGCCAACGATCAGACCACAAGCCAGAGCGACGAGACCGAGAATGTTTTCCATGATGACTCCTGAGTTAAAAAAGAAAAGTTGAAAAGGAAAGAGAAACGAAAAGGGAACCGTTAGTGCGCGTTGTGCGCCTGACCGAGGTAGATCAGCGCAAGCATCATGAAGATGAAGGCTTGCAGCGAAATCACCAGAATGTGGAACAGCGTCCAGATGGTGCCAGCGATGACGTGGCCCACAGGCAGCAGCACACCCGACAGCGACAGTGCAGCTGCGCCACCCATGAGGGCGATCAGCATGAACACCAGTTCACCGGCGTACATGTTGCCGAACAACCGCATGCCATGCGATACGGTGTTGGCCACATATTCAATGATCTGCATCAGCAGATTGACCACGCCCAGGATGAGGGCGAAGATGGGATTCTTGCTGGTGCCGAAGGGTGCCGACACGAGTTCGTGCGCCCAGCCGCCGGCGCCCTTGATCTTGACGCTGTACCAAAAGCGCAGGATCAGGATGGCGAATGCCAGGCCCAGGGTGGTGGACAGGTCGGCCGTGGGCACGACGCGCAGGTAGGCGTGGTGCGGATCATGGCCGGCGGCGCCGTAGATCTGGGCCCAGATGGCGGGCAGCAGGTCCACGGGCAGCATGTCCATGAAGTTCATCAGGAAGATCCAGACGAACACCGTCAGGCCCAGGGGGGCGATGAACTTGCGGCTTTCGGCGTTGTGGATGTTGGCCTTGGCCTGGTTGTCCACCATCTCGACCAGCATTTCCACCGCCGCCTGGAAACGGCCGGGCACGCCAGACGTTGCCTTACGGGCAGCTGACCACAGGATCAAAAGCGTGAGGGCACCCAGAACCAAACCCACGATGATGGAGTCGTAGTTGATGACCGTGAAGTCGACGATCTTGGTCTGGTTGACGTTTTGAAGATGCTGCAGGTGGTGAACGATGTATTCACTTGCAGTCGGAGCGTGCGCTTCTGCGGCCATCGGACAACTCTCTTGTAACTATCAATCGGTTTTTCGAACACCGGGCCGCACCATCAGTGCCACCCAGTACGTTTTCATTGTGATCACCATGCCTACCAGCAAAGCGATCCAGCTCAAGCCCGGCACGAGCCGGGGCGCCGCTGCGAGCAGCAGCACCGTCAACACAATCTTGGCAATTTCCCAGCCGAAGAATCCCACCATGGCTGCACGCGGATTGGCAGACGCCTTGTGGCGCAGCACCCCCCGTGCAAACAAGGCCGCCGGCAAGACCACCGCCAGAGCGCCGTACGCTGCAGACCAGCCCACCGACACCCTGCCCGTCAGAATCCAGGCCCCGAGGGCCACCAGCATTCCAACCACCGCCTGGCCCAGCACTACCTTCCACACCGAGATGGGAAGGTGGCGACTGCGCCACTGTTCGGCCTCTTGGGCAGTCAGGGGCTTGAAGTCGGATTCATCAGCCTCAGTTTCCGTCTCAGGAGCGATTGTTTTCATTGTTGAATGACGCCCGCGTTACAGACCGAAACTTTCACAAAGCCTCTAATTATAAGTAAAAACCCATGTAGGTCAGCAAAGACCCGCAATCGTGCGCCGAAAACTGTGCACTTGCGTGCTCCGGTGTGCGACGGCGCGACAGTTCCCGTGCACCCGGCGGGTGCAGGCACGCACCGCGTCGGCGCACATCTGCAGGCTCTCGGCCTGGCACGCTCACCACTTTGGCGCACAATGGACAAGGCTTTCCCGCTATAGAAACCGAAGCACTGCTCACCATGACCTCTTCCTCCCAGCCGCCAGCGAACGGCCACGACACCCCTAAGCCTAACGACTCGCGCAAGGACTCCTTGATCGAGTACCCCTCGAGCTTCCCGATCAAGGTCATGGGCGCCAAGGTGGACGGCTTCGTGCACGCCGTCACCGAACTGGCCCGCCAGTTCGACCCGACCTTCGACGCCGCCACCATTGAACTGCGCGACAGCCGGGCCGGCAATTACCTCGGAATAACCATCACCATCACCGCCACCAGCCGCGAACAGCTGGACGGCCTGTACACCGCACTGTCTTCGCACCCGCTGGTGAAGATCGTTCTCTGAGCGGCCGCAGCGCATGAGCATCGAGATCCGCACGCTGGGCCGGGTGGACTATGCCGCCACCGTGCAGGCCATGCAGGACTACACCGCCACGCGCGCGGACGGCAGCCCGGATGCGCTCTGGCTCTGCGAGCACGCCCCCGTGTACACCCAGGGCATCGCGGGCAAGAGCGACCACCTGCTGCAGCCCGGCGAGATTCCGGTGGTGCCGACCAACCGGGGCGGCCAGGTCACCTTCCATGGCCCCGGGCAGGTCGTGGCCTACCCGCTGGTCGACCTGCGACGGGCCGGCTATTTCGTCAAGGAGTATGTCTACCGGGTCGAAGAAGCGGTGATCCGCACCCTGGCGCATTTCGGCGTGACGGGCCACCGCGTGGCGGGCGCACCGGGCATCTACGTCCGCCTTGCCGACCCGCACAGCCACGCGATGCTGCCCCAGCGCCCGCAAAAGCGCGCCGTGGATGGCGCGCCGCCGGAGCCCGACTTCGACGGCTTGGGAAAGATCGCCGCGCTGGGCATCAAGGTGAGCCGGCACTGCACCTACCACGGCGTCGCGCTCAACGTGGCGATGGACCTGGAACCCTTCGGCCGCATCAACCCTTGCGGTTACGCAGGATTGCAAACGGTGGACCTTTCTACAATCGGGGTCCACACCACCTGGGACGAAGCCGCGCAGGTGCTGGGCCAGCAGCTCAGCATCCGCCTTGCGCCTTGACCTCCACCACGCTGCCTACACGCCATGAGCACCCCTGAAGTCGTCCGCGAAGCGCAATCCACCGAAACGTACAACCCGCTGGCCAAGCAGAAGGCCGCGGCCAAGCTGTCGCGCATTCCGATCAAGGTGGAACAGGGCGAAGTCCTCAAGAAGCCCGAGTGGATCCGCGTGAAGGCGGGATCGCCCACCACGCGTTTCTACGAGATCAAGGACATCCTGCGCCAGAACAACCTGCACACGGTGTGCGAGGAAGCGTCCTGCCCCAACATCGGCGAATGCTTCGGCAAGGGCACGGCCACCTTCATGATCATGGGCGACAAGTGCACGCGCCGCTGCCCGTTCTGCGACGTGGGCCATGGCCGCCCCGACCCGCTGGACAAGGACGAGCCGCTGAACCTGGCCCGCACCATTGCCCAGCTGCGCCTCAAATACGTGGTGATCACCAGCGTGGACCGCGACGACCTGCGCGATGGCGGCAGCGGCCACTTCGTCGAATGCATCCAGAACATCCGCGAGCTGTCGCCCACCACGCAGATCGAGATCCTGGTGCCCGACTTCCGTGGCCGCGACGACCGCGCGCTCGAGATCCTCAAGGCCGCGCCGCCCGACGTGATGAACCACAACCTGGAGACCGCGCCCCGCCTGTACAAGGAAGCGCGCCCGGGGTCGGACTACCAGTTCAGCCTGAACCTGCTCAAGAAGTTCAAGGCGCTGCACCCCAAGGTGCCGACCAAGAGCGGCATCATGGTCGGCCTGGGCGAGACCGACGAAGAGATCCTGCAGGTGATGCGCGACATGCGCGCGCACGACATCGACATGCTGACCATCGGCCAGTACCTGTCGCCCAGCAACAGCCACCTGCCGGTGCGCCGCTACGTGCACCCCGACACCTTCAAGATGTTCGAGGAAGAGGCCTACAAGATGGGCTTCAGCCACGCGGCCGTGGGCGCCATGGTGCGCTCGAGCTACCACGCCGACCAGCAGGCGCACGCCGCTGGCGTCTGATACCGCACCCCGGCTGCCATGGACTCCACCGCTGCGCCGAGCCTGTCGCTGCGCAGCTACGGTGCCTCGCCGGGGAGCCACAGCCATGGGCATTTCCAGGTGTTGATGGGTGTGTCCGGTGCGCTGGAACTGGAAGTGGAGGGGCGCGGCCTGCGCGTCGCCCCTGGCAGCGGATACGTGATTGAACCCGGAGCCCGCCACGACTTCGAATCCCGCCACGGAAGCGTGTGCCTGGTGCTCGACAGCCCGGACCACGCGTGGTCGCAATGCGCAAAGCCTCCCGCGCCGGCACTGGCGCTGGTCCACTACCTGGCGAGCGCCTTGCAGCAGGGCCTTCCGATGGCCCAGGCCCACGGCCCCGCGTTGCTTCTGGAAGCCTGGCAGGCCCTGCCGGCACCCGCAGCGGCGCACAGCGGCACTGCAGGGCCTGCGTCCCGGCGCAGGACCATCGACTGGGCCCAACTGCAGGGTTGGGCTGCACAGCAGGGGGATGCACACATCACCGTGGCAGACCTCGCCGCACGGGTGCACCTGAGCGCGAGCCAGTTCGCAGCACGCTGCCGCGATGACCTGGGCATCAGCGCCATGGCCTGGCTGCGCGGCCAGCGGCTGGCGCAGGCGCGGCTGCTGCGCGACAGCGGCATGGCGGTGGCCGAGGTGGCGCGGCGCACGGGCTACCGATCGCCGTCGGCGCTGACCGCAGCGCTGCGCCGCGCGGGGCCGTAGCAGCCGCAGGCGCCTGGCCCTCCCCCTCTTGCGCGACGACACGCCATAGTTGCGCGACGATGCCGGCGGCCCGGTGCGCATACAGTCGGCGGCATGCAAGCCAATCTCTACGCCCTGGGCGCCATTGCGCTGTGGGCCTCGCTCGCGTCGCTGGGGGTGTCGCTCACCCATGTGCCGCCGTTCCTCCTCACGGGCATCGCGCTCATCATCGGCAGCGTGCCGGCCTGGCCGTTCGTGGTGCGCGATCCGTCGCAGTGGCGCATTCCGCTGCGCACGCTCGCGCTGGGCGTGTACGGCCTGTTCGCGTACCACTTCCTGCTGTTCATCGCGCTGCGCCATGCGCCGCCGGTGGAGGCCAATCTGGTCAACTACCTGTGGCCGCTGTTCATCGTGGTGCTCGCACCCGTGGTGCTGCCCGGCGTGTCGCTGCGCCTGCCGCACGTGCTGGCGGCGCTGCTGGGCTTTGGCGGCGCGGCGATTGCCATCGCCGGCGGCCGGGAGTTGAGCGGCACGCTGGCCTGGGGTTACCTGCCCGCGCTGGCGGCCGCGTTCATCTGGTCCACCTACTCGCTGCTGACCAAGCGGGTGGCGGCGTTCCCGACCACGGCCATCGGCCTGTTCGGGCTGGTGTCGGGCGTGCTGTCGCTGCTGTGCCATGTGGCGCTGGAGCCGTCGGTGGCGCTGCAGCCGCGCGACTGGGCACTGCTGGCCTTGCTGGGCCTGGGGCCGCTGGGGGCCTCGTTCTTCCTGTGGGACAAGGCCTTGAAGCTGGGCGACGCGCGGCACATCGGCATCCTGAGCTACATCACGCCGCTGGCTTCCACCAGCCTGCTGATCGTGGTGAGCGGGCGGACGTTCAGCTGGAGCATTGCGCTGGCCACGGCCATGATCATCAGCGCAGCCATCATGGGAATGCGGGCGAAGTGAAGCCCCCCTGAGGCGCTGCGCGCCTCCCCCCCGAGGGGGGACGCACCCGGTGGACTGGCCGAGCCAGATCCACGGGAGCGCTGGCATTGGGCGCGCCCTGTTTTGAACGATGTGAGTGAAATGGGGAGCTGCCGCTCGATCAGCAAGCGCTGGCAGCTCCTATTTTGATAGCACCGTACCATGCGCGGCTGCGTGCTGGCTGCGCAGGCGCAGAAACAGCCAGCCGGTGATGGAGAGGTTCAGCAGATTCCAGCCGATGCCGTTCAGAAAGGCAGCGTGGTAGCTGCCGGTCAGGTCGAAGATCCAGCCCGACAGCCAGCCGCCCAGCGCCATGCCGACCAGCGTGGCCATGATCACGGCGCCGACGCGCACGCTGGCCTGGCTGGGCGGAAAGTGCTCGCGCACGATGATGGCGTAGGTGGGCACGATGCCGCCCTGGAACAGCCCGAACAGCGCCGAGATCACGTACAGCGGCACCAGGCCGTCGTAGGGCAGGAACAGCAGCAGCGCCACGCCCTGCAGCGCAGACCCCAGGAGCAGCGTGCGGATGCCGCCGATGCGGTCGCAGATGAGGCCGAAGACCAGGCGGCTCACGATGCCGCAGGCGAGCATGAGCGACAGCATCTGCGCGCCCTGCGCGGCGCCGAAGCCCAGGTCGGTGCAGTAGGCGACGATGTGGACCTGGGGCATGGCCATGGCCACGCAACACGCCCCGCCGGCCACGCACAGCAGCGCCATCGCGGTGCCCGGCGCCAGGCCGAAGGGAAGGCTGCGGTCCACCGCCGTGGCACTGGCAACGGTACCCGTGGCCTGCGCCGGGATGGCCGGCGGGCGCTGGCGCATGCGCAGCGACAGGGCCAGCATGCCCGCACCGCAGACGGCGCCCAGCGCCATGTAAGTGGGCCGCCAGCCGATGGTGTCGATGCCGTACTGCACGATGGGCGGCCAGACAGCGCCCGCCACGTAGTTGCCGCTGGCGCACACCGCCACCGCGATGCCGCGCCGCCGGCTCCACCACAGGGCCGTGTCGGCCAGCAGGGGCGCGAAGGTGGAAGACCCGCCGATGAAGCCCATGATGGCGTGGGCCAGGCCGAAGGCCCAGATGCTGCCCGACAGGCTCGCGCCCAGGAAGCCGCCGAACACGGCCAGCGCGCCCAGCCACAGCACCGGGGTCAGGCCATGGCGGTCCGCCAGCCGGCCCGTGAGCAGCCCGCCCAGGCCGAGGCACACCATCATCAGCGTGTAGGGCAGCGACGCGCTCGCGCGGCCAATGCCGAACTCGCTCTGCACGGCGGGGAGCACCACCGACACCACGTACATGCTGCTGTTGCCCAGCACGACGAGGCCCAGCGTGGCCAGCAGCCGCTGGAGCGCCTGGGGCGAGTCGATAAGGGAGGGGTCTGCGGGGGCGGTGGGCTGCATGGACGGCTCGATCAGATGTGTAAGCGTCGCGACGGGTGCGCAGCGTTGCGCCGGGTTGCCAAGGGCCGCGGCCAGCCGCCAGATATTGAATCCCAAAGGCCTCTACCGCTTATCCAGAAAGCGCAAGCAGCTATGAATTAAATAGCAACCACCACAATTACCAATTACCAATCGCCCACCGCACAGCGGGGAGGCACGTCAGGACGCCAGCAGGGTCCCTGGCTCGTCCCCCTCGAGCACCTGCTGCGCCCACGGCGCGAGCTTGCGCGTGTCGGCGCGCAGCACCTCCTGCTTGATGGCCAGGATCTGCGCCGGGTGCATGGAGAAGCTGCGCAGGCCCAGGCCCAGCAGCAGGCGCGTCATGGTCACGTCGCCGGCGGTCTCGCCGCACACGCACACGCTCTTGCCCTGGCGGTGGCCCTCGGCGATCACATCGCCCACCAGGCGCAGCACGGCGGGGTGCAGCGGGTCGTACAGGTGGGCCACGGCTTCGTCGGCGCGGTCGATGGCCAGGGTGTACTGGATCAGGTCGTTGGTGCCGATGGACAAGAAGTCGAAGTACTTGAGGAAGGTGCGCACCATGAGCGCCGCGGCCGGCACCTCGATCATCGCGCCCAGCTCCACATCGCCGTAGGGCTCGCCGCGGGCGTCCAGCTCGGCGCGGGCCAGCTCGACCTGGGCCAGCGTCTGCTGGATCTCGTGCGTGTGGGCCAGCATGGGGAACAGCAGGTTGACCTTGCCGCGTGCCGCGGCGCGCAGCACGGCCCGCAGCTGCGTGCGGAACATGCTCGGGTCGGCCAGGCTCCAGCGGATGGCGCGCAGGCCCAGGGCCGGGTTCAGGTAGCTGTCCTTGTGGGCCTTGTTGTCCAGCGGCTTGTCGGCCCCCACGTCGATGGTGCGGATGGTCACGGGCAGGCCCTGCATGCCGTCGATGGCCTCGCAATAGGCGCGGTACTGCTCGTCCTCGCCGGGCAGGTTGCCCGTCTTGCCCATGAACAGGAATTCGCTGCGGAACAGCCCGACGCCCACGGCACCGGCACGCACGGCGGCGGCGGCGTCGCCGGGCTGCTCGATGTTGGCCAAAAGCTCGATCTTGTGCCCGTCGAGCGTGACGGCGGGCGTATGGCGCAGCCGGGCCAGGCGTTCGCGTTCGAGCTCGACCTGGCGCTGCCGAAAGCCGTACTCGGCCAGGATGATGGGCGACGGGTCGACGATGACCACGCCCGCGTCGCCGTCGATGATGACCCAGTCGTCCTGGCGCACCAGTTGGCTGGCAGCGCGCGCGCCCACCACGGCCGGGATGTCCATGCTGCGCGCCACGATGGCGGTGTGCGATGTCTTGCCGCCCACGTCCGTCACGAAGCCGGCGAACACACTCTGCTTGAACTGCAGCATGTCGGCGGGCGACAGGTCGTGCGCCACCAGCACCAGGGGCACGTCCACGGTCTCGTCGAGCAGCAGGTCTTGCTGCAGCCCCAGCTGCTTGTGCCGCCGCGGGCTGCTGGGCGGCGGCGCCACGGGGCTGGCCACGCCCTTCATGTAGCGCAGGATGCGCTCGACCACCTGCTCCAGGTCGGCCTTGCGCTCGCGCAGGTACTCGTCCTCCATCTCGTCGAACTGGCGCGCGATGACTTCGAGCTGCGTGGTCAGCGCCCACTCGGCGTTGTACAGACGCTCGGTGATCCAGTGCTTGACGCCACCGGTCAGGGCCTCGTCCTGCAGCAGCATCAGGTGCACGTCGAGCAGCGCGGTCAGCTCGTGCGGCGCGTCGGCGGGCATGTCGGCCTGCAGGCGCTGCAGCTCTTCGACCACGGCATTGCGGCCCTGGCGCACGCGCTCGATCTCGGCCGGGATCTGCTCGGCCTGGATGAAGTAGTGGGCCACGTCCACGCGGCTCGATGCCACCAGCACCGCACGGCCAATGGCGATGCCCCGGGCGACTGCGAGACCGTGGACGGAAAAGGTCATGGTGGTGGGGCTACAGGTTCAACAGGGTGATGAAAAATGGGCAGCCGAACAGCTCACTCACCCTCGCCGAACTTGTCGGCGATCAAGGCCAGCAGCGCATCCATGGCTTCCTGCTCGCGGTCGCCGCTGGTCTCGACCTCGACCTCGGTGCCCATGCCGGCGGCCAGCATCATCACGCCCATGATGCTCTTGGCGTTGATGCGGCGGTCACCGCGGCTCATGAACACGTCGCAGGGAAAGCTGCCTGCCAGCTTGGTCAGCTTGGCCGAGGCGCGGGCGTGCAGGCCCAATTTATTGCTGATGGTCGTACGTGTCTTGATCATGGGAATTACGGCGGTTCTGGTTCTGCGGCGCGGAGATCGCCACCTGCATCACACCCTGCGTGCCCCCCACCACCGCGCGGTTCACCACCGAGTCGAGCGGCTCGCTGCGGTAGCTGACTGCGCGCAGCAGCATGGGCAGGTTGGCGCCCGTCACCAGGCGCGATCGCACGCCGTCGGTCAGGCGCTGCGCGATGTTGCAGGGGGTGGCTCCGAACACGTCGGTGAGCACCAGGGTGGAGTCGGTGCCCAGCTGGTCCAGCAGGATGCGCGCCTGGGCCAGCGACTCTTCGGGCGGCTGGTTGGGCGGCACGTCCAGCGCGGCCACGCTGCTGCCGCAGTCGGGGAACACATGCAGCGCGCATTCACGCAGTGCATGGGCCAGCGGGGCGTGGGCGATGAGGAGGATGCTGGTGGTGCTCATGGGACGGATGTTTGGAGCACATTATGGCGCCGCCCCCGCAGCATGAACCACGCATAGGCCGAGACGTTGCACGCGAGGAACAGCCCCATGGCGGCCTGGAAGGACGGGACGGTGTCCATCCCCAGCGCGGCGAACGCATCCACGGCCAGCCCGATGCCCCACTGCACCACGAACACGCCCGCGAAGATCACCAGGTTGTAGGCCGACAGCGCCCGCCCCGCCAGCGCCTGCGAGAACGCCATGCCCACGGCCGGCTGCGACAGCGAGACAAAGGTGCACGACACGCAAAACAGCGCCCAGGCCCCGCCGCCGGCCCGCGGGCCGGCCACGATGATGGCCAGCAGGATCAGCAGCGAGAACGGCAGCCCCGCCGCCATCAACCGGTCGGGCCCCAGTCCCTTGCGCAGCAGCCACGGGTTGACCATGCCCCAGGTCCAGAAGGTGCACAGCATGGACACATTGATCCAGAACAGCCCCGTGGCCGACTCCAGCGGCGTGTAGCCCGCCACGCGCTGCATCCACGGGCCCGCCCACAGCGTCTGCATGGCCACCATGCCGCCGTAGACGAAGAAGCCCAGCGGGGCCAGCCGCTGGAAGTACGCATGGCTCCACACCACCGCATAGCCCGGCGCCTCGGGCGGCGGCGCATCTCGGCGGCCTGCCGACGAGTCCGCCCCGCCCTGCCCTGCAGCCGCCCACCCCGGCACCCAGACGGCAATCACCACCATCGACACCGCGATCAGCGCGGCCAGGCCCCAAAAGAGCGGGCGCCAGCCCACCAGCGGCAGCGCCCACTGCACCGGCAGCGTGGACGCCACCATGCCGAGCGAGCCCGTCATGAGCATCCAGGAGTTGGCGCGCATCTGCGTGGTGGGCTCGAACCAGCGGCGGTAGCCGGTGAGCGGCGCCATCAGGCAGGCACTGACGCCCGCGCCGCACAGCACGCGCCCGGCCAGCAGGCCCGAAAACCCCGTGGCCACCGAAAACACCAGGCTGCCCACCACCGCCACGCCCAAAAATCCGAGCGCCACCTTGCGGGGCCCGTGCCGGTCCAGCCAGGTACCGAGCGGCAGCTGCGTGGCCGCAAAGCCCAGGAAGTACCCGCCCGCCAGCAGGCCCAGGTCGCTGGCATGCAGCGAGAATTCCTGCGCCAGGGTGGGCGCCAGCGTGGCGGTCACGGCCCGCACCAGCGCCGACAGAAAGTATGCGAACGCAAAGGCGAGAAAGACGATGATGGCCGCCCGCCGCGGCAACAGGTGGGGCGCGCCCGTCATTGGAAGGCGATCCCGGCGAAGAAGTTGTCCGCCACCTCGGGGCGCGGCTTGGCGGTGTAGACCACCGCGTGGTACAGCCGCACCTGCGGCCCCACGGCCCGCGCGAACCACACGCCCTGCGCACTGACCGCGCTGCCGTCAGCCCGCTGGCCCTGCACCACCGTGCGCACCGACTGCGGCAGGGGCAGCACCCCCGTGGGTGTGTAGGGCGTGTCGGTGGCCGACGCGGCGGCTGCGGGCCCCAGGTTGGCAAGGACTGCGGCGCGCCAGTGCGTGAGGGCAGCGCCTGCCTGCGATGGGTCGGCCAGCGCGGTGTGCGACACGGCCAGCGTGGCGCCGTCGGCGTCACAGCCCGTCATGGCCAGCTCGACCGGCATACCGGCCAGCTCGACCGCACGCGTGGCCTGGTCGGGCTTGCAGGGCAGCGTGATGGTGATCGCGGCCTCAGGCAGCGGCACGCTGCGCCAGTTCAGCGCCGGGCTGCAGCCCATCATCATCATCATCAGCCCCAGCGCGACGGATACCGAGAGCATCAGCGGCAGGGCCCGGGCCCCGGTCAGTGTCCATTTCATCGGCCCATTATCGGCAGAGCGCTCCTGGTTTGCGCCAGATCATGCTGCGCGCAGAACTTTTGCCCGCGGCGCCGCTCCATCCGATGGTTGGCGGCGGGGTCTCAGGGCTTTGCGCCAGCGCCGCAATGCCCGGTCCGGCACAATCTGCCTCGGGCGGTGCCTTCACCGGCAGGCCTGCAGGCAGTGGCGTCAGTCAGGCGGAACGAAGGGCGGCCGGCAGTTTCAGCATCGACGGATGGACGAAAGCGAAAGTCATGGCAATCAAACATTGGGCGGCGGGTGTGGCGGTGGCGGCGTTCTCTGCCGTGGGCGCCTATGTGTACCTGGACACGGGCCGCTCCACCGCGCCCGAATCGACGTTCGTGCTGCTGGACGGCACCAGCAAGTCGACCACCGACCTCAAGGGCAAGGTGACGCTGGTCAACTTCTGGGCCACGAGCTGCACCACCTGCGTGGCCGAGATGCCCGAGATCATCTCCACCTACAACAAGTACAACAGCCAGGGGTTCGACACCCTGGCCGTGGCCATGAGCTACGACCCACCGAGCTACGTGGTGAATTTTGCGGAAACCCGCAAGCTGCCTTTCAAGGTCGCCATCGACAACACCGGCAACGTCGCCAAGGCCTGGGGCGACGTGCGCCTGACTCCCTCGACCTTCATCGTGAACAAGCGCGGCGAGATCGTGAAGACCTACGTCGGCGCGCCTAACTTCCCCGAGTTGCACCAGTTGATCGAGAAGCTGCTGGCAGAGACCTGAGGCGCGACTGCACCTCCAAAACATAAGGCCGATTTCTTACGAAATCGGCCTTTTGGCTTATGTGAGAAGCGTTAAAAGCTATTTTATTGATAGCAAATGCTTGCAACGGCTGCGTCCTAGACCAGGGACGCCGCGCAAGGGCCGCCCCGCCGCGCTGGCGTCGTCCCCCATCCCGAATTGCGCAGCGCTTTGAGAGAAGGGGCTGAGGGCCGCGGCTCCGAGCCTGCCTGCGCAGCCTTGGACGGCCCGAAGAGCTGTCACCTCTGGCGACCAGCACCGAGCGGCGCAGCCGCTCAGGGGGGGTGTACTTTACTTCGCGCGATAGTTGTCGTGACACGCCTTGCAGGTGCCGGCCGCGGCACCGAAGGCGGTCTTGAGGTTGTCCAGGTTGCCCGTCTTTGCGGCGGCCGCCAGCTTCACCGACTCGGCTTCCAGTTTCTCGGCATGTTCCTTGAACTTGGCCTGCTCCGTCCAGATCTCCGGCAGCGCCTTGGTCGGGGCGCCCTTGTCGGTGCCAGGGCCGAAAGCCACCCAGGGCAGCTTGGCCATCTGGGCCACCACGTCGGCGTTTTCCTGTGCGGCCTTGGCATCGAACGGAATGCGGCCGTTGGCCATGGCGCCCAGGCGGCCAAAGTGCTGGCCCATCACGAACAGCGCGCTCTGGCGGTACTTGATGGCGTCTTCGGCCTTGGCGAACTGGGCGGAGGCCGGTGCCGACACGGCGAGGGTGGCGGCAGCCAGGGCGAGCGCAGCGATTGCTTTCATGGGAACTTCCTTTTTGTCGTGGGGTGGGAACAAGAATCGGCGGCTTGGAACCGGCAGCGACCCTGCAGGCGCACCGATGGCGGCCCACGCCAGATCACGAAACGGATTCCCAGCGCAGGCAGTATGCCGGTTTGGCGCTGTTTGTGCTGCTTTGGCGTGCGCCGGGCGCTTTTCGCGGCGCCTGCTCTCCCGCACAATGCGGCCATCGCCCGGGTATCGATCCATCGGAGCAGCCTTCCCGCACTCACCCACCGACCTACCCACCCACCCATCCACCCACGCCGCCGCAGCCACCATGACGCAGCCACAGCACACCGTACGCATCTGGGACCTTCCCGTCCGCCTCTTCCACTGGGCGCTGGCCGCCAGCGTGATCGCACTGGTCGTCACCGCCAAGGTCGGCGGCAACGCCATGGAATGGCACTTCCGGCTGGGCTATGTGGTGCTGGCCCTGCTGGTGTTTCGCATCGTGTGGGGGCTGGTGGGCGGCCGGTGGTCGCGTTTCACGTCCTTTTTGTACTCGCCGGGGCGCCTGGTGCGCTATCTGAAAGGCTCTGCCCACCCGGAAGATGGCGTCGGCCACAGCCCGCTGGGTGCGCTGTCGGTGTTCGGGCTGCTGGCGGTGCTGATCGCGCAGGTGGCCACGGGCTTGCTCAGCGACGATGAAATCGCGTTCGCCGGGCCGCTCACCCGCTTCGTGTCCAACGCGGTGGTGGGCCAGGCCACCAGCTACCACAAGGAGATCGGCCAGTACCTCGTGATCGGCCTCGTGGTATTGCACCTGCTGGCCATCGCCTTCTACGTACTGGTGCGGCGCCAGCGCATCGTGCGACCCATGGTGCACGGCGACAAGGACCTGGCAGCCCCCGCCGCCCCGTCGCGCGACGACTGGGCCAGCCGCTTGGTGGCACTGGTGGTGCTCGCAGCCAGCGGAGCGCTGGCCTGGTGGGTCTCCACACTGGCCGGCGCGCCCTCGTTCTAGCAGACTCGCTACACTGCCGCTTCCGTCGTTTTGCACCAACCGTGTTGTGGACAAACCCACCGTCACCTTGCTGACCCCCACCTCGGACGCCGAGATGCAGGAGGTTCGCGACATCTTCCGGGAATACGCCAGCACCCTGGGCGTGGACCTGTGCTTTCAGGATTTCGAAGGCGAAATGGCCGACCTGCCCGGTGACTACGCAGAGCCACGCGGCTCGCTGCTGCTGGCCAAGGTCGATGGCGCAGTCGCCGGCTGCTGCGCCCTGCGGCCCCTGGATACCGCCGACTATCCCAACGCCAGCGAAATGAAGCGCCTCTACGTGCGCAAGGCCTTCCGCGGCTTCGGCCTGGGCCGCGAGCTGGCCGAAGCCATGCTCGACCGCGCACGGCAGGCGGGGTACGCCTGCGTGCTGCTCGATACGCTGGACGACATGGAATCGGCCCGTGCGCTCTACACGGACCTGGGGTTCGAGGAAATTCCTCCGTACTATCACAACCCCATCGCCGGGGCGCATTACCTCAAGGTGGATATCTACTGAGGCATTGAGGGTGCCGTCGCTTGATCATCCAGCACGTGATGCTACGTTTTAGATAGCATCACGCGCCATGGTGTCAGCGGAGTTATGCCTTGGCCTGGGCCAGCAGCGTGTCCGCGTCGCTGACTTCGAACTTGCCCGGGGCTTCCACATTCAGCGTGACCACCTTGCCGTCCTTGACCAGCATGGAGTAGCGGTTGCTGCGCAGGCCCAGGCCCTTGCCGTTCAGGTCCAGCGTGAGGCCGGTGGCCTTGGCGAACACGGCATCGCCGTCGGCCAGCATGCGCACCTTGCCGTCGGTCTTCTGGTCGCGCGCCCAGGCGCCCATCACGAAGGCGTCGTTCACGCTCACGCACCAGATCTCATCGACGCCGGCCGCCTTGAATTCTTCGACCTTGTCGCGGTAGCCAGGCACGTGCTTGGCCGAGCAGGTGGGTGTGAACGCGCCGGGCAGCGCGAACAGTGCAATGGTCTTGCCTGCAGTGGCCTTGTCGACCGGCACGGCGTTCGGGCCGATGCTGCAGCCTTCGCCTTCGACTTCGGAATACTCCATCAGGGTGCTTGCGGGCAGGGTGTCACCGACTTGGATCATTGATCTCTCCTAGGTTGTGGGTTGGTTGGTGGGTTTGATGGATGGGCGGATTGGCTGTCACGTCCGCATGCGAGGCCTTGCAAAAATGCGGCCCCCAAAAGCAAAACGACCCACATTGTGGGTCGTTCTGGAGGGCAGTGCTGCCAATCAGCCGCAAGGGCTTAGAGCAGGCCGGCCTTTTGCACCAAGCGGGTAGCCACCCAGTTCTTGGTCTTGGAGAGCGGACGGCTCTCGGTGATTTCGATCACGTCGCCCAGCTTGTACTCGCCATTTTCGTCATGGGCGTGGTACTTGCTCGACTTCGCAACGATCTTGCCGTAGAGCTCGTGCTTCACACGGCGCTCGACCAGCACAGTCACGGTCTTTTGACGCTTGTCGCTGACCACCTTGCCAACCAAGGTGCGCTTGAGGGATTTTTTAGGTTCCGTCATAGGGGGCTCCTTACTTGGCGGCTTGCTTTTCAGCAAGGATGGTCTTGGCACGGGCGATATCGCGGCGGGTGGTGCGCAGCGTGTTGGTGTTACCCAGTTGCTGCGTAGCCTTCTGCATGCGCAGGCCGAAATGGGCCTTTTGCAGAGCCTTGATTTCGGCTTCGATGCCGGCGACGTCTTTTTGGCGCAGTTCAGTAGTCTTCATTGCTTGTTCTCCTGAATTACGCGCCAATGTGACGGCTGACGAACGTGGTGCGCAGCGGCAGCTTGGCAGCAGCCAGGCGGAACGCTTCACGGGCCAGTTCTTCGGGCACACCGACGATTTCGAAAACGATCTTGCCGGGCTGGATTTCGGCCACGTAGTACTCGGGGTTGCCCTTACCGTTACCCATACGCACTTCTGCGGGCTTGGTAGAGATTGGCTTGTCCGGGAACACGCGGATCCAGATACGGCCGCCACGCTTGACGTGACGGGAAATCGCACGGCGTGCAGCTTCGATCTGGCGGGCCGTCAGACGGCCACGATCGGTGCACTTCAGACCGAAATCACCGAACGCAACGGAGGCACCCCGCGTTGCGACACCGGTATTACGGCCCTTTTGCTCCTTGCGGTACTTGCGGCGAGCAGGTTGCAGCATACTTATTCTCCTTTTCCGTCCGCTGCTGTAGCGGGCGCGGCGACTTTGCGTACGCGCTTAACGGCGGTGTTATCAGCGCCACCAGCTTCCGCTGGCTTGTCGCTGCCGTCGGCCGGTGCGGTGTTGCCACCGACAGGACGACGTGGACCACGGCCTGCGCCTGGACGGTCGCCACCTGGGCGGCCATCACGGCGAGGACCACGGGGACGGCGCTCTTCTTCAGGACGCGGCGTTTCTGCCACTGGCAGATCGTTGCGACCCAGCGTATCGCCCTTGTAGACCCACACCTTCACGCCGATCACACCGTAGGTGGTCTTGGCTTCGGAGGTGCCGTAGTCGATGTCGGCGCGCAGGGTGTGCAGTGGCACACGGCCTTCGCGGTACCACTCGGTACGTGCGATTTCGATACCGTTCAGACGGCCGGACGACATGATCTTGATGCCTTGGGCACCCAGACGCATGGCGTTTTGCATGGCGCGCTTCATGGCACGGCGGAACATGATCCGCTTTTCGAGCTGCTGCGTGATGCTGTCGGCGATCAGCTTGGCATCGATTTCAGGCTTGCGCACTTCTTCGATGTTCACTGCGACGGGCACGCCCAGGCGAGCTGCGAGTTCCTTCTTGAGGTTCTCGATGTCTTCGCCCTTCTTGCCGATCACGACGCCAGGACGTGCCGAGTAAATCGTGATGCGGGCGTTCTTGGCAGGACGCTCGATCAGGATGCGCGACACGGCGGCGTTCTTGAGCTTGGCCTTCAGGTACTCGCGCACCTTGATGTCTTCGGCCAGCATGCCCGCGAAGTCGCGGATGCTGGCGTACCAACGGCTGGACCA